>DATKXO010000334.1:0-11885 GCA_035528995.1 Phycisphaerae bacterium | reverse complement strand
ACTTTCTTGCCTGGATCGCGTTGGTGCCATGGCTGATCGTGCTGCCGCGATTGCGCCCGGACCGGGCGTGGCTCTTCGGCACACTGGTGGGCCTGGTGTTCTACCGCGCAGGGTTGGCGTGGCTCTGCACGCTCAGTGGCCCACTGGGCGTGGCGGCCGTTATCGGATTGGCCCTGTGGATGGGCTTTTCGTTTCGGGTCGCCAGGCTGTTGATGGACCGGCTTTCGGGCGCGGCCATGATGTGGATCGTGCCCCTGGCGTTCGTCGGTCAGGAAGTGGTGCGCTGCGAGGGACTGGCCCATTACCGTTTTGCGTATCTGGCCTGGGGCTACAGTCAGTCGCACAACATCTGGATCGCTCAGATTGCGTCGATCGGCGGCGTCTACTTCGTCTCGTTCCTGCTGGTCGCCTTCAACGCCGCCGTGGCGCATGGGCTCATTCATCGAAGAGTGCGAAGCTGGCTGCCGATGGTGGGAATCGCGACAGTTACCATTCTGCTGGGATTCATCTCCCAGCCGGCGGGCAGCCCATCCGGCCGGCAGGTCACCGTCGCTTGCGTGCAGGCCGAGACGACCGTTTACGACGAGTACCTGCAACTGGCCACCGAGGCTACGAACTATCCGGACAAGCCGGCCTTCGTCGTCCTGCCCGAACATGCCATTTACGATTACGCCGACGAGCGGCATCCCACCATCCGGGCCCTGGCCGAACTGGCCAGGGACAAGGGCGTTTACATCTGCATTGGCGTCCATACGCGGGCGGAGGCAGGTGCGGCCTGCGACTATGACAACGTCGCCCTGCTGATCGACACGCAGGGCCACATCGTGGGGCGGCAGGCGAAGTCGGTACCGGTGCCGTTCTTCGACGACGGCAACCCCGCCCGGTCGCAGGAAACCGTCGAGACCCCCTGGGGGCGAACCGGGACGTACATTTGCTACGACGCCACCTTCACCGATCTGCCCCGCCGGCTGGTCGACCTGGGGGCCGAGCTGCTGCTGGCCCCGCTGATGGACCCGGAGCCCTGGCCGGTGCAGCAGCGCTGGCAACATGCCGACATAGCGCCCGTCCGCTCGATCGAGCTGCGGCGCTGCGCGGTGCGGGCGGCCAGTTCGGGCGTATCCCAGATCATCGACGCCACTGGGCACGTCCGCAGGCAGCGGACCCGCGAGCAGGGGCCCGGCGTCATCTGCGGGCCAGTGGAGTTTTGCGCCGGGCGCACGCCGTTTGTTCGTGGGGGACACCTCTTCGCCACCGCGGTCGGGGCGGCCTTCCTGTTGGCTGTCATCGGTCTGACGCTGGCCGACTGGTGGGGCAAGGTCAGGCGGCGACGGGGCGGACCACGCTCGTCCGACGCGGTGGTCGCCGATGACCCCACAGCGACGAGCGCGGATGCGGATTCCTGAGCACCGAATTCCTAGACAGTGCGTGTCGGGCTGTCTACAGTGGTCCTTGCTCCGCAATAGACCGACGTTCGTCGGGTGTCGAACGGTGTGTTGCTGGGGCTCGCTGGGCTGAGGCGGTCTCACGAGGTCCCGGCCTGACGCCGGGCAATCCGCCAGCGGCCCGCCGGGTGGCGCGTAGAACGGGGTCCGGCTGTGGCACCCGGCGGGCCTGCACGTTCGCCGGTCGGGGAAGCAAGGTCACAATGGCACGGAATCCGGGCGAATTGATCGACTTGGATGCTGTCGCCAGCGCTTTCGAGCCGGCGGATGGGCTGCCCCGCCCCCGGTGGGATGTCATTCAGAGTTGGATCGACCGGCACGTGGCTGCGGCCCGTCGAGAGTCCGCCTGGTGCGAAGCGGGGTATCAATGGCTGGAGAAGCTCTGCGAGCACCTTGGCGGGCGGTATTTCATCAACTCGTCCGCGAACTTCGCCCTGTTGACGCCCCAGCTCAAGGACGAAGCCGACAAGTTGCTCCGCCTGGCCGAGGCTGCCAGGACCAAGATCCGGGAACTTCTCGGGGCAGCGGAGGGCGCCCCGGCGACTTCCAAGCGTTTCATCCTGGTGTTTGAGGACGTCGATATCTATTACACGTACATTTCACATTTCTATCCGGACGGAGAATACGGGGCGTCGGCCGGCGTCTATCTTCCCGACGAGTATCCGCACATCGCTCTTCCCCGCAGCACGGTCGGCAACCTGACCATCGCCCTGACGCATGAACTGGTCCACGCTAACCTGGATTCCCTGGAGGTGCCGCAATGGATCGAAGAGGGCATCGCCCAGGTTGTCGAGCAGATCGTGATGGGCAGAGACTGGTTCAGGGTGGACCACGAACGGGCGAATCGACACCAGCGGTACTGGCAACGGCACGGCCTGCAGAGCTTCTGGTGCGGAGAAGCGTTCTCCCGGCGAGACGAAGGTCAGGAACTCAGTTACGACCTGGCCCAGATTTTGGTCCGCAACCTGCTGTCCGACGCTGAAGGTCGATTCGTGGAGTTCCTCAAGCTCGCCGAACGTGCCGACTACGGTGAAGCCGCCGCCCGGCAGTGCTTCGGCGAGAAACTGGCGCAACGTGCTCGGGGATTCCTGGGTGAGGGGGATTGGGCGCCTCGACCACCGAATACTCGCCAGATAGAGTGAGGCCGTCCCGTGCAGCCGAGGCGACGCTGCGATTGAAGCGCCTCCTCGCTACGGATAGCCCGACACCGTCGGCGCGACGTAGTCCAGCGCCCAGGTGCTCGCCCGTGAACCGCCGGATTCGTTGTGGAGCGTCGCTGAATGTATCGGATTGCCAAGACGCTGTTGCGGACGGCGGTGACCGGACAGTGGAGGCCGCTGGTGTTGCGGCAGGGGCAGCCGCGGCTGCCGCGGCGGATGGCGTGGGCCGGATTGTACCTGCACGTGCCCTTCTGCCGGGATCTGTGCCCCTACTGCCCGTACAACCGGTGGCCGTATGACGACACGGCCTACGCGGTGTTCGAAGAGGCGGTCAAAATCGAGATCGCGCGGACCGCACAGCGGATCGCGATCGATCGGATTCCGAGTCTGTACGTCGGTGGCGGCACGCCGACGGTGAATGTCGACGGGCTGCTGCGCATCCTGGCACACATCCGCAGTCACTTCGGGCAGATTGACGAGACGTGTGTGGAGCTGCACCCGGCATGGATGCCGCCCGAGACGCTGGCCCGACTTCGTGATGCGGGCGTGGATCGGGTCAGCGTTGGGGCCCAAACGTTTCACGATCACCACCTGGAGCGCATCGGGCGGAAACACACCGCGGCCGCAGGGGCCGAGGCCGTCCGCAGCGCGGTGGCGGCCGGTTTCGACACGGTCAACGTGGACCTGATGTTCGTCCTGCCCGGTCAGACGGTGGACGAGGTTCGGGCCGACGCGGAGGGAGCCATCGCGGCCGGCGCGCATCAGATCAGCGCCAACCCGATGCTCGGGTTCCCCTACTCCGAGCGTGGGCGAGAGGAGGGCTTGAGGCGCGTGCGGCGCCCGAACGGGCGTCTGACGCGGCGGATGCTGGCGGCGATCGATGGCGTGGCTCGGTCGCACGGCTTCGAGCGGTGCGCGGTGTGGTCGTGGCTCGCACCGAGTCGTCGCAAGTTCAGCACGGTGGCCCGGCATTACTACCTCGGCTTCGGGCCGAGTGCCGCGTCGATGACCGGGCGCGACCTGTTCTTCAACACGTTTCAGGTCGAGGCGTATGCCGAGGCGGTCCGCAACGGATCACCGGTAACGCTGTGTCTGCCGCTCAACCGCCGGCTGGAGATGGCCTACTGGCTGTACTGGCGGCTGTACGAGATGCGGGTGGGCCGGGCGTCGTTTGCAGGAATGTTCGACCGCGACCTGTCGGCTGCGGCCGGTTGGCTCTTCGCAGCGCCGCGAGCGCTGGGTCTGATGCGGAAGGCGGCCGACGGTTACGAGGTCACCGGGCGCGGGGCGTACTGGATCCATCGGCTGCAGAACGGGTTCTCGCTGGAGTACATCACGCGCATCTGGACGCAGTGCCGGCGTCAGCCGTGGCCGCAGGAGGTGCGGCTGTGAGCAGGCACCCAGCCAGCTCGCATCCGACGGCGGCGAATTCGATTCCGTCCGGGCGCCTCAGTCGCGTCGCAGTACAATGGGGTGCCAGACCAGTGTGCTGGCCCGAGAGCCGGGGCGATTGTGGCTCCCCTGAGATGGTTGGAGGTCGGTGAATCCAGCCGGAATCGGACGCCCAAGGCGCTCTTGTTCGTTGTGCACCTTTCCAGAATCTGGAGCCTGGAATGCCACGACTGATTCGCCTGACAGACATCCAGCAGTTCAATGTGGCTGGGAGGATCCCAGAGGCTGCAATCACCCAGGACATCGTCCGCAACGTGAGGACTCTCAACGAGCGTACGCAGATTGAGCCGTGGCTTCGCCAGATTCTGCACGATCCGAATGTCACGGCGCACGGGCCTTGTGAACTGGCGGACATCTTGGCTCGCGTGAACATCGGCGGCGCGCGAAAGCTGGCGGCCTTTGTGATCAAAGGCAAGTCATCGCCTAAGGTCTCCTCGCGCCTTGTGACTCACCAGTTCCAAAAGCTCCGCGACCTTCAAGGAGTAGATGTGGTGATCCTGCTCGTAGTGGGCGATGTTCAGGACGACGCCTCCAGAGATTTCGTTCGGGCGGCTGACGACATCGGGTGCGACTATCTGATCATCGACGGGGTAGACACTGCCCGCCTGCTCATCTCGTCCCACTATCTCTGTCCCGCTGACGGTCTGCCCTATACAAACGAGATGTGTCCCAATGGACACCGACAGGTCGAGCAGGTTGAGCTTCGATACAACGTACGCGAAGATCTTCGGTGTGAGCTTTTGAGGCTTCAAGATTTGAGCTTCATCGGGGCAAGACGACTATCGGGCACGCTTTTGGTCGATGCTCACTACTCTCAGGACACGATTCGAGCGTTGGTCGGGGAGACCGTGGAGAAGATCAGGCACGATCGCTTCGTACGGAATGAGTTGGTGCGAGCCCGTTGGGGTGACGCTCCTGCCCAGGTTGTGTGGGTATACGTCGGCAACGATCTAGCGGATGTCGACAACGCCAATTGGGTCTGTCGGGCATGCTGGGTGGATTCGGAACTGGACCGCGAGTTTCACCCTGCGTGGGATGCAACAGAGGACGTGGCGGCGGGTGTGAGACTCGTGTGGAACGCGGACTACCACGCAGTCAAAGCCATGTTGTCTGCGGCGACAGGCAGCAAGGCCGACGTCATCGACCACGTAGAAAGTTGGTTGCCACGTGCTGTGCAACTTCTCCGCCAGCGAGTCCTTCCGACGTTTTCGGCCTATTGCAGCGGGGAATGCCAGGAAGCCCAACTGGTTGATGTTATGCGGAGGTCTCGAGAGGAGGCAGAGGCGATCTACGAAACCGGCTCGAATGGCCCACTGCCACCGCCGGAGTGCACCGAATACGAACAACGTTTTCAGAGCATTCTCGCGTATTTCCACAATCTGTGGCTCTTCTATACGAACCCAGTGTTCCTGCTCCGGGAGCCCGCGAACCGCAAGTGGCTATTCGAAGAGGCTCGGCGGGGAATCGATGCCGAGCTCGATCGGTTCGGTTACGAAAGGGAGAAACTCGGCCTGAGGTAGGATCCCCCTGAGGGACCGAACGGCCTAGCCGCGTCGACGCGGCGTTTGCAGGCCGGCACCCTGGTATGGTCCAGTGAAGCTGAGGCGTGGAGTGCGGGGATCAAGACGGGTCCGCCTCGGGCGGACCGATGCCGCCCACCACCGCACGTGGCCGGCGAAGGTCCGCGCTGGGGCTTGCGCCCGCGTGAAGGACCGCGCGAACTGAAGTTCGCGGCTCGCAAGGGCGACAATCGGTCAGTGTGAGTCTGGAGTTGTTCGCGACCGTTAGACGGTGAACTCCCAGGTGCAGATACAGCCGGTGCCTTCGGTGTCATCGGGTGGGCACTGGAGGCAGCGGGTTTTGATGCGGAGGTCGATGGTCTCGGCGAACCTGGAGTATTCGACCAGGCCGACGGGCTTGCAGGGGAAGTCGGGCAGGCCCTTGCGTCTGCGGGCGCTCTGGACGCGGCATTCGACCATCTTGTAGATCAGGGTGCGCTGGTCGGGGCGTTCGACGGCTTGGGGGTTCACCGTGGCGTAGAGGCGGTAGCGCAGGGCCTTTTCGAGGGCGTCCAGGCCGCCGCCCTCGGGGATGTCAAAGGCCTGCATGATCCGCCGGGCCTCGATCGGCGAGAAGCGCTCCCAGGAGCGGGTGTCGAGTTCCATGGCGACGTCGAGGCCGTACTTGTCCTCGACGGCGAGGAACCAGCAGCCGTCGTGGGCCAGCCAGCACTTGGCGTGGACGTCGATGAGGGTGACCAGTTCCTGGCGCGAGAGATTCTGCAGGTGCTCCATCGAGACCCTCCTTGGGCGGGAGCCGAAGCGCCGGTTCAGGGACGATCGCGATTGGATGATAGGACAAACGGTGGTGACCGGCCAGCAGACGGCGTTGGTTGATGGTGCGCACGGCTTGCCCTGCATTGCGGCATTTGGGCGCTACCCGCGCAAGACAGCGGCCTGCCGGGACGCAGGCCGCTATGGCTTTGCATGGCTTGCGGGACGAACCTGCTCTAGCGTGGCCCGGTGAACTCCTGCTGGAAGGAACTGAAGTCCTCGGTGTCCACGTCGCTGTCATCGTCGCCATCGAAGAAATAGAGGCAGGTGGAGGAAGGCGGCGTGCCGGGGTCGGGGCCGCTCATGCAGCCGGCGAAGCCGGTGTGGTCATCCAGGTCCACGTCGCCGTCGTTGTCGTAGTCGCCCATGGCGGGCAGCGTCTCGAAGGGGTAGAGGTCTTTGGAGGCCTGATGCACCTCGGCGGGGCCGGCGGACAGGGCTTCCTGGGCCCAGGCGATGACCTTCAGGTTCGACTCGGTCACGTACGTCGGCGTAATGGTCTTGGTCACGACCTGACACTCGCCCGGGAAGAGGAAGGCGTCCTCCGTGGTCGCGGCGGCTCGGAACGTGTTGCGGTGGTACTTGTCCTCGCCCTGGTCGGTGCCGGGCCACCAGTCCTCGACCATGACGGAGTAAATCCTGAGCAGGAGCGGGTCGCCGCTTTCCTCGAGGCAGGTCTGGCTGGTGACGCTGTAGGTGTTTCCGGAGACGTGCTCGGCCCCGACGCTCATGGTGACCTTGGTGGGCACGGCCTGGCGCGTGAGGAAGTTGCTCTCGTAGGAGCCGATCGGCCAGGCGTCCCCCAAGCCGTCGTAGTCGAACCAGGGGAGGCCCGCGGACCAGATGTTGTAGAAGTTGGCCCGGCTCTCACCCCATGGGTAGGAGTACGGAGCGTCCGATACGTGGTACTCCACGACGGCGAGGGTGTCGGGATAGTCGGTGATCATGTTCTGGACCACGGGACCCGCGGTCTGGCAAGTCGTTCACCAAGTGGCCGTGAAGTACTCTCCCAACATCATCCGATCCGCGGCGTATACGGCCGGCCCGGATGCAGAGACCATCAAACAGGCCACTGCAACGAAGAAGCACTGGAACTTGGCACGGGATGCGAGGTACTCACGGCTCATGGAGGGCCCCTCCTTCTGCGGCCTGACGGTCCGGACCAAGCATGCAAGGCGTCCTTGCGCCTTGAAGGCATGCTCTGTAGCCAGACTGCATTCTAAGCAATCGCGAGGTGTGGTGTCCAGGACGAACTGAGTCGTCACCGGATAGGCGGATGTCGGTATCCTCTTGAAACCGGACCGGGGGGGTCTGTTTTCGCGGCAGGCCAATTCCTGCGGCGACACTTTCAGAGGGCGGGCGGGATCGTCCACCAGTAGGAGCGCGAGGACGGCACCCTTTGCCAACCAGGCTGTGACCCGTTCGGCGCGCTCAAGTCGCTTTGATTGCGTACCAAGAGGCCGCCCCGATCGAGAGGAGCAGTAGCGCGCCGATCGCCACGTCCAGGCGTGTGATGTTGACCTGTCGCAGGCTGGTCCGACGGCGGTGCAGCCCGAAGGCCCGCCCTTCCATCGACAGCGACAGGCTGTGGGCGGTGCGCAGGGCGGACACCAGCAGCGGCATACAGAGGTGGCGCAGGATCAGCCACCAGCGGCGCGGGCCCCAGGCATCGTACGCCACGCCGCGGACCAACTGGGCTCTATGGACGTGGTGGGCTTCCACTCGAAAGACGGGGGCCAGCCGCAAGGCGGTCACCAGAGCGAAGCCCCAGCGATAGGGCAGGCCCGCGCCGACCAACGCGCAGGCCAGGGAGACGGGCTCGGTGGTGGTCACAAACAGCGTGCTCATCAGGATGACGGCCAACAGCCGGCCCGCCGCCCGGAGCCCGTTGACAAGTCCCACGGTCGTCACCGGGCCGATCAGCGGCTCACCGTGGCGGGCCACGACCGCGTGAAGAACTACGATCCCAACGCCCAGGATCAGGCATGCCCGCGCCCCCGGTATGCGCCAGGGCGGCACGCCGGCCAGCCACAGCAGGGCCAAGGCCAGCCCCACGGCCGCCAACGGCAGGGCAACCGAGTGGAACACGAACACGGCCACCGTCACCCACAGCAGCCAGGCCAGCTTGACCACGGGATGCAGGCGATGCAGGACGGAATGACCGGTCTGATAGGTCATCAAGAGAACCTCAGGCTCCCGGTCACCAGCGGTTCGCGTTGCCGCGCACGTTGCCGGCGCTCAACGTTGAGGGCTCAGCACTTCATCCGGTGCGTAGGCGTCGTGTCCCATGTTTCGCAGTCGCTGGAAAGCCTCCGGCATGGAGGCGTCCAGCGTAATGCGACCGTCCGACACGAACAGGACCCGCGTACAGCTCCGTTGAACGACACGCGGATCGTGCGTGACCATCAGGCACGCGCCGCGTTGCTGCGGGTGTACGGGCTCGCCCGAACCGACCGCCCCGCCGCCCGACCGGTTCAACACTTGGTCGATGATTTCGAGCAGGAAGGCGACGTTCTCCCAGTCCTGCCCGGCGAAGGGCTCGTCCAACAGGAGCAGCCGCGGGCGGTGCAGGACGGCCGATATGATGTTGAGCCTGCGCTTCTGGCCCCAACTCAGGCGGTAGGGGTGGTCACGCTTACGATCGGCCAGTCCCGCCCGTTGGAGCAGGTCATCGGCTTGGGCTTCTGCATCGGCCCGGGGTGTCTCGAGGGCCCGGGTGGCGAACAGCGCTTCGTGCCACACCGTGTCAGCGACAAGCTGATGATCGGCGTTCTGGAAGACCAGGCCGACGTGGGCCGCCAATCGCGAAACCGGCGTTTCGGGAACCGGCAGATCGCAGACCCTTACCGATCCGCGATCGGACGCGACCAGACCCAGCAGGCCGTGCAGCAGCGTGGACTTGCCACCGCCGTTGGGCCCGAGGATGGCCACCGTTTCACCGGGGCGCACCTGCAGAGAGACGTCATCCAGGATCGTTCGGCCGCCGAGTCGGACAGTCAGGCCGGACGCGTCGACGATCGGCGGCGCGTCGAGGACCGAGGAGTGCGTGCTAAGGACTGGGGACTGTGGACTGAGAACTGAGGGCTCCGGGGCGTCGGACAGGCGACCGGCCTCGAGGCAGACGAGACGCGGGTTCAGCGGCAACAGTTGGGCGAGCTTGTGTTCGATGATGACGACGGTCAGATGGGTTTGGCGGCACAGGTCGGCCAACGTGCGGAAGAGGTCGCGCGAGGCCTGGGGGTCGAGGCTGGCGGTCGGCTCGTCGAGCACGATCGCATCGGGCTTTCCGGCGACGATGGAGGCGACGGCCACGCGCTGCTGCTCACCGCCGGAGAGAGTGGCCAGGCTGCGATCGGCCAGATGCGTGATCGACAGGAGTTCCATCGCCTCGGCGCTGCGGCGGCGAATGTCGTCGGGAGCAAGACAGCGGTTCTCCATGCCGAAGGCGATCTCATCGGCGACGGTCAGCGTGGCGAAATGGGCTTCGGGGTTCTGCTGCACGAGGGCGATGGTCTCGGCAACCCGTTGAAGCGGTTCGGCGGCGACGTCCTTGCCGCCAACGTGGACGGTTCCCGTCGCATCGCCGGCGTGACGCCCGAGCAGCAGGCCGCAGGCAGCCAGAGCCAGCGTCGTCTTGCCCGACCCGCTGGGACCGGCCACGGCGACGAACTCGCCGGGCTCGATGTGCAAGGAGACGTCCTGCAAGGCCCAGGAAGGAGCGCCGGCGAATCGCCAACCGAACTGCTCGAGGTGAATCATCGCGGCGTTATCGTACCGTTGCGCGTTGCTGGTGACATCCCGTAGGGCGCCGGTCGTCGCTGCGTCGGCCGACCCCAAGCGGATTGCTGTCGTTCGGGTGCGAACTCACCGGTCAGGTTTGGCGCTGAGTAGCACGGTGTCGGCACCCGTGGCTCGGTCGCGCACCGGGGAGTGGCCCCGAACGCTGGAATAGAAGAACGCGATGCCGCAGAAGAGCACGACGCAGGTGACGAGCCCCAGGCCCACCCACACGCGGGCGCCGGGCGGGCCGGTCGGCCCGGGTCGTTGCGTGCCCACAACACCGGCACGGCGCAGGGCATCCATCAGCGACCAACCCAGCAGGCCGGCCAGCACGGCTCCGCTGATGAAGGCCACGCCGGTCAGGGCGGCCAGGCCCAGGTTCACCGCTCGGCCGGACGGCAGCGAGTAGATGATCTTGAACACCAACAGATTGCTGGCCGCCCCCAGCCCGCCGGCCAGCATGTAGGTCACGAGCCGATCCCGTCGTCGGGCGATCAGCCATACGACATCAACAGCGATGCCAGCCAGCGTGCTCATCAGCAGCACGATCAGGCCGTGTGGATTCCCTGAAAGGAGCTCCACAGCGCCCTTGAGCAGCGCGGTGAGGGTGGCCGCCCCGGGCTTGCGAATCAGTCCGATGGCCAAGACGAGCCACAACACGTGGATGCCGGCCAGGAACTGGAGGCCTCCGGGTATGCCGGTGACGGTGTGCAGCGTCTTTCCGACCCAACTCACGGCGGAGCCGGAGACGCCGCCCAATGCGGCCAGGGCGGCCATGATTAACAGCTCGTGCAACGTGTAGAACGGCTTACGCGGCTGATTCACTATGTCCTCCGGGCCCGTCGGCCGCCGGATGATGGGCGAGGCGGCGAACGGACGGCCGAGCGCTACTCGATCGGTTCGACCTTGATGCGCTGCAGATTCATGACCCAGTAATTGGCCGGCTTGTCCGGGGCGACCAGTCGCAGGGGGCCGGTTTTGTCCAGGTCAGCCAGCCAATGACCGTCGCCGTCCTGCAGCGCCACGATGGCTTGGCCGAGGTCCTCGCGGGACACCTCGAACCCGTAGCCGTCGGCGGCCTCGAACATGAGCAGCATGGGTCCGGGCTGGACCTTGGCCTGGGTGAGCAGGGCGTCCAGCGACGGCCCCCGCCATGCGGTCACCTTGTCCGGCCCGTGGCTGATGAGCATCATCACGTTGTCGAGCCGGACCATGTCCAAGTCGGCCAATTGGGCGAAGGTAAACTCCTTGGGTTCGGTGAGTCCCGAGCCGGTCAGTTCGAGCGTTGCCTCCACGTGCGGCACCTCCGTGGTCATGAGCGTGGCAGACTGGTCCTGTGTCGAGGCCCGGCGCTCTTTCCCGCAGCCCGATACCGCCAACAGGCACGCGCACAGGGCCAGGACCGTAATCGTCAACCAGTGATTCATTGAACACTATACCTCCGTAACAGGTCAGGGGATCGTGAAGCCAAAGACACCTTGCAGGCTGTCAAAGTCGAACAGGTCCACGTCACCGTCGGTGTCGAAATCCATCATCAGGCAGTGGGCGAGGCCCAGGTCGGGCTGGGGCGGAATCCAGGTCCAGGCCGGCGGATCGCAGCCCCCGGCAAGGCCGTCGCACAGCGGCCCGGTGGAACATTCGTTGTAGCGCGGCAGGTCGGCGAGGTCCACGTCGCCGTCGCTGTCGCCGTCGCCGCACACGGCCAGGTCCTCGCTGTG
>DATKXO010000333.1:0-3884 GCA_035528995.1 Phycisphaerae bacterium | reverse complement strand
AGTTGGCCCCCGCGCCCACCTCGCCGCCGCCGGCCACGCCGGCCTGGCGGGTCACGTCGGTGAAGGTGCCGTCGCCGTTGTTGCGGTAGAGGACGTTGGGGCCGTAGTTGAGGACGTAGAGGTCGAGGTCTCCGTCGTTGTCGAAGTCGGCGGCCGACGCGCCCATACCGTAGCCGCGATCGCCGACGCCGGCCTTGGCTGTCACGTCGGTGAAGGAGCCGTCGGCGTTGTTGTGGTACAGGGCGTTGGCGAGCTTGCCGCGGAGGTCGCGGCCGAGGTTGTCGTTCACGTCACGCAGCCAGCAGCCGTTGAGCAGGTAGACATCCAGGCGGCCGTCACCGTCGTAGTCGAAGAAGGCGCAGCCCGGGCCGGTGCCCTCGACGATGTTGCTGAGGTTGCGATCGCCGTAGCTGTGTTTGAATGTGATTCCGGCGGCCTCGGTCACGTCGGCGAAGACGGGTAGCGCCGGCTCGTCGGCGGCGGGCGCCGCGCTGGCAACAGCGAGAACGGTCGCAAACGCAAGGGCAAGGGGCGACAACTGTCTCAACTTCTCACTTCTCACTTTTCACTTCTCACTTCCAACCGCTCCTCAGCCGGATCAGAACTTGTGAAAGTTCGATCCGGGCCGGGGATACCGTCCCAGTGGGCGCCGAGATCGATCCACTCGACGAAAGTCCGCTTCTCGTCGTCGGTTAGTGGCGGAGCGTCGGGCGGTGGGTGCGATGCCACAGACTGATCAGGCTTATACCCCGCGTCCCACGGGCGCGACGTGTTGCGGCCATGGAGCCGCCAGATCAGAGGGCTGGTTCGGGCCTGGCCGGGATGCACGTATTTGCCGGCGACCGGCGTTGGAGACGATCGCTGTAGATCAGGCACCGAGGATTGCGCGCTGGGTGTGAGCAGGTTGACGTAGGCGCGATTGAAGGGGCCGACCGGGTCGTCGGTGAGCGTTAAAGGCGTTTGGCCTCCGTCGTGGCAGGCGGCGCAGCGGGAGGCGATGATGGGCATGACGTCGCGGCGGAAGTCGACGGTGCGGCGCCTGTGCGGCGGGAGCGTCAGATCGACGGCGGGTTTCTGCACGGCCAGGACGAAGCGGTTCTCCGGCGTCAGCTCGGGGTCTTCGTGGCAGCCGATGCAGCCGCGCGGCTCGCGGTGCTTGGCCCAGATCCAGCCGCAACTGCGCAGGGCCATGCCGTTTTCGTCGAGCATCTGAAGCTGGACGGGGACGTCGGCGGGCAGCTCGATCTGGAACGATCCGTCGGTCTCGATGGGGAAGTTGCCGAGCAGGCGTTTCTGAACGACGGGGACCAGACCGTTGCGGGTTGCGCCGGGCCAGTCTTTGGCTAACTCGTCGGTGCCCGGCAGACGCGATGGCGGATCGGTGGCCGAGGCCGGCACGCCCTCGATGACGCGCAACCGCCGGAACATGCCCGGGCTCACGTGAGGTTGGACGTCGGGGTCGGTGATATAGGCGTTGAGACAGTAGAGCTTGCCGGTGGGGTACTTTTCGTTCACGACGCTGGAGCGGCCATCGGGCTCCGGGCGAGGTGCCAGGACCTTGGCATGGACGTCGTGGAGGTCCGGGGCGTCGTAGACGAGTTCCGTTTGGCCGGTTGAAGGATCGAGTCGGTAGATGCCGTGTGACGCACGCCCGGCTTGACCTTGTGGGACCGGCTTTCCAGCCGGTCGCTTTTCAGCCGGTCGGCGGGAGACGAGGATGGTTCCGTCCGGCAGCGGTGAAGGCGAGTGATACAGCACGGCCGGGTCGTCGGTGATCGGGCGGTAGGAGTACAACGGGCGGCGGACGGTCACCGACGCCAGCTGGCCGGCGCCGTCCCAGTCGACCTGGTCGGCCTCGACGAAGACGACGAGGCCGCCGGCGAGCCCGGGCGCGTTGGGGTCGGTAGTCTGGCAGGGCATGTGTTTGATTCGCCGGCCCTGGCGACCGGAGTAGAGGGCGTAGTCGGCGCCGTCGGTGTTGACTCCGAAGAGGGCGACGCGTCCGGCGAAACCTCGGCGGAGGTCCATGCGCTGCCAGCTTGCCAGGAGTACGCGCCCGTCGGCCATGAGGAAGGGGTCCAGGTCGTCGCTGAGGTTCATGGTGAGGCGGCGGACGGCGCCGCCGTCGAGCTTGCAGCTATAGAGGCTGGCGGCCGGCCCGCAGCCGGACTCGTTCAAGGCAGCAGCCGCGTCGCTGACGAACATGATCTGGTACCACGGCTCGGTCGAGACGATGGTGTAGAGCGTGGCCTGGTAGGCCGGGCTGCGACAGTTGCCGCAGTCGCGCGTGACCTGGCGGGGGTCGGAGCCGTCGGCGTTCATCTCCCAGATGTTCCAGGAATCGGCGGGGTGGCGCCTGGCGGCGAAGAGGATGCGTTGGCCGTCGAAGGAGACGTCGGTCCCACAGGCGCTGGTGAAGCTGTCAGTGAGCACGCGCAGTTCATCGCCCGGGTCCAGCCGCACAATCCGTCCGCCCTGGCCGTAGTCGGACCGCAACATGCCGCCGCAACGACTGGGCTGACGCTCCAGATCGGGTCGCATTGGTAGCTGGGTGAAGATGATGGGACAATCCGGCGGATGGACGGGAGTGTCCGCTCGCGCCGGTCGACACCAGAGCGTCAGGAGGCCCATGGCTACGACCCGTGCCAGCCTATGCTGTTTCCGCCGTCTGGACATGAGCTGTCCCTGGTGCCATCCGGATTCCTCGACATCGTCGGGCCAGACACCTCGAGTTTACCGCAGCGCCTGGCCGGGAACCACCACCCCAAACGGTCCGGCCGATGCGTGGGCGCGGATTTCCCATAGCGGAATGTAGACAATCGCGGGCCCTTGTCTGACACGTCCTTGCTGGAACGCGATGAGGGCGGTGTGGTCGGAGTTCACACGACGGGAGCAGATTCCTCGAACGCCTAGCCCGTGAACGCGCTGGCCGGCGCCCTTAAGGCCCGGCGGCAGCTCAAGGACTGCCCCGATACCCCACTCCCCAGACCCTGAACAGCTCCTGGAAACCGTCGGCGTGCTTCCGAGTGAAGTCGATCATCTGAAACGCTTGGAGGGTCCAAGACAGCGCCGACGGATCGCACTTGCGGTACAAGATTGGGACGATGTGGTCCTCGTAGCGGGAGTCGTTGAGAGCGTACAGCAACTCGTGTTTGACCCATTTGGACCCCAACGAGTCGGGCGACAAGATCAGGACGAACCAGTCGCACCTCGCCAGGGCTTTGCCAATCTCATCATGCCACTGTTGTGCGCCGACGATGTTGGTGTCGCTGTACCACACGGGCATTCCGTGGTGGCGAATTGTCTCGGCCAGCTTGATTGCGAAGGAACGATTCTGGCTGGAGTGCGACAAGAAGACCTCGGCAGGAAGTGCCCCTTTCTTGTGGGCCATTATGCCCTCACTCTGCGGTGGGCTCGAGCTGGCTAATAACGCGTTCGGCCAGGCGGGCGCGATTCCGGCCGATCCGAACGGTACCCAAACGGCCAAGAACCCAGGGCATCTCGGTGGTCCGCCTCACCTCCACGGGGACCACGCGACCCGCGTATCTTGGGGAACCTAGTGCGTAGCTGATCTCCTCGCGCACCGAGGGCGACCGCGCAGCCTCCGGCGACACAAGGACAATCATGGCATCGGATCTCTCCAGGGCCTGCCCCAGTTTCAGCGCCATGTTATCGCCGGGGAGCAGCGACCGGTCATCCGGCCACGACACCGTGTACCCGGCTTCGGACATCTGTTCGGCCAGGAGTTTGGCCAACCCCTTGTCCTTGGCGGAATAGCTGATGAAGACCTGCATACCCATATTCTAGCGCCGGCTCGACCGGGTCGCAAGTGGACCCAGAGACGAATGGCACTGCCGCCTATTTGACAAGGACTTGCGCCGGTT
>DATKXO010000332.1:0-9610 GCA_035528995.1 Phycisphaerae bacterium | reverse complement strand
CCTGCGTGATCTCGTAGTGCCGCCAGCCGAGCCCGCCGTCGGTGTCGTGCCGGGCGATCTCGATCCACGTTCCCACGCCGCCGTTGTTGTTGATCTCGACCAGCAAACGGTCCACGCCGCCCGCCGTGTCGGTCAGCCGCAGGAAATAGTCGTAACCGATGGTGACCTCGCCGCCGGACATGTCCATCGCCGGCGACATCAGCAGCACGTTGCCCCCGTCCACGTCGGTGTTGCCCGTGACATTCTGGGTCAGGTAACACTGCCCGCTCCCGTCGGAGTCGGAGGCCGGGTCGTAGTCCCAGCTCGGGTCGTTCACCGGCACGCCGCGCTCCCAGAGGCCGCTGCTGGCCCCCTGGACGCTCGTGGTCCAGCCCTGGTCGGCCTCGAAGTTGTCCTCCATGATCACCACCACCTCTCCGACGACGGCCGTGTGGGTCACCGCCGGCGCGGTAGGCGGAGAGTAGACCACGCCACTGACCGTCCCCTCGGCGCTGAAGTAGAACTCCGGCGTCGCGTCGCACGCGGCCGCCGGAAGCGTCGCCGTGTACAGGTCACCGCCCTGCGGGACCAGCGCCACGGATGTGAACGAACCGCCATAGTAGCGGTAGTACAGCGTGCCCGAGCCCGGCACGTAACTCTCGTCGCCCTCGATGATCCGCACGGTAATGTCCCTGGGCGTCTCGGCGGCCAGGATATCCGGCAGCCCGTTCGGGAACGCGATCGACAGAACCCCGCCGGTCGCGATGATCTGCACGTCGTCGATGTTCCAGCCCGGATACGTCAGACCGCCGTCGGTCGGGCCCATGCCCCAGCGGATGTACACCGTGGCCTGGTTATCCGCCACCGCGGAGATGTCGTACTCCACGAGTTGCCAGGAGGTGTCGGCCACGTCCACGCCCAGGTCGGTCGCCCGCCAGATCACCGTCCACGTGCTGCCGTTGTTGCTCACCTCGATGGTGGCCTCGTCGAAGTTGGAGTTCGACTCGACGCCCAGCCACCGGCGGAAGGAGAGCCCCACGTCGCTCAAACCGCTGCAGTCGATGGCCGTCGTCGTCAGGTACGTCGCCGGCAGGTTGTTCGCGTAGTCGCCGGCCAGGTTGTACCCGTACACGTTGCTGCCCGTGAATCCGCTGGTCGGGTCACCGTTGTACGACCCGCCGCCCGTGGGCGTCCCGAACGCCCAGTCGCCTGAGGTGGTCCAACCGGGGTCGCTGTTCAGTGGGAAATCGTACGCCACCGCGGGCGTCGAGAACGAATAACAGGCCCCGCCGTTGTCGTCCGTGGACGAGTTGCCCTGGCTATCCTCGGCGTCGACGGCGAAGTCGTACTGCGTCGCGAAGTCCAGGCCCGTCAGCTCGACCGAGTGGCTGGTGCCCGACCCGGACTCACTGGCCGATTCGGTCAGCGAGCCGCACGACAAACCCCACCGCACGGTGCCGACGGCCGCTTCGTCCGTATCGAACGTCACGGTCGCGCTCTGCGAGCCGATGTTGGTGACCTGCACGCTACTGATCACCGGTCCGGTGCAGTCCACCGTCGCATTGGCCGTGACCGGCACGTTGATCCCGCCCTGACCGTCGTCGGCGTCGATGTACGTGGCCGTGATCGTGTCACCGTCGGCCACCTGCAAGACTCCGGCGCCGTTGACCGGGTCGAGCTGGATCGAGCCGCGGAAATCGGCGGTGGCCGGTCCCGTCTCGGTCAGCAGCACCGTCTCCCCGCCGGGCTCGGTAGTGGACTCGATGGTGACATTCACGGTCTGAATCGTCCCGTCATCGGTGTTGAGGTCGCAGTCGATGACCTGAATCCCCGCCGTGGCCGTGCAACCGTACAGGCTCGAGTCCAGGGCCATCGTTCCGGTCGAAGAGCAGTTCACCAGCAGCGGCGAGGCGCACAGCGAGAACGACTGTGGCCCCTGCGGCACGGCGTACCCATGAATTTCGATGCGCCACACGCCCGGATCAGGGTTGTTGACCAACACCTGCTCGATGTTGTCCACGTGGTTCTCTTGCGTCTGGACGGCGTTGACGCTGGGGTTGAACTGATCCAGAGTCCAGGGGTAGTGCCGGCCGTTCGACGGATCGAACACGCGCAGGTCCAGGTCGTTTACCAGTGCCGGGTCCACGTTCGGCGTGCCGGGGTAGTCGTCCCAGGCCAGCGTCACCTTCAGCTCGGTGTCGCTCGGATCCACCACCACCAGGACCGAGTGCGTCGCGCCCTGATCCACCTGAGCCTCGAAGAAGTTCTCCGTCCTCATGAAGTCGATGGCCTGCACGATCCGGACCGAGCCGTAACCGTACATATAGTCCGGCCCCGCATTGCCCAGATCCACGGCCGTGTGGGCCAGCAGGGTCTTGAGCGTCGAGTTCCTCGGGTCGGGCTCGGCGGGGAACTGGGCCCGGAAGTCCTCCAGCAGAAGCGAGGACAGCCCGCAGACCGTCGGCGACGCCATCGACGTGCCGCACTTGATCGCGTAGGCCGTGTCACTGCTCGACGAGCACGACGTCACGCCCCCGTCGTCGTTGCTCTGACACCCCGGTGCCGAGATGTCCGGTTTCATCCGTCCGTCGTCCGTCGGCCCCCAACTGCTGAAGCTGGTCATCGAGTCGTCGTTCGAGTTGAGCGCTCCCACGGCAATGTGGTTCTTGGCTCCCGCGGGCGGGGCGGTGCTGTAATAGTCACCGTAGCCCTCGACGTCGCAGCGCGAACCCTGCCGCTCGTTCCCGTTCGCCCAGACCACGCGGAACGGATCGGTGAACAGAGGGTTCGACCCGTCGCCACGCACGATCGTGTCGATGAGCTGCGAGGTCACGCCGTAGTTGCCCTGGATGGCGCAGTCGAAGCCGTTGGTCTCGGTGTTGGTGCCGATCGAGCTGTTGGCGATGTGGGCCCCGTATGTGCTGATTGCCTCGCTGTAATCGTCCTGCATGTCGCCCGGGTTGCTGTATAGAAACGTCCCCGACCCGTCGTACTCGAATCCGTAGGACAGCAGCGTCACCGCGGGCGCCATTCCCTTGTACGCCGAGTTGGCCACACCGCCGCCGCCGATGGTTCCCGATACGTGCGTTGCATGGTCCGCCATCCCCGAAGCGTCGTACACCGTGCAACGCCCTTGAAAGTCCACGTGCGTCGAACGGGCCGTCCCACCGTCGTACACCAGCACCGTCACGCCGGTCCCATCCAGGCTGTACGGCGGTGCCTGCGCGGTGTCGGCCTCGGTGACGACGCGGTTGCTGTTGTTCACCTCACTCATGCGCGGCAGGGGCCACTCGATCCACTGCACCACGTCCTCGTCCGCCAGCGCTTCGACGTTCCCTTCCGGCAGCTCCACCACCAGCCCGTTGATCGCCCGCAGGTCGTCCCGGACGACGCCGCCGTGCCGCTCAACCGCGTCCACCGCGTCAGCAAACAGGGAAACGTCCCCGTGGAACAGGACGTACACACCGACCACGCGATCGCCGCTGACCGCCTCAGCCACCACGGCGTACGCCGGCACCTCTCCCGCCAGAATGCGCGGATCCAGCTTCCAGGCCCGGTCGATGCTCTCCAGGCCAATGACCGCCGGCGCCGACCGCAGTCCGGCCGTATCCACGCCATCGCCTGAAACCGCGGCGAAGTAGGCCCCACCGCCCAACGGGCCCAGCAGCTCAATACCCGCCTGCCGCAACACCTCGCGCTGGCCCGCATCCAGCGAGCCGTCGAACTGCACCACCACGTGGCGCGCGTCCGGGTTTTGCGACACCTCGGCCAGAGCGGCGAACGACTCCGCCGGCTCGAGCCGGGCGATCTCGAGCGGACCCGAGCGCCACGGGATTGCTTCTCCAACGGCCATCGAACACCAGATCACCGACGCCACCGCGATCATCGCGAAGAATCCGCCGGCCCCTCCCCATGTCGCGGATCGTCCTTCCGCTTGCCTGTTCATGCCTGGCTACCTCCGAACGCCTGCCCCTGACCTAGTGATCTTGACAACGATAAAACAGCGAACCTCACCGTGGGCACGCTGTGACTGGTCTTTGTTCCGCCGGCGCCGTTGGCGCGTGCTCTTCTGGATGATGCCCTGATCGCGCTGTGATCGGGCGGGATGATCCGACAGACGGGAAGGCTCTGCCGACCCGCGGGGCGGGAAGCCCCTATCGGATTGCCCCCCCGAACCTCTTTCCGCTCCGTTCCTGGGGTCTCCCTGCCCGTCTTCGTTCCCTCACGCGTTTCAATCTCAGGCTCGACCCATATGCCATGCTAACCGATTTCACGGTTGCTTTCCATTGTAGAACCGGTACGCCACCTTCGTCGAACGAGGAATAAGTCCATGACGACTTGATTGCCGGGCGTCCGGCTCCTTATGCCGCAGCGAACCGTTCGCCGCAGTGTGGTGGCTGGGATACGCGGGCCGGTCAAGCCGTGCGTCCATGCCCGGTTAAGTGCACCGCGAATCGCCCCAACACCTGTTTGACACCGGGACCGTGGCTATGGTGCGCCCGCCCTGATTCTGGCAACATATTTAGCCGACAAGGAGGCCCGCGAGATGGGGCACGCGTTGCTTGGACAACTGGGTGTGGTACCGAAGCCCGCGGGCGCCGCGCTGTCGGGGATCGCGGCCCAGTCCGCGGCGACGGCGATAGGCGTCGCTCTGCTGGCTGGGCTTGCGCTCCTCCTGCTGCTGCTCGTGGCGGCCGCTATCCGGTACCGCAACCCCAGCAACCGGCACACCCTGCATTCCGCGATGTGGTTCAAGGTCAACGAGCTGGTCTGCCGCGTCTGGTACCGCTGGCGCCGCCTCGGCCCGTGCACCGTGCCGCGAACCGGACCGGTGATCATCACCGCCAATCACACCTGCGCCGCTGATCCGTTGTTCCTCTGCGCCGGCTGCACCTATCGCAAGGTCGCGTTTCTGATCGCCCGCGAGTACGCCGACTTCCCCGTGTGGCGGTTTTTTGTGCAGTTGATCGAGTGCATCCCCGTGCGGCGCGACGGCAACGACGTGGCCGCCACCAAGCGAGCCCTGCGGCGGCTCCACGAGGGCGGAACCATGGGCATCTTCATCGAGGGCCGCATCCCCCCGCCCGGCGAGATCGTCTCACCCAAGGACGGCGTCGCACTGCTGGCACTACGCACCGGAGCCACCGTCATTCCCGCCTATATCAGCGGCACCAAGTACCGCCATGACATCGTTGCCGCGTTCCTGGCCTGGCACTGCGTGCGGGTCCGATTCGGTAAGCCGGTCGATCTGAGCGACCTCCGCGGGCGGTCCGGGCGACACGTCGTCGCGGCCGCCACACAACGCATCGCCGCGGCCATCCGTGAACTCGCTCCCGCGATGCGTGTGCCCACCGTGCGCCGTTAGCCCGCATCCGCTGGCAATCACCGACGTGTTCCCTATCATAGCCGTCCATGACACGACGCGGACGAACGCATTGCCGGTTTGCCAACGCGGCCTGGTTATTGGCGGCGATCGTGACCTCGGCCCCCACGCCTGTCGCCTCTGCCACGGAGCTCTCGCCGCGCGGCCGGACGAATCTCGTCGCCCTGGCCCGGCTGCACCGACTCGTACGCTACTATCATCCCTCCGACAAAGCCGTCCAGATCGACTGGGACCGGTGGCTGATCGACTGCATTCCCGCCGTCGAGGCCGCCGAGGATGACGCCGCCCTGATCGACGTGCTGCGTCGCTGTACGCACGACCTGGCTGATCCCGCTGTCATCATCCGGCCGACCGCTCAGCCCACGCCCACAACCGAGCCGGATCCGCCTCGCACGGGGCCCATCGTCGCACTGGACGGTCAGCGCCTGTACGTGGCCCTGTCGCCCGTGGACCCACCGACGGGCGAGTCCACGGTCATCCCCCGGATCGAGCGCGCAGCGGAGGAAGCCCGGTCTGTTGAGCCGCACGGGCTCTACGGCTGGGTATTGGACCTTCGTCACACCGCCGGCCGGTCCTTTGCCTCAATCGACGCCCAACTCGGAGAAACGCTGGCATGGGCAACGCCCGGCAAGAGCTTGAAGCCACCAAGGGTAGGCCGTGTACATGCCGGCATGCAACCGGACCACGGTTCCGCCAGGAAAGCGCAGCCCTTCAAACGCTACGACTCCACGCTGATCGACGGGCCGAGCGAGCTGCAGAGCGTTCCTCTGGCCGTACTCATCGACGAAACCACCCATCCGGCCGTCGCCGGCTGGCTGCTGGGTTTGCAGCACGGTGGTGCCCCGGTGGTTGTCGGGCGCGGCATCGTCGCGCTTGCCGAGCAGCCTTTCGTCGCCGGACTCTCCGACGCCATCGAGGTGGCCTTCCCCCTCACGCGTTTCATTCCCTTCTTGAGTGACGCCGAAACGGTCAACCGGGTGGTCCCCAACATTGAGCTGGATCTGCCGACCGGTCTCTCGTATCGCGAGATCCTCGATCGGGTGTTCGACGCGGCCGGCATTGCTCTTCCCGGCGAAGGTCCCGGTCCTGGCAGCGCCAGCCCCGCGGACGGGCGGTCGCAGCGGCAGGACAGCCGCCCCGAAACCGATGTCGCCGGTTCGACGAACCCGTCTCCCCGCTCGCCCGCCTCGCAGCCGGGTCAGTCAGTTGGCACGCCCGCCCCGGACGCTCGTGTACTGCGATTGGCCGATGTCATCGCCGCCTACGGCCTCCTGACGAACTTCTATTCCTACTGGGAAACCGTCGAGGCCGACCCGGAAGTGCTGCTCGCCCGGGCCCTCACTGTCGCCGCAGCCGATAACGCGCGGGCCGCCGGCGCCGTTCATGTCTTCCTCTCGGGAACCGGTGACGCCCAGGCGGACTTGGCGCCGAGGGACGCGCCCGCGCTCGTTCTGCCGGCGGTCCGGACGACCCTGGTGGAAGGGAAACTCGTGTGCACCGCCGTCGATCCGAAGATCGGTGGCATCGGTGTCGGCGACGTGATCCTGCGCATCGACGGGATGGACACTGCCCGCCGATTGGCCGACTTGGCCGAGGCGACGCCAGGCTCCCCGCACGCTCGCACCCAACGCTGCGCCGCCCTGGCGCTCGCCGGTGCCCCTGAAACAGCGGTCCGGCTCGAACTACAGCCGGCCGGCGCAGCCGATCGGCCCACGGTGACGTTGCAGCGCGGAACCTCAGAGTCGCACGGGCGCGTGAGCGAACCGCCTTCCAAACGCACGCTCGACGACGGGATTGTCTACCTCGATCTCACGCGACTGACGGGCACTTCCCTGACCAGGGCCATTCCTGAGCTCACCGATGCTGCCGGTGTGGTCTGTGATCTGCGTGGCACGGTCGCCACCGGTGTGAGCCGGTTTCTGCGCAATCTGACCGACCACCCGATTTCGGCCGTCTCTGCCCGGGTTCCCGTCCGCACTCGCCCCGACGAACCACCCGCCGAGTTCATCGAGACCGAGTGGAAGCTTGCCCCCGCCCGGCCGCGCATCACGGCCCCCGTCGTGTTCCTCGTTGACGCATTGACGCACGGCCGGGCCGAACGCATCGCTGAATTGGTCAAGTGCGAGAAGCTGGCCGCGCTCTGTGGTTCCAGGACTGCCGGCGCACCCGGGGACACCGACACCGCGCTGCTGCCCAGCGGCGCCCGAGTCTCCTGGACCGCCGCGTCGGTGGTCGATGCCCAGGGCGCCGACCACTTCTACATCGGCGTCGCTCCCGACGTGTCGGTGACGCCCACGCTTGCCGCTGCTGGGGCCGGACGCGACCAGGTCGTCGAAGCCGCGGTGCGACACATCAAGGCCGTCAGGGTTGCTGCCGACGTGCGGACACCTGCCACGGCGCCTGGCGACCGCGACTAGATCGAACCCACGCGACGCCGGCCGGCCCGATCCGCTCGGCCGCTGCGTCAATCCGGTCGCCCGTCGTTGTGCGTTTGAAGGTAGTCCTCGACCGCGGCCGGAATCCCTTCTTCGTATGATATCGTGGACTTCCAGCCAAGCTGTTCGCGGGCCTTGCGGCACTCGAAGAAACACCGCCGCCCGATCAGCCACACCGAGTACCGCGTGACCAGGGGAGGTTTACGAAGCCGAAACAGATGACCGACGCATTCGAGCACCAGGGCCGCCGTGTGGGCCACCCGGTACGGAACCCGCCGGGTCACCGGAGGTTCGCCCAGCGCCGTGGCGATGCGGTTGAAGTACTGCTCCTGTGTCATGATCCCGTCGTTGCAGCAGTTGTAGGCCTCGCCGGCGGCGGAATCGGAGAAGGCGGCCAGCACGGTGCCCTCGGCCACGTTCGCGGCGTGGACCACGTTCAGGCGGTTGTCGCCGCGCCCGATCAGCTTCACCTTGCGTGTCCGGATCGAGTCGATCAGCCGTCCTATGCTCGCCCGGTCCCGTGGCCCGTACAGCCAACTCGGGCGGATCACCGTGACCGCGATCCGTCCCTCGCGGTGCGCCTCCCAGACGATCTCCTCGGCCGCCACCTTGGCCCGTGAATAGTAGCTCCATCGGTGCAGCTTTTGGCCCAGCGGAGCCGACTCGTCCAGCACCAGACCCTCGCCGTCCGGGTGTCCGTAGGCGCTGATCGAACTGATGTGCAGGAAACGCTTGACGCCGGCCTCCGCGGCCGCGTCCACCAGGTTCCGCGTGCCTCCCACCGTGATCTGGACGAATTCCGACCAGGGCCCCCAGTCACCGACCCGGGCGGCCGAATGAAACACCCGGTCCACCCCCCGACAGGTCCGATCCAGCGAGGCGCGGTTCGTGATGTCACCCTCGACCAGCTCGACCCCCTGGCTCTGCAAGAAACGCACGTCCGCGCCGGCACGAACCAGGGCGCGAACCCGGTGCCCGCGGCGCACCAGTTGCTCGACGATGTGGCTGCCGAGCAGCCCCGTGCCGCCGGTGACCAGATTCACGGATTGGTCGGCTTCGGGTTCCAAGGTGACCGCCAGAATAGGAAGCGACCACGGGGGGGTCAAGACGCCTGTCGCGTTGGCGGCCTTGTTCCTACTCCGCGGCTCGTATGTCGATCCGGTCGGAGAAGGTTCCGTCCGGCCGCGGTGCCTGGGCCGGGCGGCCCGGCTCGCTCGGCGACACCCGGGGCGATGGCTCGATGACCTTGACCCGCAGGTCCACCGTGCCCAGCGTCAGTACGTCATCGCTCTTCAGCCTAGAGTACGTGACCTGCTCCCCGTTCACCTTCACGCCGTTCTCGCTCAGCAGGTCGCAGACCACAACCTGTGACAGGTAGTTGAAGACCACGGCATGGACCCGTGACAGTGAACGATCCTCAATGGTCACGTCGCAGCTACCACTTCGACCCACAACGTTGACCTCGCGGGGCAGTTGAATGATCCTGCCGGCCTTGACGTTCTCGACCGCGATGGCCGCCGGAGCCGGATCCAGCCCCAGGCCGGTGAAGTCGCTCGAATCGTCGGTGGACGGATCGACCACGTTGATCCGCAGTTCCCACGGCCGGATCTTGATCACGTCGCCGTCTTCCAGACGCTCGTGCGAGGCGCGCAGGTCGTTCAGAAAAGTTCCGTTGCGACTGGCCAGATCGCGAAGGTAGACCTCACCACCGGTGTTCACGATGGCGCAATGGATACCGGAGACGTCCTCGTGCTTGAGCCGCACCTTGCAGCCCGGCTTCGACCCCAGCACCGCCACCACACGCCGCAGCAGG
>DATKXO010000331.1:0-11943 GCA_035528995.1 Phycisphaerae bacterium | reverse complement strand
TGCGCAGAGAACGCTCCAGCTTGAGAGGGACGCCGAAGCATGCAGATTCCGGACATGATTCGCGAGTCCCCCCCGATGCCGTGGACTCAGGGGGACAATATCCCGTGGAACGATCCGGAGTTCAGCGAGCGGATGTTGCGCGAGCATCTCTCGCCGGACCATGATCTCGCCAGCCGCCGCCAGGAGACGATCGACCACCAAGTTGCCTGGATCCACGAGCACGTGCTGTGTGCCCGTTCTACCAGGATCCTGGATCTGTGCTGTGGCCCGGGTCTGTACGGCATTCGTCTGGCCGAGCGTGGCCACCAGTACGTGGGCATTGATTACTCGCCTGCATCAATCGCGTATGCTGCCCGCAAGAGCGCTGGGAACGACCGATGCACGTTCATCGAGGGGGACATCCGCCAAGTTGACTACGGGTGCGAATTCGGGCTGGTCATGATGCTCTACGGCGAGTTCAACGTCTTCCGCCCGGCGGATGTCAGCGCTATTCTGCACAAGGTTCGCGCCGCCCTCGAGCCCGGCGGGCTCATTCTTCTCGAACCGCATTCACGCGAGGCCGTGGTGTCAATCGGCGAAGGGAGCCGTACTTGGGAAGCCCTCGATTCGGGGCTGTTCTCGGATCGCCCGCATCTCTATCTTCAGCAGGCCCACTGGGATGAAGCCAGCCAGGCCGCCACCCGCCAGTTCTTCGTCATCGACGCGGCAACCGGTGACGTGGTGCGATATGCAGCCAGCTATCAGGCATATTCTGATGCGGAGTACCGCTCGCTGCTCGCTGAGCAGGGTTTCCCGGAGGCTGAGCTCGGGCCTTCGCTCACGGGCGACCGGGACCCCACGCCACCAAACTTGATGGCGATTCTCGCGAGGAAGCCGACTGGCCGTGACGCCCCTTGTGACGAATGACGTGATCGGCGAGACCCAGCACCAAGTTTGAGCCGGTCCGCTGCCCGCACCATTCGGCCAGTGTGCCGGCGTCCGATCCGGGCCCCAGTGGGCAGTCGACCGTCACTGACTGCGAGACTGTGCGTGTGACGGGCATGTTCTCCGTCGGGTCATTCCGGCTGTCTTCAGCAGTTAGTCGAGTGTATCCGGCGGAGGGTGCCGCACAGTGCGGGCACAGCCGGGGGGTGTGAATCGAGCGTTTCACCCTGCCGGGCGGGAAATGGTCGCATTCTGTTTGGTGTTGCGGTACAATCCCGCCGCCATGATCGCCCATCTGCAGAGCGCGGCATTCTTCGGCATCGAGGCTGTTCCGATCGAGGTCGAGGTGGACGTGGCCCGGCGCGGCTTCGCCGGGGCGGCCATCGTCGGGCTGCCCGACGCCGCCGTCAAAGAGAGCATCGAGCGCGTACGCAGCGCGCTGCAGAACTCGGGCTATCAGTTTCCGCGTTACAAGACCGTGGTGAACCTGGCACCGGCCGACCTGCGCAAAGAGGGGCCGATCTTCGATCTGCCCATCGCACTGGGGATCATCTTCGCCAACGGCGAGGTGGTGGCCGAGGAATCGGACAAGTACCTGGTGTTGGGCGAGCTGGCCCTGGACGGGCGAGTTCGGCGGGTTCGCGGGGCGCTGTCGGCGGCGATGCTGGCCCAACAGCGCGGGTTCCGCGGGATCATCGTGCCGGAAGAGAACTCGGCCGAGGCGGCCGTGGTGGACGGGCTGTCCGTCATTCCGGTGACCTGCCTGACCGAGGCGATCGGGTTTCTGTCCGGTCAGCTTCCCATCGAGCCGGTGACCGTCGATCTGGACGCGGTGTTCGCCGCGTCGTCGGTGTACGACCGCGACTTCGCCGACGTGCGCGGTCAGGAGCACGTCAAGCGGGCGATGGCTATCGCGGCGGCCGGTATGCACAACGTGCTGCTGATCGGGCCGCCGGGGTCGGGCAAGACCATGCTGGCCAAACGGCTGCCGACCATCCTGCCGCCGCTGCTGCTGGCCGAGTCGCTGGAGACGACGCGGATTCACTCGGTGGCCGGTGAGCTGAAGGCCGGGCAGCCGCTGCTGGCGACGCGGCCGGTCCGCTGTCCGCACCATTCGGCCAGTACGCCGGCCATGGTCGGTGGGGGGACGATCCCGCAGGCCGGCGAGGTGTCGCTGGCTCATCACGGCGTTCTGTTTCTGGACGAGTTTCCGGAGTTCTCGCGGCAGACGCTGGAGGCCCTGCGCCAGCCGTTGGAGGACGGGACCGTCACCATCGCCCGGGCGCACATGACGATCTGTTTTCCGGCGTCGTTCATGATGGTGGCGGCCATGAACCCCTGCCCCTGCGGTTACTTCACCGACCCGCGCAAGCCGTGCAAGTGCACGGCCCCGCAGATCGACAAGTATCTGGCCCGGATCAGCGGGCCGCTGGTGGATCGGATCGACATTCACGTGGAGGTGCCGGCCGTCCCGTTCATCGAGTTGCGCAGCGAGCGTGACGGGACGCCGTCGTCGTCGGTGCGCGAACAGGTGCTGGCGGCCCGGAAGCATCAGCGGGCCCGGTTCGGCGCTGACAGTGTGATGACCAACGGTCGCATGGGCACGAAGTTGGTGCGCAAGCACTGCAAGCTGGACGAGTCGGGCGAGCTGATCCTGCGCCAGGCCATGACCGAGTTGGGCCTGTCAGCCCGGGCCCACGACAAGATTCTGCGGATCAGCCGCACGATCGCCGACCTGGCCGACGCCGAAAACATAGCGGCCGAGCACGTGGCCGAGGCGATTCACTACCGCCGCCTGGATCGGCAGTTGTAGTTGTGTAGCATTCGATTCGAGGACCACCCTGTTTGCGGATGTCCAGGCCATGAAGATGATAGGAATCGTCGTTGCACTGTGCGTGGTAGTAGTGGTCGTTTGGCAACTGTCGCGACAGCCAGGGGAAGGCACGGCTAGGAGCTTAAGAGGGGGGCGAGACTTCAGGATAGAAGCTGCCACGGCGGAGATGGATGACGCTTCGCTGGCGTGGGCCGTGGTCGAACCGATCTGGACGCTCGCTCAGGGGAGCGATGATGACGAGAAACTGCCTGCCGAGTGGGCAGGAGTGACCGAGGGCCAACTTGCCGTGTACGCGGTGGTCTGGGTCGAACGAGAGGTTGTCAACGGCGGGTTTTGGCAGTACCTGTACAATTCCAACGCCGATTTGCCTCGGAAGGCGCTCGATGGCTTCAGGAAGTTGGGGGCGACCGAGTACGCTGGACTGCTGGAGCAGGCGATCTCGCTGTTTCCCGGCGGCAAGCTGCCGAAGACCCGCACGGAGCGTATGAGGCTCATGCCCGAAGATCCTTACGTAGATGTGGCGGAGGAGCATAAAGCGATGGTGGAGGGGCTGGACGAGCTGGATAGCCGCTTCTTTGAGTTGTACGGGGAGGGCGATCAGTTCTATTTGTTCATCGGCGACTACATCCGCGCAAACCCGGAGGCGTTCTTCAAGTAGTGTGGTAGGGCAGATGATTCGCCTGCCTCCACTATCCTGCTACAGCATCTTTGACGTTCCCGCGACTCGTCGACGGATGGTAAAGGCAGGTCATCGACCTGCCCTACCTGGCTCGACGGTGTCCACTCTGCGGGATGTGATCCGGGCCGGGTGCGTTGACGGACAGTGGGAGCGGCGAAGGGTCTCAGTGAGCGACCGGGTCGGGGCAGCAGGCTCCGGCCGGTGTGCGTTGAGCGGCCTGCGGTGCCTGGCCGGGTCGACGCTCGGGGGCACCTGCCTGGATGACGTTGACGATCTGTTCGGCGGTGAAGCCGCGTTCGATCATCTGCTGCTTCAGGGCCGCGTTTTCCTTCGCTATCTGCACCTTGCGCCACTGGACGGCGATGATCGCCGCAAGAACGATCAGCCCAACCACCACCCAAAGGGCACACACGATCAGAACAGCCGGTTCGTTCACCAACACCGAATTCCAATCGATCTCGGCCAATGGCAGGAACATGGCGATCCTCCGCTCGATCTGGCACACGGCCGGCGACGCGGCCAGTCCCTACGTCGCCATATTCGGGTCCATCCCTGCAATATTCCATCCCTCCGGCAGAATCTATCCGGAGTCCATTCCTCCCCGGGCGGGGGCCGTTGTTGGTCAGTGCAGACAGATTCCGACAAGAACGTACACGTGCTGATGCGTGGGGCGGGGGGCCGTCGCATTACAATCGAGCCGGCATCACCAGGGCAGGGGAAGCCGTACCGTGGCGGGAGGAAGAGGCGTTGGGGGCTCGCCGCTGGACCTGCGGGCGTCGCGCCGTGTCGGATTGCCACTCTTGCAACTGATGCCGTGGAGATCGATTCGATGAACTCAGGACACAATCGCCTGGCCCGCTGGCCGATCCTGCTGGCCGTTGTCGGGCTGGCGTGGTTCCCCTCGTTGGGCGCCGCGTCGGAGGGGGGCGCGTTTCCCGTTGCCACACCGGAGAGTCAGGGCCTGTCGTCCGAGGCGCTCCAGGAGCTGGCCGGGGAGGTGCGCGGCCTGTTCGAGGCCGGGCGCATCGTGGGGGCGGAACTGCTGGTGGTGAAGAATCGCCGGACCGTCCTGCACGAATCGGTCGGCTGGAAGGACCTGCCCGAAAAAGTCCCCATGGAGCCGAATACGATCTTCAACATCCGCTCGATGACCAAGCCGATCGTCGGGACGGCCGTCCAGATGCTGATCGACGACGGCAGGCTGTCTCTGGATGACCGGGCTGCCAAGTTCTTTCCCAGTTTCGACAATGACAAGTCGGGCAAGATCACGATCGACCACCTGCTGACGCACCGCAGCGGCTTTCCGCAGGCGTCGCCGCCCAAACCGCTGACCCAGTACAAGACGCTGCGCGGCTTGGCCGACTACTGGGGCGAGCGCGGCCCGGATCAATTCGAGCCCGGCAACGGCTTCACCTACAGCGATCCCGGCGTCGATATCCTCGGCGCGATCGTCACCGAGGTCTCCGGCCTGCCGCTGGAGCGCTTCGTGACCCAGCGTCTCTTCGAGCCGGCCGGTATGGCCGACAGCTTCGCCATGACACGCGACTTCGCGGCGGCCGACAACCATGATCCACGACGCCGGCGGATCAGCAGCAACCACACCGCATCGTTGGAAGCGTGGTACCGCTACTGGAAACCGACGGACGGGCCGATGGCGCCGTTCGTCAAGGGTTCCGGAACGACCTGGTACAGCACGCCGCTCGACTACGCGAGATTCCTCGCCCTGTGGATGGATAAAGGGGTGGTCGGCGGGCGGCGGCTGCTGGCCGAGGCGACCGTCAAGCGGGCCCTCATGCCGGTGTCGGGAATGGCCTACCCGACGAATTTTCGGGGGCTGCATGTTTTCTACGGCCGGCTCTGGATTCTGCACGCAGAGGGCGAGAGTCCCGGCGAGGCGAAGCCGGTCGTCTTCGGCCACGCGGGTTCCGACGGCACCTGGGCGTGGGCCTGGCCGAAGCATGACCTGATGGTGTTGTATTTCACACAGTCGCGCGGCAACCGCACGGGCATCTTGCTGGAGAGCGCGATCGAGCGCCTGCTCATCGAGCCGACCATCACGCGGAATGAGGCTCCCGACCAGCCGGCCGCCGTCGATTCGTAGAGGACGAGAACGGCCACGGTCCGGGATCGGGCCGGGCGGGCGAACGCGCGGGCGCGGCGATTCACTATCGGCGCTGGGTCGGTAATTACAGCGATGTCATCGGCAGGACGAGCGGCCTGCCGTGGCGAACTCGATCGGATTCGGCGCTGCCCCGGTCCTCGGCGTCAGGGCTCGAACTGGCGACGCCGCGCTCATCTACTTCTCTCTGGCGTACCACCAGGCGTCGCGGCCGCCCTCGATGAAGGTCAGGGGATCGGTTTCTCCGCGCAGCGTGCGGCCGGTGTAGTTGAACTTGCCGCCCTGGACGGCGAATCGCCAGGTGCCGTAGGGCTGGCCGTCCAGCTTCATGTTGAGCGTGTAGGCTCCGTCGGTCTCGAGCAGGTCCTGGGCTTTGAAATAGGTGCCGTGGGGGACTTCCTTGCCCTTGGGGAAGACCATGTCGAACTCGAAGCGGATCCACTTGGGCTGGACTTTGTAGGTGGTGTTCTCGCGGCTGGTGCAGACCAGCTCGCCGTCCTGATCGCGAGTGATCTCGATGCGAATCTCGAGCGGTTTCTCCTCGCAGCCGTCGTTCCGCAGCCAGGCCTTCCATTGCAGCGATTGGTCCGGCCTGGCCTCGCTGTAGTAGAGGTAGCCCCAGTCGCGCCAGTCGCCGTCGAGCGTGTAGCACTCGCCTGGGCCGAAAGGATCGTCGCCGGCTATCTTCACCACCGAGAAGGGGAAGGAGTAGAAGTGCTCGGTGGGGAGGTAGAAGTCGAGCACGTAGTCTCCGGGCGTGGTGAGCGGGACCGCGCCGGGCGGCGTCTCGCCGGTCGCCAGGTCCGTCGTCTTGGTGTTGTCCAGCAGCGCGTACGGCTTCTCGAGTATCTGCGGCTTCCAGTCGAACCGGTAGATCTCCTTGCCGTCGGCGGTCCGCAGCACGCTGAAGCCTTCCTTGTAGTCCTCGGGCAGGAACGTCGCCTGGATGTGATGCAGGCTGAACCCGCCGTTCTTGGCCAGCATCTGTAGGCCGTTGAGCACCGAGGAGTACGAGAGGCCGGGGGCGTACTTGCGGCCGGCGTCCTTGTTGGCCGGCGGGCGGGAACCCGACTTGTCGCTGGCCTGCTGCTCGTCGGCTTCCTTGTCCTTGTCGCTGAGCTTCTTCTCGATTGCTTTCTTGGCCTTGCCGGTGAGGTTGCCCGGGATCTGGGCATTCGCGGTCCCGGCCACGGCAATGGAAAGGGCGAGAATGGCTAGTGGCAATCTTTTCATGACGATTCCTCCTTTGACCCGATACTGGTGATCAACCCGCCAAGCCTGCTTCGGCGTCGCATCCTATCCGGATGAACGCTTCATGCTCCTTTGCAGGAGAGCCGCATCCCTTTGCAGGAGATTTCGCCGGACGACTCCCCGCACTCGGCGGCCGACGTTGTTGCGAGGATAGTGATTGCGGTCGCCATTGCTGTTGTGGCCGATGCCTCGCGGAAGCGGAACGTGGCCCGAATGCCCGGATGCCCGTGATCCCCGCGGTTCCTGCCCCGTGCAGAGCCGACGCAGATGAGCGTCAAGGCCGGATCATACCATCTCGCACCGGGAGTGACGACTTGCCGGGAGCGATGCCCAGGCTGCCTGACAGCGGCGAACGCGGTCACGCTCGGTAATGCACTGCTGCTGCTGGGCTTATGCCGTGTGGGCTGGACGGCAACCGTCGGTATGGGGCTCGTGCGTCGAGCGACCGGGCTACCGTTCCTGTGGTTCACGTGTGATCTGGTGAAGGTGCTCGACGGTGTCCATCCGGCGGAGGAGGTCGTGGTCCTCGATGGCTCGCTCGGTGGCCGACGGGATGAACAGCGTGAACCCCGAGTGCAGCAGGTGGGCGCGATCGCAGATGTCCCGGATGGCGAAACGGTGCAGCGTCGACGGCATCAGCGGATGGGGTGTCGAGAAGGCGGCTGTGACCTCGTGGCCGGGAGGGTAAAACCGCAACAGGTGCGTTCGCAACCGCTCGAAACGGGCCGGCCTGGAGACGCGCATGCTGTGCAGCGTGGTCTCCACGGTGCCGATCTGCCAGATCAGAGCGGGCACGTCGGACCGCAGCGGCCGGCGACGCAGCAGCAGATCGGTCGCTTCGTACATCTGCATCCCGGTCACGCAGGGGTCCACCATCAGCTCGGCGAACAGGCAGTCCATGGCCGAGATGCCCGGCAGAACCCGCACCTCCAGCGACAGCAAGCTGGCCAGGTCACGAATGAGAAACGGCGCGTAGACGCCGACGATCGGATGCCCGTGCATGGCGAAGGTGACCGGCGGATGGTCCAGCGCCGCGTCCAGCACTCGGGCGGCCATGTGGTGGTACGCGTTCAGCCGACGCCCGGCCTCTTCGTAGCTGGTCTCGAAGAGCGAAGTCACCCGCGGGCAGAGGCTTTCCAGATAGGTGCGAGTTGCGACACCGGTATCGACGTAGAGGACCTCCTTCGAGCCGCGGATCACGCGTTCGGTCTCGCGGGTGAGGTGGTCGACGTTCAGGACGCCCAGCCCGACGATGTAGATATCAACCACGATGATCCCCCGTCTGCACGGCCTGGATCAGATCGAGCAGCTTCTGGTATCGCTCGCTCGGGTCGCCGGCCAGGACGGCGTTGGCGGCAGCCTTGGCCGCGGACGATTCGGTGTGATGATTCCACGGCGCATTCGTCAGCGTCCTGACCGGCGCCTGGGCCGACGGTTGCTCTTCTTCCTCGCCCGCCGCCAGCGGGTGGATCGACGCGACATAGGACACCTTCAGCCCGGCCTCCTGCGCCTCGACGACTGTGGGTGAGATGCGGATGACCCATGCGATTTCCGACTGCGCGGCGGTGTTCTCTCCCTCGGACTGATTGGCGCCGTCCGTGGCGGCCCCCTTTGGCTCCTGGTCGCCGGGCCACGGATGCAGAGAGGCCGCGTAGGCGACTTCGGAGAGCGAGTCCGGCTGCTGCACGGCATGGGGAGCCAGTCGGAGCAGTAGCTTGACCTCCGGAAGCGTGGGGAGCGGCGTGCCGTGTGGTTGAGGCGGTTCCTGTTTCGCCGCTTGCTCGCCGACGGCTTCCGGACGGGCGACGGCCTGCCCCAGCAGGCCGAGCAGCCGGTCGTCCCGGCCGCGCAGGATACTCTGTTCCTCTTCGCTCAGGTCGTAACCCTCGAAGGCGCGTTGCGGGTCGGTCGTGGCCAGCTCGCGAAAGGCCTCGTCCAACACCGTCCGAATCAGGAAGTCGGCGGCCGCCTTGCGCGTCATTCGGTGAATCCTCGTGTGCCCGGGTTCGATCGTGTCTTGTCTATAATGACGCTACTTGGGCGGGTCATCAATGGCGTTGCCGGCCGACACCGGGCCGCGGTCCGGTCATCCCAGCCAGCTTTTGAGTTCGTCGGCGTGATCCCGCTGGAGCGCCTGCCAGGCGAGGAGGAACCACGGGGCGATCGGCTCGGAGGCTGTGAAGGCCGACAGGTCGTCGAGGGCGATCCAGGTCAGATCGTCGATCTCATCAGGCGCCGGCGTCAGGGGCTCGGCCACCCGGGCCAGGAGAACGGCGCACAGCTCGCGCTCGGCCCAGTCCTCGTTGTACTGGGCGTGATAGAGAATCTGTGTCGGGCGGATGACGTCGCGGGCGTCGGCGGCGAGTTCCTGACGGACGCGGCGGCAGGTGGCCTCGATGTCCGGCTCGCCAGGGGCCTGGTGCGTCGCGACGGTGGCATCCCAATACCCCGGCCACAGCGGCTTGGCGGCCGCCCGGCGGGCGAACAGCAGTCGCCTCTGATCATCGAACAGCAGACAGGTCAGCGCCCGGTGCAGCCGTCCCCGCCCGCGGTGGCACTCGACCTTGTCGGCCGTGCCCAGTTCGCGGCCGGCTTCGTCGACGAGCACAACCGTGTTCGGCGCCGGCGTTGAAGATGACTCGTTGGGTGCGGGCATCGTGTCGGCACGATACCGCGACGCACTCGGCAACGCTACGTCTGCCTGCCGAGTATATGCCGGATTGCAGCGCAAAGGAGAGCCCCGACCGAGTTCGGCCGGGGCTTTGTACATCAGGCGCAAGGGTCGAGTGCGGCAGACGAAGCACCGGTGGTCAAATGTCGAGCGTTGGACGCACGATACGCTACGGCACGCGCCGTTGGGCGTGCCGCGCGGCGTTCTATTTTCGTTTGTACGTCCCGGTCATCTCCAGCTTCTGCGCCATGTGGAGCGCGTCGGCCCACTCGATCATCTTCCATTCCAGGGTGTCGTCGTCCAGGGCCTTCATCCAGTACCAGCCGTAGCTGGTCGTGCCGTCGAGCCCGACGGCGGTGTAGTTCATGGACCAGGCCTTGTTTGCCTCGTCGTATTTGGCGGTGCCCTCCTGCGGGTAGCCCCAGTTGTTGAACATCCACCAGACGTAATGCTTCTTCTGCGGGTTCCAGCCCCAGACGCCGGCGGCCTCGAACTCGGCGTTCTTGGTTTTGGCCGACATCAGGCCGTGGAGCCAACGGTTGTCCAACGTCCAGCGCCAACTGGCCTCGCCGGTCCAGGTCTTGTCCTCGCCCTCGGCGTTGACCACTTCCGCTTCCCAGTTCCATTGCCCTTCGAAGACGTTGTAGGCCTCCAGTTCCGCCGGTCGGGTCGGGCGTTCGATCTGGGAGAAGTCGATGATCGGTGCGGCACAGCCCGCCATCAGAACCGCGACCCCGATCAGGGCCGACGGCGCAAACCTCCGTGCGATATTCATGGGTGCGCCTCCTTTATGCTCGAAAAAGGACTTGTCCACTCGCTACCGGGGCGCAGGTTAGAGCCGCCCCGCGGGGAAAGCCAGCAAAAAATCCCGAATGCGGCACCGGCACCGGCCGCGGCGCCACTGCGGGTCGCACGTGCTTCCGGGGCCACTGCGAAACACGGCACTTGACAACCGCCCCCTGCGTGCAGCCTTATAGTCAGCCGCACGTCGTTGTGGGACAGCGGATTGGACGCGGGCTTCGAGCGGCGAGGCGGGCCCATCGTTGTACGAACGGAAGGGGGTCGTGACCGTGTACACGGATGACTCGATCGTGCTGACCGGTTGTGGGTGGGTCACAGCGTTCGCGGCCGGCTCCATCGCCGACGTTTTGACCGGCGCCCCGGCGGCGCGGTTCGCACCTTCGCCGGAAGCGCCATACTGGGCCGTGCCCGATGAGCGGCTCGACGATTACCCCGATCTGGCCAGGGAGCTGAAGCGCGACAAGGGCGCCTGGCTGACCGCGGCCGCCCTGGAACATGCCCGTCGCCAGGCGTCGCTCGAGCCCGGTTCATTGGAGCCGGAGCGCGTTGGCTTGGTGTTGGGATGCGCTTTGGCGGGGCAGTTGGGCATGATCGAATTCGCCAACGAGGTTCGCCAGCAGTCGCCGCGCTTCGTCAGCCCGATCCACTTTCCGCAGACGGTGGGCAACTACATCGCCGGGGCCCTGGCCCGGGCGTACCTCATCCGCGGCCCGAACGCGACGCTGTCGTGCGGGTCCGCGTCGGGACTGGACGCGATCGTCGAGGGCGCCAGCCTGCTGGCCGGCGGGGCCGCCGACGTGGTCTTCGCCGGCGGGACCGAGACCCTGTCGAAGGAACTGACCCTGGGATTCGCCGAGCCGGATGCAACTTTCAGCGAGGGGGCCTGCTTCTTCGTTATGGAAAAGTATGACCGGGCGGCGGCGCGCGGTGTCACGCCGCTGGCAGTCGTGACCCGGCCGCAGCAGGGGCAGGCCGCCGGTGGCGCACCACCCAACCCGGCCGGGGCCGTTGTCTCCGTCGCGGGATTGCGCCTGGGTGGGGCGATCCTGATCGAGCACTGGACGGGCCGCTGTTTCGCCGCGGCGGGTGCGGCCGCGGTGGCGGCCGCGATCGGTGCCGCCGCAGGTCGCGAGCTGCCGCTGGTGGATCCGTCGGATTCGACCGCGGTGGCCGTCGGTGCGCTGCCAGTGGACGCCCTGCCCGTCACCGACGGGGCGCTGCGGGCCGTCGTCGTCGCCGACGCCGACCATCGGTGCTTGCTCGAACTGGCTTTGCCGCGGGTCAGCTAGCCTTCCGACTTCGTAGCGCTGTCCTCACCGCCCAGGTCGGCCCGCTTGCGGACATCGGCCAGGAGCCAGAAGTGATAGCCCACCATCGCCAGTGTCGAGGCCAGGCCGATGCCCATGCAGATGAGCCAGAAGTTCTGCGGGTGGTAGTGCTGCCAAAGCATCTGCCGGACGGCCGCCTCGGACTGGCCCAGTGACTCGGTGAGGGTCGTCATGACTTCGCTCTTGGTCAGGCTCTCGACGAGTGACGCGTCCTGCCCCAACTCGGTAACCAGGTAGTCGCGAGCCAGCTTGAACTTGTCGGACAGGTGATCGTACAACGGTCCGCCGATGAAGTTAGCGCCGGCCCATCCCACGGCGAAGGGGATGTTGGAATAG
>DATKXO010000330.1:0-22236 GCA_035528995.1 Phycisphaerae bacterium | reverse complement strand
GTAGACACGGCGCCCCAGAAGAGGTGCCACTCGGACATCGGCTGGATGCCGGACAGGATCATCCAGGCACCCAGGCCCAAAGTGAATAAGGCCGCGAAGATGTCGCTGGCCGGAAAGACCACCAGCCGAGCGTCGAAGACGCCCTGCATGCGCAGCGGCCGGGCGTTGTACTGCCCGCCGCATTCCGGGCATCGACCGCTGTAGGGTCGCGTGCGAAGGTTGTAGCCGCACCGACCGCAGTACGTGTTCCCGATGATGACGCGGTCGGCCAGGATGTCCTCGGCCAGTCGTTCGAGTTCGAGACGACTCAGAGCCATGGCACACCGATGGTTGGTTGGTGGTGACTAGTCGGCGAACATCGCCTCCATGAACGAGTGGGGGTCGAAGGGCTCGATGTCCTCCGGCGTCTCGCCCAGCCCGACGAACTTGACCGGCACGTCGAGCTGGTCGCGGATGCCGATCACGATCCCGCCCTTGGCCGACCCGTCCAGCTTGGCCAGGAACAGACCGGTCACCCGAACGTGCTCGCTGAATACCCGGGCCTGGTTGACTGCGTTCTGGCCGATGGTGGCGTCCAGCACCAGCAGCACCTCGTGGGGGGCGCCCTCGATCTTCCGTTGGACCACTTTCTGGATCTTGCCCAGCTCGCGCATGAGATGGTCCTGGGTGTGCAGGCGCCCGGCCGTGTCAATCAGCAGCACGTCCGCCTTGCGGGCCGTCGCCGCTTCGCAGGCGTCGTAGGCCACCGCGCCGGGATCGGCGTCCTGATGGTGCTTGACGATCTGGACGCCGATGCGCTCCGACCAGATGCTCAACTGCTCCACCGCCGCCGCTCGGTAGGTGTCACAGGCGCCCAGGATGACCTTCTTGCCCTGCTGCGTCAGATAGTGGCCCAGCTTGGCCACGCTGGTGGTCTTGCCCGACCCGTTGATGCCGGCGACCAGGATCACCGTCGGTCCGCTCTCGGCGTAGTGAATGGAGCGGTCTGCCTCGGGCCACATGGCGATGATCTGCTGTTTGAGGTGCTCGCGCACGTCGGGGGCTTCGGCGATCCTGCCCTTCTTCCAGGCCGTCTCCACGCCGTCGATCAGCTTGTCCACGGTGGCGGGCCCGGTGTCGGCAAGCAGCAACGTATCTCGAAGGTCGTCGAGCAAGGCCTGGTCGATCTTGCGCCCGACCGGCAGTACCGCGCTGAGCCCCAAGCCGATCCGCTCGCGGGTCCTGGCCAACCCCTTCTTGATCTTGTCAAAGAGTCCCATGTCCGACTATTTCCCACTCCACCTGTCGAGCCGAGGAGCGCACCGGCCGCGCCCTGTGGTGCCCGATGTGCTTCGCGATTCTCGATTCCTGATTCTCACTTGTCACTTCTCACTTCACCACTCTGCTTCCACAGCGCGTCGAGCGTGCCGTTGATGAATCTCGGGGACTCCGCCCCGCCGAATTCGCGCCCGATCTCAACGGCCTCGTTGATGACCACCTTCGGAGGCACCTCTCCGCCCGGCAGTTCGACCATGGCCACGCGCAGCACGTTTCGCTCGACCGGAGAGAGGCGTTCCACGTCCCAGTGTGCGAGTTGGTCGCCCATCCGGGCGTCGAGCTGGCCGCGCTGCTGCCAGCAGGAGCGGGCCAGCCGCTTGGCGTACTCGATGGTGCCCGACGTCGCCCCCGATTCGGCGAACAGTTCGTCCAACTGGTTCAGCGCGTCGTCACCCTGAACGTCGAGTTGACACAGGGCCTGCATGGCCAGTACGCGGGCATGGTGGCGGTCACGTCTCACCGTGATTTCGCGGCCCCGCTCAGACCGGCCGAGATGTCGGCGTAGAGGTTGACCAGTTCGATGGCGGCGTTGGCGGCGTCGGTGCCCTTGTTGCCGGCCTTGGCCCCGGCGCGCTCGACGGCCTGTTCCAGTGAGTCGGCCGTGATGATCCCGAAGGTCACCGGCACCCCGGTTTCTAACCCGACCTGGGCCACGCCCTTGGTGACCTCGGCCGCGATGTACTCGAAGTGCGGCGTCTGTCCGCGGATCAGGCATCCCAGGCAGATCACCGCGTCATACTGTCCGCTCGTGGCCAGTTTCTGCGCCGCCTGGGGGATTTCGAAGGACCCGGGCACCCGGACCTCGGTGATGTTCTCGTCCTTGCAGCCGTGTCGCGAGAGAGCGTCCACGCATCCGGTCATCAGCTTCGACGTGACGAAGTCGTTGAACCGGCTGCGGACCACCGCAAACCGCTCATCCGTTACCGCCAGCTTGCCTTCCAAAACCCTGGGCATATCGTTCTCCCGACGAATCGGCCGGTGCCGTACCGAAGCGGCAGACGGCGATCAATGGGTAGTCTAGCCGACCTCAGCCGGACCGACAACGTTCCCAGGCGGCCCTCGCAGGCCCTCCGTTCCATCTGTCGGCCCGTATCCCGTTCCCGGGTCGGTAGGCGCGCCGGCGCGGTACTCCGCCCGCCCCCAGACCGGTCGCCACGGTGCAACCGGCGCGCAATACGCGCCGCTACGTTGGTAGACCTTTCTCGAGCACCCCCTCGACGGCGTCGCAGAAAATGTCGATCTCGCGCGGCGTCGTGTAGACGTTGGGGCTGATGCGCAGGCCGTTGACCTCCTCGTGCTTGATGGCCACCACGATGATCCGGTGCCGCTTCCACAGGTGGTTCATCAGCTCTCCCGGGTCCAGGCCCTCGAACGAGAGTGTCGCGATGCCGCAGGAGTGGGCCGGATCGAGGTTGGTCAGCGTTTTAACCTTCGGATGTTGGTCCAGACGCCGCGCGAAGCGGTCGCGCAGATAGCGCAAGCGGGCCTCTTTGCGGCGCCCCCCCAGGGCTTCGTAGAAGGTCAGAGCCTCGGAGATGGCCAGGCGGTTGGCGATGGGGTGCGTCCCGATCTCCTCGAACTTGCGGATGTCCTTGCTGTGCGGGTCATTGCCGGCCATCAGAGGCCACGTCTCGGCGATGCGGTCTTTGCGGACGTACAGGAACCCCGTGCCGTGCGGGGCGCAGAGCCATTTGTGCAGGCTCGTGCCGTAGTAGTCGCAGCCGATGTCGCCCCCCTTGAACGCGAAATGGGCGAAGGCGTGGGCGCCGTCGACGATCGTGAGAATGCCCCGCTGACGGGCCATGCGGCAGACGTCGGCCACCGGAAGGATCTGCCCGGTCAGGAAGATGGTGTGGCACAGCAGGATCACGCGGGTCCGCGGCGTGATGTGCTGCTCGAAGAGGTCGACGTACTGTTCGGGGCTCTCGGCCGGTGCGGGCACCGGGAACATCTTCAGCACCACGCCGTCGCGAAGTTCGCGCTGCTTCCAACTGTTCAGCATGCGGGGATAGTCCTGGCTGGTGGTCAGGATCTCGTCGCCGGGCTTCAGGTCGATGCCGAAGATGGCGTTTTCGAGCGCCTCGCTGGTGTTGCGGGTGATGGCCATCTCCTCCGGGTCGCAGCCGAAGTGCCGGGCCAGCCGGCGCCGCACCGACTCGACCTGCGGCTTGAGCACCTCCCACATGTTCTTGGAGGGGGCTTGGTTCGAGAACTCCAGGTGCCGACGCATGGCGTCCTGAACGACGCGAGGCGACGGACTCACCCCGCCGTTGTTCAGATTGATCAGGCTGCGATCGACGGTGTAGGCCTGCTGAACCTCGAACCAGAAGTCCTCGTCACCGGCCAGCCGGTCCGGAGGCGTGTCGCCGGCGGCAGAGACCGCCGCCCGCACCTGATCCACCGAGTCACCGCGAAAGAACGCGTAGCCCGCTGCGGTCGCGCCCACGGCGTATCTCAGGAAAGTCCGGCGCGTATGGGGCATGGGAGGTCTCCTTTGTGTCGTTGATCTGTCGAGGCGTCGCCGGGTTGGCCGCAAGGTTGCTTGCCGCTGCCCACCCGCCGGGCCTGCTTGCGCCGGCTGCGCCCGCCGGCACCTGGCCGGGCATGGTATCCGCTGTCGCCACCCCGCCCAATCCCACGCCAAAGACCCGGGTCCCGTGGCGTCGCCGGCCGCCCGCCCGGCACCGGGACGGTCCACATTGCCGGCATCGTGTGGTAAACTGGCCGTTCGGGCCTCGTTCTGATGCCGCCACGGAAGAATGCGGGCGAGGCGGATCAGACCTACGATCGCTGGCGTTTGGCCTGCCCTCGCCAGGGGCGGGCCGCGGAGCCTTCTGCAACATGATCTCGACCGGACAACTCATGCTGGCCGTTCTCTCCACCGTCGCACTGGGTATCGCCAGCAGCGCCATCGCCCAGCGTATCCGCTACCGTGCCCAGGGACGCGGGAAGGTCCTGCCCTACATGATGGTGGCTATCATCGTGTTGAACCTGATCCTGCTGGGCTGGCGGGTGGCGGACATGGGGCTGCACCATGCGGTGGCCACCCAATTCAACTGCACGGTCCTGCTGGCCACCCTGCTGACCGCCATGGGGCTGCTCTCCCAGGGGCATCGCGGGGTCCTCGGGCTGGACGGGCTGTTGCTGCCCGTGGCCGCCATCCTTCAGATCGGGGCCTTCACCATCATCCTGGACGTGCCGGAGGCTCCGGAAACGGCCGCCTGGTTCGTCGTACATCAACTTGCCATCGTGGCCAGCGCCACGTTCTTCATCACGGCCGGAATGGCCGGCGGCGTGTATCTGGCCCTGGTGCGGATCCTGCGTAAGAAGCAGCCCTCCCCGATCATCGGGCGGTTCGCCCCGTTGGAATCCTGGGAGCGGATCGGCCGCTGGTGTACCTTGATCGGGTTCGGGCTGTTTACCTTTGGCATCCTGACCGGGATCTGCAAGGCCATGCACCTGGCCCCCTCGCATCGCCCGAACTGGCTGACGGACACGGTCATTGTGGCCTGTTTTGCGCTGTGGGCCGCCTACGCCGCTGCCCTCGCCGCCACCTGGCTGGTGCCCAGCTTCCGCGGGCGCAAGGCCGCATTCATGGCGGTGGGCAGCGGTGCCGTGCTGGTCGCGGTGTTCCTGGTCATTGACCTGCTCAGCGTGGTGCACGGATGAGAACCATCGTCATCGGCTGCAACCATCGCACCGCCCCGATCTCGGTGCGCGAGCGGCTGGCCTTTGACGACCAGAGTTGCGTTGCGGCCCTGCAGCGATTCCGCGAGCAGCACGCCGAGGCCGAGGCGCTGATCCTCTCGACCTGTAACCGGACCGAACTGTATCTCGCCCGTCCGGTCTACGCCCAGCCGCGCCTTCAGGAGGCGGTGAAGTTCCTGGCCGACGTGCGGGACATTCCGCCACACGAGTTCACCGAGTGCGTCTACCACTACGAGGACCTGGAGGCCGTCAGGCACCTGTTCCGCGTGGTCTCGTCCCTGGACTCGATGGTGGTGGGGGAGTCCGGCATTCTCGCTCAGGCCAAGCATGCCCTGGAGGTCGCCAGAGAGGCCATGGGCAACAGCGCCGTCCGCCGGCTCGACTCGCTCTTCCAGAGAGCGTTCAACGCCGCCAAGGAGGTACACAGCCGCACCCAGATCGCCGAGGGCCACGTCAGTGTCGGTAGCATCGCCGTCGACTTCGCCCGCCAGATCTTCTCGCACTTCAACGACAAGACCGCCCTGATGATCGGCGCCGGTGAGATGGGCGAGTTGACCCTCAAACACCTGATCGAGTTCAATCCTCGGCGGGTGCTGGTCACCAACCGCACCTTCAGTCGGGCCCAGGAGCTGGCCGAACGCATCGGGGCCGAGGCCCAACCGTTCGACGACCTTATCGGCCTGATCGCCTCCGCCGACATCGTGCTGAGCTGCACCGGGTCGCCCGATCCGATCATCACCAAGGCTACGGCCGCCGACGTGCCCGCCAGGCGTCAGTACAGACCGCTGCTGCTGATCGACTTCGCCGTGCCCCGCGACATCGACCCGGCCGTCGGCGACCTGCAGGGGCTGTTCGTCTACGACATCGACGACCTCCAGCGGGTCACCGACCAGCACGCCGCCGAACGGCAGAGCAAGATCGCCGAGTCCGAGCAGATCATCGACGCCGCCGTCCTCGAGTTCGTCCAATGGCAGGGCAAGCGGGACGTGGGGCCGGTGATCTCCGCGTTCAACGCCTATCTGGCCGAGATCGGCCAGGGCGAGCTGGAGTGGCTGATCCCCAAGCTGACCGACTGCACCGATCACGAGCGCGAGCTGATCGAGCAGATGCTCCACCGGGTGATCAAGAAGGTCATGCACGCTCCGACCAAAACGCTGCACACCAAGGGCAAGGACGGCAAAGCCCACATCTACGCCGCGACCCTGCGCACGCTCTTCGACCTCGTCTCGGACGACTGATACCGGTTCCACGATGAGTCCGCCGTTTCCCGAGCCGCGAGCTTCAGCTCGCGCGGGCTATGTCGTCGCAGAGACGCCCAGTTAGCGGACACCCAATCGGCATAATCAAGCTGTAACCGGTGTGATTCGCGCGATGGCGCGCAAGCCCGTCCGACCGCGCTTAGCCACCGCGTCTGTCGTCAAAGCGGATCTGTCTATTCGCCGTGAAACACGTGACAGGTAGAGCAGGCGTTGGAGACGCCGTCTGCGTTGTGGCACTCGGCGCAGACTTCCTTGCCGGGCAGCATGAGGCGGCCGAGTTCGGCGTCCGTGTCCTCCGCGACCGTGTGGCAGCCGTCGCAGTCCATCTCGGCATGGGTGCCGTGGCTGAACCTCGCCGATGTGTACCATCGGCTGCGGTATCGAACCGGCGCTGCCGCGAGCGTCCGCTTGCCCTCAACCTCTTTCTCCACAAACGAGTGGCAGCGGAAGCACTCTTCCAGGCCGTCGTCGATCAGGGCCTCGCGGACTTCCTCGATGGCGGCCCATTCCGGCCGGTCTTTCAGGGCCGCGCGCTGCTGCTGCCAGCGGGCCTCGGCCAGCAGGACGGCGTCGGCCCCGTCACCTTCCGGCAGCTTCTCCCGTAGTTCGGCCCAGGGCGTTTCGGGCACGGCCTTGTGTTCGTCCAACTCGTGGCAGGTAGCGCATGAGTCAGCGAAAGTGACCGGCTTGAACGCCACCTCGGGCCGACCGCTCGGCTGGTGGCATTCGGAGCATTCCGAGTCCTCGGTATGGACGCTGTGGAAGACCTCCAGCCCGGCCGCGTACTTCGCCTTGCGGGCCGCCTCGGCGTTCTCGATCAGACCGAACTCGGCGTGTTCCTTCTCGAACGGCTGCCGGTCGTGGCACGCCGCGCACCGGTCGGCGGGCACCCGGGTCAGGTCGGCGTCCAGGCCCCGGTGCTCGACGTGGCACCGGCCGCAGGTCACGTCCACCTCTTCGCCCCGATGCAGCCCGGCGTCGTGGCACTCGCGGCATTGCACGCCGGTCACGATCACGCCCGGACCGTGGCAGGCCTGGCAGTCCGTGGCGAAATCGGCATGGTTGGCGGAGATGTCCCTGAACGTGCCGGTTTCCTCCTCCGCGGTCGGGCCGGCGGCCGTCCGGCGGTCTGCAGGCACCGCATCAACGCCGGGTTGTTCGCCTCCCTCGGTGGCGGCATCGCCTTGGGGAACACCGTCGAAGAACGTCACCAGGAATCGTTGCCGCTGCTGCTCTGAACAGGCGACCATCAGCACCGTGCAAACCAGCCCCACGCAGACGCCGCGCCACATCCACTGCTTTGACGTTGACCTGCTCGGCGGTTTCACTGCGGGTTCCTCGCCACGGCGGTCCCGGCCTCCTCTGCCGGAGGCGTCGCTCCACTTCCGAACGCATAGACGTGCACCCGGTACGCCCCCAACTGGTCGGAAACGAAGATCAGGTATTCCGCCTCGAAACCGGGACGAATCCAATCCGTGAAGTACGGCAGGCAGGAACGGTCCAGGCAGATGCCCGCCGGCAGCGACAGATCCGCTCCGGCACGATCCCCATACCCCAGCCCCATCAGGAACTCCCCCTCCCGGTCGAAGAGCTGAACCGCGGGGAACTGGGAATCGACCAGATACACCGTGTCGTACTCGTCAACCGCCACACCCCTGGGCTGGGCGATGTAGCCGGGCTGATCTCCGGCGTCTCCGAAGCCGCCGGCCGGCGAGCCATCGGGCCCCAGCACCACGACGCGGCGGTTCATCCGGTCGCTCACCAACAGGTCGCCGTCCGTCGCCCGAGTCATCGCCGCCGGGTAGTACAGCTTGCCCGATCCGCTTCCCGGGCCGGCCCAACTGCCCACGTGCCGCCCCGCGGGCAGGTCGATCAACTCGACGCGATGCGCCGCGGCGTTGAGCACGGCCGTCGTACCCTCGGGTCCGTCCGCCAGCGCTACCGGCCGAAATGCCTCGGGAAGCGATGCGCCGGGCGACGTCTCCTGCAACGTGTTCAGATCGACCAGCCCCAGGAGTCGGCCGCCCGAGTCGTAGGACACCACCGCTCCGCGCCCCGCGTCGCAGACCTGGACCTGACCGGCGTCCGTGACGCGGACCGCCACCGGCGTGGAAAGGGCATCGTCCGCCGCATCCCAACGGTCGAAGCTGCCCGCGGCGAAGTCGAAAACGAAGATGCCACCCTGGGCGCTGTCGCACACGTACAGCTTCCCGGCGGTGGCGGCCAGCCCGTGTGGCTTGACCAGGTTACCGTGCGATTCGGAAGGGCCGCCGAACAGATGACGCCAGACACTGCCGCCCTCGTACCCAAAGTCGCTGCCCCCCGAAAAGGAGCGCAGGTATTGCACGCGGGCCGTGTGAGGCGGCGGCGGATAGCACGGGCCGAAGGCCTGCCCGCCGCGCCGCATCGGCTCACCGCAGCCGGCAACCGAAAAGGCGATCAGCCCAACGCTCAGGACCACCGCAATGACCGGGCTTCTACGGGGTCGCATCATGTCCCTCGGTAGTCTGTACACGGTACAGGCACGTTACTTGCGGTGACACGCGGTGCAGAGCTGGCTCTCGTCGTTCGGCATGACCAGCAGGTAGGGCTCCTCGTAGCTGTTGTGCGGGTCGTGGCAACTGCTGCACTCGACCTTCTTGACGCTCTCGAACAGCCGCACCCGACCGTTCTGCTCCACCTTCGACAGCGGCTGATACTTCCGATCGCCCATCGGGTAACGGACCCCGATGGGATGATCGTTCCGCAGGTGGCCGCTGTTACCGATCCGGGCCCGGGCCGGCATCTCCAGCCCGGTGGTTTCGTCTCCGAAGATGCTGCGGGCCGCGGTCCCGTCGTGGCAGCTCAGGCACATCCGGCTCGTCTCGCCGGGGCGACCGCGGTCGGCCGGTGGGTCCGAGCGGATGGTCGAGGGCCCGCCCCACCTCGGCGACTTCGGCTTGTCGGCCCGGTGTGGGACGTGGCAGGGTTGGCAGGCGCTGCCGCCGGACCATTCCGTGCTGGTGAAATCGTGCTTCGAGCCCTGTAGCTCTGCGCTGCCCGGCGAAGCGACGATCAACCACGACGAGGAAGCCACTGCAACACCGGCCAGGGCCAGGATCGAGGCCGGACGCCATCTGGGCCGATGCATCGGCCACCGACTACGGGCCATCGCTACGCACCTCCCGTTGAAAGCTCTGCCGCGCCACCTACCGCGCCGAGGCCGGATTGTCACCCCCGGATGCCCTGGTTGCAAGCGCGAACCCCCCTGCGGCCTCGATTACGGCTTGTCACGCAGGCGTGTTCAGTGTCGCTGGAACTCCGGCGCCCCGAACTTGACCGTCCCAACGCATGCACGGTACACTCGTATCACCTTGGTCGAGGTCCTCGTGCAACGACGCATCGGGCCTTGAGCGGGCTCGGCTGGCCCGGCGGGGCTTCCCTGCAGAGTGCAGGCCTGCCCGTTCAGTCGAGCGAAACAGCGCGCCGCAGTGCGGCTTGTCACGGTCTGATCCTGTCGCCGGCGCGCGCTTCAACTTCATTCTGTGCGTTGCATCGGGTCAGCCTGCAAACGGGTGTCCGGATCGCAGCCAACGGCGCAATGAAGGAAGGGACACGTCATGTCGATCAAGAGTGTGCTTTGTGGCGTCTTACTCGTCTTGGCCGTCTCGCTCGTCGCCCGAGCGGACATGCTCATTCTAGAAGACGGCACGGAGCTGTCCGGCACGGTCACCCAAGAGGGGGACGTGTACACCATCGTCACCGATGACGGCCAAACCAAGGAGTTTCACAAGGACCAAGTCAAGCGTTTCATCTACGAATGCTCCCTGGCGCCGCAAGAACTGCTTGAGATGTTCGATGAGTATGAGGGGCTCGTCAGGCCCGCACTGGAAGAGAAGGAGCCGGATCAGCACCAGTGGTTGAGCCATTGGCGCGAGTACGTCAGTACGTACGTTGACGAACACGGAGGGGAGCGCGTGAGCCGCGGGGAGTCGTCCAGTCCGCCTCTCGCCCCCCGCGATCGCCCGGTCGGCAGCGACGAGTTTGTAGATGAGTGGACGAGGTATACGGCGAAGTTCAGAGCTGTGGCCGAGAATTTCAAGTATAAGAAACTGGTGGAAGCTCGTATCGGCTCCAATAGCCTCAAGGATTTCGCCCTCCGCCCGCCGGAAGAGTGCGAAGATGCCGCCATCGCGCTGCGGACGTCGATACGATGCGTCGAGCAATGTCTGACACTATGTGAAACCACGTTGCAACAGGTCACGGGGCTCCCCCGCCAGCAGGTCGCGCATAACCGGAAGATACGCAAGCTTGAGGACGACGCCAAGGAAGCACACGACAAGGCCGATATGTACGATAAACCGCACTGGAGATCGAACGAGCAGAAGGAGAAGAAGAGGTACGAGAAGTACCGCAAACAAGCGGTCAAAGCCGATGACGACCTCCGAAAGCAGATCAGCAAGATGGAGAGCAGCATAGAGCAAACGACAAGAACCGCGGATGACCAGATCAACCGACTTGCCCAGGAGCGAGAGCTGGCCCTGGCACACCTGGCTACCGCCAGAGACCTGCTTGCTGAGATGGCCACCCGCCGGGCCGCGTCTGAATCGGCCTCTGAGGGGCGAAGTCATGCCCCAAGCGGCCCCCCGGGCGTGCTGAGCGACGCCATCCGCGACTTCGAACGCGTCGTGGGCAAGCACCGCTCTCAGGCGCAGGACATGACTAGTCTTCATCGCAATGCGCTGCGCACCCAGACTACCAACGAAATCAACGGTCTCTTCGTGGGCCGAGACTTCACATTGCAACTGTACGTGAAGAACATCGAGGAAGCCCAAAGCGGCGGCTACCTGCTTACGGCCGAGGATGGTGAGAACAACGGGGGAAAGGCCGCACACCGGGTATCGTTCCACTTCGCAGACGACCTTGCGGACGATCTGGTCAACTGCCGGGTCGGGGTCCGTGTGCGCCTGGTGGCACGAGTCGAGCAAGTGGCCTTCAGCCCTGGGCTGCAAAGCCTGGAGCAGAACGATCAACCGGCCAGTCTCACTCTGACCGGCGGCGTGGTCAGCGTGCAGTCCGGCTGCCACTAACAGCGCTCGCGAACGCGACGTCAACCGGTCAACGCCGACTGTTAATCATCGTCGCTGTCACCGCAAGCCGCCTTGGCCGCCGCGACTACGTCGTCGAACTCGTATGAGCTGACGGTCCGCAGATCGAAGATGATCGCGTCGTCGCGGACCCGGGCGATCACCGGCGTAGCGACCGCCCGCATCGCCCCCGTGATCCGGTCAATCCCCGCACAGGCCGGCCGCCACTGGACCACGACCGTCTCCAGCGCGTCGGTCGGCAGCGACCCGCCGCCCGCGTACGAGACGTCGCTGCACACCAGGAACGACTCGCCGGGCAGGGCCGCCGCCAGCTTCTGCTCAAGTGCCTCCGCCCGAGCGGCCAGTTCGTCGGCACCCGCGGCCAGCATCGCCAGCGTCGGCACGCGCTGCACGGCGACGGCCGGATCGGCGTAGTGCCGCAACGTCGCCTCCAAAGCCAGCAGCGTCAGCTTGCCCACCCGGTACGTGCGCATCAGCGGGTGCGACTCGACGCGTTGGATCAGTTCCTTTCGCCCGCAGATGATGCCGCACTGCGGCCCGCCCAGCAGCTTGTCACCGGAGAACCAGACCAGGTCCGCTCCCGCCGACAGCGAGTCTCCCACACACGGCTCCCGCGGCAGGCCCACCTCGCCCAGGTCGAACATCGCACCGCTACCCAGATCATCCACGGCCGGCAGCCCGAATCGGTGGGCTAGTTCGGCCATCGGCCCGATCGGCACCTCCTCGGTAAAGCCCACGATCCGGTAGTTGCTGGTGTGCACGCGCATCAGCACCGCGGTCTCGTCGGTGATGGCCGCTTCGTAATCGCCGATGCGCGTACGGTTCGTCGTGCCCACCTCGCGGAGCCGTGCTCCGCTGGCGGCCATGATCTCCGGCAGCCGAAAGCTCCCCCCGATCTCCACCAACTGACCGCGCGAGACGACAACCTCGCGCCCGGACGCCAACACGCTCAACGCCAGCAGCGTCGCCGCCGCGTTGTTGTTGACCACAGTGGCCGCCTCGGCACCGGTCAACCGGCAGATCAGATCGGCCACGTGCCGCTGACGCCGTCCGCGCTTGGCCGTGTCCAGATCGTACTCCAGGTTGCAGTACGCCCCGGCCGCCCCGGCAATCGCCACCACCGCCTCGCGCGGCAGCGGCGCCCGCCCCAGTCCGGTGTGCAGGACCACCCCGGTCGCGTTGACCACCCGCACAAGTGACGGCGCTTCCCGGGCGCGGAGCAACGATTCGGCCAGGCCGAGAACCGTCTCGGTCCCACAATCCGCGTCCGCCTGCCCCTCCAGAATCCGCCGGCGAACCTGGTCCAGCGCATCCTGCAGCGCAGCGGCCACCGCCGGGCGTGAAGTCTGCTCGATCCACTCGCCCACCCGCGGTTCCTCCAACAGGATTCCGACCGCGGGCAGACCGCGCAAAAGCTGTTGTTGCTCGGGGGTCATGATGACTCACCCTGACACAGAACGCGACGGTCGCCCTCGCGCCGCGTGAACCCGATCCGATCCAGATACTCCAGGAAGGGTACCACGTATTTGCGGCTGCTGCCCAGTTCCTGACGGATGGCCGACACCGATCCGTCCGAGCCGCCTTCGATCATCTCCTGCACGCGCCGACGCAACGCTTCCTCGTGCGCGGCGTGCAGGAAGATCGTGCCGTCGATCTCGACCAGGTGCTGGTTGGCCACCGCGAACTTGACCAGCCGCTCGATCCGCTGCGCATTAGCCCGGACGGCCACTTTGAGCTCGCTCAGGCTCGGCGGCTGAAACCCGCCGGCCTCGAACTCCGCCAGCATCTCCGCCAGGAAACGCTCGTCCTGCACCGACAACGACGGCGCGTAATCGGGATGACAGACGTATCGCCCGCGCACCTTGACCTGCTTGGCCCGCACCATGCGGTCCAGCAACGGCCGCCCCAAACCGCGTTTGCTCTTACGATTCAGGTAGCCGATGAACACGTCCTGCTGCACGCCGGGCTCGTCGGGATTGTTCTGGTGAAACCGCTCCAGCCAGCGGATGGCCCGACCGGCCAGCGAATCCAGGGCCGACACCACGACCTGTTGCCCGCCCTGCTCGATCGGCACCAGCCGCCCGGCCTCAGCCAGTTCCTTCAAGATGGTCGGCACTTCCCCCGGTTCGACGCCGGCATGGGCGGCCACCGTCAGGTCGTCCGGTTGAGTGAAACCGGCGAAACGCAGAACCTCCTCGACCCGCTCGGTGGCGTCACCGCGATCCAGCTTGGTCAGCGCAGCCAGCTCACCCGCCTGCCGGATGCGGCGGCGCTTGTCGCTGCATCGAAGGACCACCCCGCCGCCGATCGTCCGCGTGTTCGTCTCATCGCGCAGGATGAATCGCTGGCCGTACACGGCCGTCACCGGCTCCGACAACCGCAATTGTGCGTAGCCCTGCTGTCCGTGCGTCAGCGGGTCGCCCGATGAAGTCACCACCCGAGCGACCACCTCGCGCGTTCCCAGACACAGCCGGGCACGCGCCTGCGACTTGATCGGCCGCACGGCCGTCGGCAGACATCGCACCCGGACGTCGAGCAGACCGGTGGGCTTGACGTAGCCGGGCGTGGCCAGTTCGCACCCGCGGGTGATCTGATCCCGGTTCACGCCGATGAGGTTCAGCGCCGCCCGCTGGCCTCCCTCGACCATGTCCAGAAACTCGCCGTGTGACGCAAGCCCACGCACACGGCACGTCTCGCCGTTGGGCCACAGCTCGAGCGCCTCACCGGCCGACACCCGCCCGCGAAGAACCGACCCCGTCACCACGGTCCCCCGCCCCTGAATGGTGAACACCCGGTCGATGGCCAGCCGAAACGGCCCGCTGTGACGGCGTTCGACCAAGTCGCTGGCGGCGGCGATCAGCGCCGCCCGAAGCTCGTCCAGCCCCGTGCCCGCGGTTGCAGATACGGGCACCATCGCCGCACCGGCCAGCGACGTGCCCTCCAGCAGCCCCGCCACGTCGTCTTCCACCAGGGCGACCAGTTCCTCGTCGGCCAGGTCACACTTGGTGATGGCCACCACGCAACGATCCACGCCCAGCAGGTCCAGGATTTCCACGTGCTCGATCGTCTGCGGCATGACCGAATCGTCGGCCGCCACTACCAGCAGGGCCAGGTCGATCCCTGTCGCGCCGGCCACCATCGTCCGCACGAACCGCTCGTGCCCCGGCACGTCCACGACGCCGAACTGGTACGGCCCCGCCACCAACTGGGCGAACCCCAGCTCGATGGTCACGCCGCGACGCTTCTCTTCCGGAAGGCGATCCGTGTCGGTCCCGGTGAGTGCCTTGACCAGGGCCGTCTTGCCGTGGTCGATGTGACCGGCCGTCCCGATGATCAGATGCCGCGACCCCCCGCCATCGCCCCCGGCCGCCGCGCTGCGCGCTTCCACCGCAGCCTCGCCGCCCGCGCTCGCCGCGCCCGCGTTGCCCGCCGCGCGATCCGCGTGGCCGCCGCTCTCGCCTGGCCCGCTGCCACCCTTGCCTGGCTCGCTACCACTCCTGCCTGGCCCGTTGCCGCTCACGCGGCCGATTATCGTTCACTCCCCCCCGAACTGGCAAGGCGACCCGCTCGCGCGTCACGCGCAGCCTCGGCCACCCTCACATTGAACCCGGCGGACACACACGCCGCGCGAGGTGCTGCAGGCCCCGTATCGCGAGGTCGTAGGGTGCATCTTGATGCGCCTCGCCGGCTGTCCAGGAATGGCGCCGCGCACGACTACGTGAGGAACTCGCCTTCTGCGTACCCGCTAAATGTTCTTCCCCGCAAAAAACGCCGCCCCCATCCGGTCGGCCATCGGCTGGTTCGAGAAGATCAGCGGGAGCAGGAACTGAATGTCCGTATTCGGCGGCCGCAGATACTCCGCCATGGACATGTACCGCATGCGCTCGCCCGGACCTCATCGTTTCTCTTTCTACGAGCACTACTGCTGCTCTGCCTGGACTCGCTGCAGAGCTTCTGCAATGTTCTTCGGCGGCGGTTCAACTTCGGGCAAATCGTCCGGCCTCAGAACGCCTCTCAGAAGAGCTTCTCGCTTGAGTAGCTGTAGTGAGTGCTTGAGCCCCCGGTGATTCAAAGCCTTCGGAGCATGCTCCAGGATCGCCATTCGAATCTGCTCTGGGGGCACGCCAACTCGCAGAGCCGTCTTTAGCGCCCATACCCGTCGCGTGTAGCTGTCCCATTTGTCCGAACGGATGTAGTCGAGAAGCATCTGCGGGTTTCCCTGAGCATCGATCTTCCAGAGCGGTTCAGATACCCTGCGCGCGGCCTCCTGGGGGTCCTCGTGCGCAGCAATCCATTGCCTGAGCTGACGTGCCGTATCACGATCGCCATACTCCGACAGCAGGCCGAGAGCCAAATAGTTGAAACTCCGTATGCCCGGCTCGCCCGTGAGGAGAAGCGGGCGAAGCCTGTCCGCGAACGCATCGTCCATCAATTCATCGAAGACCCCGGGAGCCACCCACTGTGGGTTCTCCCGGATTGCGCGGTACGCATAATCCTTGCGGACATGCTTGTTCGCCGGATTGTCCGCGATTCGACTTGCCGCCTCACGTCGGATGTCTTCGTACGGAAAAGCTGGGTCCGCCACAATCTCGATGTAAAAGTCCAGAAGTAGGGACTGATCATCCAACCGCTGTGCCAGTTCGACCACCGACGATGCCACGAACTGGCGGACCAGGTGCGGCACGAGGAAAAGCTCTTCTCGTCCCGTATTGGCCATCCTGCCGGTCTGCCGTTCCGCGCTGTACCGGCGGGCTAGGTCGCGCATAGAAACCGCGACATTGGCTGCGCGCTTGGGGGCTACTTTGCGACAGAGCAAATCCAGCGTGGCAATGCGGACTGCGCCGTGGACAGAAGGGTCACTGACGACGGCGCACATACTCTCGACAAACGGCTCCTCGATCACCGCTACGGAACTGTCGACCTCCTCAAGGAGCTCAAGCCCAATGGCGGGATCGTGCGATAGGCCTACCTCTGCGATCCTGCCGATCTGCCTCTCCAGCGATTCTGACGCAGGCGAGGAGGCGGTGACGCTCGCCACGCCGAGCAGACATGCGTACGGCAACATCATGATTCTCATCACGGCAACCTCCAGCCCGTCCCCTCCAATCGTGTCTTTGCCTCCTGCTGTTCCGCGGAAGGAAGCACTAAGGGGAATGGAGAGTAACGTTCCATGATATTATAGGAACCCTCTTCGACGTGTTCGTTTTCGTCGTATGGGGATTGGCCAGTCCTTCGCAGAAGAAAATGACCCATTTCGTGCTCGAGCACGTGATCTGCCAGCACCACTGCATGGCCTGAGGGAGCGAACAGTCCCCGATCATTGATGGCGATGAAAGCCACGTTAGGGTTGGGATTCGGGTCCACGGTCAAAGCATAGGCCGTACCAGGGTCAAGATGCCCCGCGAAATATATATTGAGGTGGTTCGGTGCCCACTTGCCTTCGACGAGGAACAGCCATGCCATCAGGTAGGCGGCATCAACGACTTCGCGTGGTTGGCCTCGCTGACCAGGCAAGAGATCTTCAGTTACATATATCTTCTGGACGTTCCCGGTCCACGTAAAGGGATCGTTCGTCCCGAATAGGGCCGGAGTATTGGTTCTCAACGCCTGGATGTACGAAGTGATCTCCACCTGGGAGAGGCGGCATCCGACATTCTGATCGTCGCCGAGATCGGAATCCCTGTCACTCAGGATTACCCATACCCGGAGCGGGACCACCCCGGGCGACGGTGGCTCAGTCGCCTTCTCTGGGCAGCCGGTGAGGAGTGCCAGTCCCCCAACGGCGGCAAGCGGCATCCACCGTCTCAGGGGGAGTGTGCATCTTCTGGTCACTGTCCTTGGCCCTCCAACAGGATACGAGAAGTACCACCAGCGTCAGCCCGGAGTAGTATGACATCGGGGTACGCCAACGGGTCAACAGCGACATCCACTAATATAAGCGGCGTTGATAGATCACTATGGTATGTGATGTAGTCGGGATCGCCGTCGTCGCCTGAGACCGAGGTGAGTTGGATCTCGCCTCTCCGGTCAAGTTCGGCTCCTGTCTCGTCGTACGTGACTACGTCCACATCGAACGAGGCCGGCCCGTACGCCAAAGTCGAAGGATTCTCATCGACGCGCGCAACGATTGCGAGATGCGCCCAGTAGGCGACCAGGAGCGAACTCTGTTGGGGAACGGGATCAGGAAGGATGGAGAAAAGGATTATGGGCAAGTCTGCCGGCTCCCCATCCAGGACGGGAGGCCCGGACGATACTGAGGAATCCAGGTACGCGATGGACTCAAAGACCGCTGGGGCCGCGGTGGGGGTGAAACCAAATACCTTGCCGACCATCGCTCCGGAGAAGTCAAAGGTCAGCGTCCCAGAGAACGTGCCTGGAAGCAGCACGCTGGTCGGATCCGGTGGATTCGGCGTTGTTCCATCCCCGGCAATCAGAGTCGCCGATCCCACACCGGACTCGTGTACTTGATCGGCACCGTAGGTTGTAGTGAAACCGGGGGAGGGTGGGCCGCTCAACGGATCGAACACGCCAGTCCACTCGGCCGTTGTTGTGGAGTCGAACGCTATGGGACACAGCGCCGGCTGGAGGGCAACGGTGATCTCCGCGCCCATCGGGCCCGACGTCGGGGAAAGGTCGATTATTGCAACGGTGATGGGCTGCGTGGCCTCGGGCTCGAAAACGTCGTCTCCATCGGGATCGACAAGTACGGTGATGACTGCATCGCCTAGGGCGGTGCTGACCGTGAGGCCCTCGACAAACACGGTGATGGCCACCGGCGGCCCTTGCTGGCTGGCGCCGAATACTGTCTGGAAGATGCCGAAATCCCCAAGATCAACGTCAGCGTCGTCGTCCAGGTCGGCCGAGTCGCACTCCGGGCTTGTGGTCGTCGCGCCGCTGAACAAGACCTGAAACCGGGCGAAATCAACGAGGTCTACGTCATTGTCCCCATCCAGGTCTCTCTCCTGGCGCGGGGCCCCTGCAGCAGTGCTGGGGCCGCTCAGGCAGCCCTCCCACGACATGAAGTCGCCCAGGTCCACGTCGCCGTCGCGGTCACAGTCGCCCTGTACGACAACTAGCGGGCCACTGAGACACCCCGAGAACACCGCGAAGTCGTTCAGGCCCACCTTGCCATCGGCGTTCAGGTCGCCGAGAGGCGGTGTAGGCGGACCGGTCAACAGGGACTCGAATCTGCCGTAATCGGAGATGTCAACGTCGCTGTCCGAGTCGAAGTCGAAGGTATCACACCCCGCCCCCAAAGGACCGCCACCCTCGTCGGTGAAACATACCTGGAAAACCCCGAAATCGTATAGGTCGATGTCAACGTCGAGATCGAAGTCTCCGGGGCTGCCCGGTGCGGTAAACTCGACACCAGGCAGAATCAGGTTGTCCTTGGCAACCGTGTCCCACAGCGAGATCCGACCGGCGTCATAGTCAAACTTGTAGGACGAGGCCGCGGGCACGTAAAATTGTACGCCTTCGGGGGGCTCGCCAACAACGACGACAAGGCCCGGATCGTCTCGCTCGGCTGCCGAGGAGCACAGGATCAGCCCGAGGACAGCGAGAGATGCGCTGCGGAGCGTAATCATCGTGTTCCTCAGTGGCAGCGCCTACAGGCGGGTCGGCGAACACGCGCTGCACTCCGTTGCCACCGACCGTGATGACGGGCTGCGCCCGGAAGCTTTAAGGACCGTAAGTCCGATACAGGTGTGCCACCATCCAAGTGTACCACCGTCGTTTCCCAACGGCAAGTGCCAATCTGCACTGACAGGCGACTAAGCCCGGCTTCAACAGGTACGACCGGATCGAATCTCGGCCACCTGGCGTCAAGGGACGCACGTGCAGGCCTGGGCTAGATGTTCCTGCCGCAGAAGAACGCCGCCCCCATCCGGTCGGCCATCGGCTGGTTCGAGAAGATCAGCGGCAGCAAAAACTGAATGTCCGTATTCGGCGGCCGCAGATACTCCGCCATGGACATGCGCCACTTCGAATCGAATTGCATTAAAACGTCCTGGCTGTGCTTGCTGCCCAACGCTTCCAGCACGACCTCGGACGCGAGTTGCGCGGACCACATCGCCGGATAGATGCCCTCGTTGCTGGCCGCCGCCACGAACCCCCCGGCCTCGCCGATGATCAGCGTGTGCTTGGCCACGTGCGTGTCCATCTCCAGCGCGATGCCGGCCGGACTGGGACGCACCTTGGCCTCGGCGGCCTCCGACGACAGATCGACCGGAACCACGCCGCCAGCCGCCAGCCGCTGACACAACTCGGTAAACAGCTTGGTAACCTGCTGCGGACCGCCGCCTGCACCGATCGCAACGGCCAGGCGCTTGGGTGTCACCATCACCAGTCCGAACGCACCGTTACGGTCGAGCCCCAGGACGACCGCCACCGCCGGCTTGGCCTGCCCCGACTTCTTCAACGCCGCCTCCACCTGGGCCGTCCACACCAGCGGTGCCGGTGGCTGCCCGGCGCGGTACAGCGGCCCGGCCAGGTCGTTGCGATAGCCCATCGCGGCCAGCAGGACCCGCCCGCGAGCGGATTCGCCCTCGCCGAACCTCGCCTCCACCTCATGCTCGAACAGCCCGATGTCCACGACCCGTGAGTTCTCGCGAAGCTCCGCGCCGGCCTTGACCGCCGCCTTGACCAGCTCGTGCTCGAAGGCCGATCGATTCACCAGATAGCCCGCCGGTCCGCCCAGAGCGGGTTTGGCCGTCTTGCCCAGATCGGCGCTATAGAACGTCACGTCGTCAAACGGCTGGCCGAGCATGGCCTTGGCATCGAGCCCGGCCGTGTCGAGCAACGCCGCCGCCTCCGCGCTGACCCAGACGGTCTGCGTGCGCTTACGCGGCAGCGCTTGCCGCTCGACCAGCAGGACGCTGCGCTCCTCGCGGGCCAGCAGTGCCGCAATTGTGGCACCAGCCGGCCCCGCTCCGACGATCAGCGCGTCATACACAGCTATGCCTCCCCGGTGTCAGCGAACGTCGAGCTGCTTCCACAGGGCCTCCTCGGCCCGGCCGTAGTCTTCGAATGTCTGTTGCAGACGCTGGCGGATTTCGGCCAGTTGAGCGTCGTCGGCCGGTATCGACCCGTCATGCGATTTCATCAACGCGGCCAGTTGCGTGGCCGAGTCGTCCAGCCGCGCCGCCGCCTCGGAGAACTCCCGCGCGGCGTCGAAGATGTTGAGCTGCTTGGTCTCCTCCAGCGACGGACGGTACAACAGCCGCCACGGATTGCGCCGCAGGTCCTTGCTGGCGCTCTTGAGGTGGGCGGCCGTCTCGCCCAGGTTCGTCATCAACCGGTTGACCCGCTCCTCGTTTAATGTCACCAGCGTGCGGGTGTGATCCGTCACCACTTGAAGGTCGCCCAGACTGGCGTTGATCTTGTCGAACGAGGCGTGCACCTGATTGAGCAGGCTTTTGGCGTTGGCCCGGTCCAGTTCCGAGGCGATCGGCTCGGCGATCTCATGCTCCACCAGGTCGACCGTTCGCTGCACCGACTGCAACGTGTCGTGGATGGGTTGGCGTTCCTCGGCCAGCAGCCCCGTCACCTCCTGGAAACCGGCGTTCGCACTGTCCAGTACGGTGTGCATCTTGGCCAGCAGTGTGCCGTCCGCGTCGGACTGCACCTGGGCCCGCAACTGCGCGGTCGCAGCGTTGACGTTGTCCAGCACCGTGTGGAGCTTGTCGATCAGCACGTCGCGCTCCGCCGGATTGACCTGCCGCGACACGTTCTGTGTGATCGCGTTGAGATCGTCGAGTGAAGCATGGACCTTGGCGATGATGCTGCCGGCGTCGCTCGCATCGAGTTGGCCCTTGACCGCCGCCAGAAGGCCGACCGGATTGTCCGGGTCCAGCTCCGCGTTGAGGTAGTCCATCGCTTGATTGAACGAGCCGGCCGGCGATCCGTCGATCACCGTTCCCTCTTCGAGCACTCGCCCGTCGCGCCCGGGGTCCGCGATGATCAGCTTGCCGCCACCGCCCAGCAACGGCCCGCGAGCCACGATGATGCAGTCGCTGCGCAGTTCCACCACGTCGCTGACGCCCACGTCCAGGTAGACATACAGCGAAGCGGCCGCCCCGTCTTCCTCGACCTGTTGCAGCCTGGCCTTGTGGACTCGCCCGATCATCGCGCCGCCGCAGAAGACCTGGGCCCCCGCCTTGATCTCGTCGGGCAGGGAATACGTGACCGGAAACCGCACCGTATACGACCGATAGGCCTGCCCCCAGCCCCGCTCGCCGATGAAGATGACCACCGCCACGAACAGCACCAGGACCACGATCACCCACAGGCCCAGAGAGAATTCGCTGCGTTGTCTGGCCATCGTGTCCCGATTCTACCGCACGCCGATCAACTTCTCGAACTCGCTCATTCCCTGGGCGTCGGTCAGCGGGCCGCTGCTGTACCCGTTGAGGAACTGCTGCAGCAGCCGCTCATCGTCCGTCGCCAGGCTTTCCAGGGGTGCGTCGCGGATGACCTCGAACTCGCTGCGAGGTCCGATCCGAAGCACGCGTCCCTTGTCCAGCATAACCATCCGGTCCGCGATCCGAAACGCGCTGTCCATCTCGTGCGTCACCACCACCGACGTCACCTGCAGCTTCTTCGACAGGTCCATCATCAGCTCGTCGATGGCGGCGCTCGTCACCGGGTCCAGCCCGGCCGACGGCTCGTCGTAAAACAGAATCTCCGGGTCCAGCGCCGTCGCCCGGGCCAGCGCCGCCCGCTTCTTCTGCCCGCCCGACAACTGGGCCGGCATCTTGTCCCGGTGGGGCAGCATCTTGACCTGCTGCAGCTTCAACGTGACCACCACGTCGATCACCGCGCGGTCAACCTCCGAATGCTCCACCAGCGGTAGGGCGTCGTTGTCG
>DATKXO010000329.1:0-20886 GCA_035528995.1 Phycisphaerae bacterium | reverse complement strand
CACGAGATGATCGATCGAGGCTCCGCCCTTCTCGGGCATCAACACCGCTACCACGTCGAACCGCGCCGGGCGGTCCTGGGCGCGTTTCTCCATCAGGTAGTATCGGGCCGTTCGGATGATCTGACGCTGCTTGGTCCGCGTGACGTTGACTTCCGGATCGGCCGCCTCGCTGCTCCGACGCGTTTTGACCTCGACGAAGACGATGATGTCCTCGTCAACCGCCACCAGGTCCAGTTCGCCGACCGGGCAGCGGTAGTTGCGGGCCACGATCCGGTAACCCAGCCCCCGAAGGTGCTTGGCCGCCGCTCTCTCGCCCGCGGCCCCGAGGTTCATGCCGGCGCGGCGACCGGCTCGCCTTCCGCCACCTCTGCCGGCGGCGGCGACTTGGCGGCCTTGCTCTCGGCTCCGCCACGCTTCTCTTTGCTCACCCGCAGCTCCCGCAGACGACGGGCCTTGCCCACGCGATCGCGCAGGTAGTACAGCTTGGCCCGGCGCACCTTGCCACGACGCTTCACCGCCACGTCGACCACCGACGGCGAGTGCAGCGGAAACACCCGCTCCACACCCTCGTTGTTCACGATCCGACGCACGGTGAACCGCTCGTTCATGCCCCGACCGCCGCGAGCGATGACCACCCCGTTGAAAACCTGAGTCCGTTCCTTGCCCCCCTCTCGAATCCGCGTCAACACGTCAACCGTGTCTCCGCTGTGGAACTCCGGCACGCGACGCCTGAGGCATTTCTCCTCCACGCTGTCGATCAACGGGTGACTCATCTCAACACTCCTGATGCTCAACTGCCTCGTCGTCGGCCGCCCACCGGCGACCAATCACGGCTCCCGCGAGGATCCCGATCCCAGGCCATCCTCCGGCAACGCCTGCTTGTCCAAGAGATCCGGCCGTCGCTCCAACGTCCGCGTTCGGGCCTGCTCTCGACGCCACGCCTCCATCTCCGCGTGGTTGCCGGAAAGAAGAATCTCCGGCACGCACATCCCCCGATACTCCCGCGGACGAGTGTATTGGGGATACTCCAGCAACCCCTCCGAAAACGACTCATCCGCCGCCGAGTTCGGATCGCCCAGCGCCCCGGGCAACAGCCGAACGATCGCGTCGATCAGCACCATGGCCGCCGGCTCCCCGCCGGACAGCACGTAGTCCCCGATCGATACCTCCCGAGGAGCCAGCCCTTCCCGAATCCGCTCGTCAAACCCCTCGTAACGACCGCACAGCAGCAACAGGTGCGACCGCCCAGACAGCTCCGCCGCCAGCGACTGGCTGAACCTCTCACCCTGCGGAGTCAGCAGGATCTTCAACGGCTCGCTGCCGGACACGGCCACGATGTGCTCGACGGCCTCGAAGACCGGGCCGCACATCATCACCATGCCGCTGCCCCCGCCGAAAGGCCGATCGTCCACGCTCCGGTGACGGTCGTGCGCGAAGTCCCGATAGTTGGTCAAGACGATCTCGACCAACCCTCCGGACAGCGCTCGGCCCACGATGCCCGTTGTCCGGAGACTCTCGAACAGCTCCGGAAAGAGCGTCACAACGTCGATGCGCATCGCGGGGCAACCGGCTGCTAGGGCTAGGATCCGCCCGACGGGCTGCGGCTACGCTCGATCAGCCGACGGACCGTATCACTGGGCTGGGCGCCCATGCTCAGCCAATAATCGATCCGCTCCAGTTTGAGGGAGACCTGAGCCTCCTCTTCCTTGGCAATCGGATCGTAGTGCCCAAGTTCCTCGATCACGCGACCGTCCCGCTTGGCCCGGGAATCCATGGCGGCCACGCGATAGAACGGGCGATGTCGTCGCCCCAACCGTTTGAGTCTAAGCCTGACGGCCACAAGAACCTCCTGGCCAGTTCCTCGCCCATTCAGCCTCGAAACCCCTGGCGGTCCTCCGCCGTTGGCTGGCTGAAATCACGTAGTATACCGCACCGCGGCCATCCGGCAAGCCGCATTCAAGCCCGCATCTCGCCCGCCGACGAGCACGCTGGCCGCCAGTGCCACCCCGGCGGTCGCGAGATGGCGCCATCGCCGGCCCGTCTGCAGGCACCCTGCTCACTGCACCCGCAGCCCCCGATTGGATCACCTGGCCGTCATCGGCCCCGACGATTCCGCCGAAGCCACAGCCGCAGAAGCCACAGGCGCAAAAAGAAAGCACCGTGCGCCCGAAGGCGTCGACGGTGCTTTCCGGAGGGGAAAGAAGCCAAAAAACCGGGTCGCGAAACACGCCGCCTTACAGCGGCCCCTCCATGAAACCTTATGAGTCCTGAGCGTCTGACCCGCGGCGAAACCAGGCAGTACGCCCGACCTTTATATCGGTTTCACCGCCGGAAAGGTTCCTCTTTCTAATCACATTTTACGTCAGGACCAAACATATTTTCCGAATTATTCCCCTAATTTTTACCGGACCCAATACACCCGCTAGCACGCAGAATGCCCGCAGGACTCACAAATCCGGCATCCCTCTATAAATCTCAGTGCTGATTGACACTCCGGGCAACGTACCTTGTACTGCTCGTATTGGGACGAACGCCCGCCCGCCGCCCGTTCCGACGCGGGCGGATCGTCCGTCCTACCGTGGCGCACCAGTGGATGTCCCCCTCCGTTTCCGTTTCCGTTTCCGTTTCCGTTTCCGTTTCCGTTGCCGTTGCCCTTCCCGTTCGGACCGGCCGGGTGCTGCTGGCAGACGACCTCGGGCTTCAGACCCTCGCCATCGAACTCTCCCAGCAGCAGGCTCCTGAGGCCCAGGCGGGTCTTGGCCCGTTCGTAACGCTGCAGTGCCCGGGCCAGCCCGTCGCCCAGGCTCATGATCTTGCCTTCCTTCGTCGACACCTGCAGGCTCGAACCGATGCCCCTGAGCTGCCGGATCACGTGCTGTAGCGCCCCGCCCGCACGCAACCACAGGCTCACCATTCTGCAGATGGCCTCCAGGTCGCTGTTGGCCAGGTCGCCGCCCTTGCCCAACTGGGCGAAGACCTCCAGTTCCCGCTCGCTCTTCGGATCAACCGTGATCTGCACGTGCATGTTGCCGAAAGGCGTCATCTGTCGCGTACGCACCGCGCTGCAGATCTCCGGCAGCTCCACCGGTTCCAGCGTGCGGGCGCCGACCGGGGCGCCCGCCTCGGCGGCGGCGGCCTTTGTGGACTCGCTCAGCCCGCCGGAACGCTTCTCGAGCGACATCGGCTGATCCTGCCGGCAGCCGTCGCGATAGACCGTGACGCCCTTGCAGCCGGCGTCGAAGCACTTTCCGTAGATGCCGGCCACGTCCTCGCGGCTGGCGCTGTTCGGGAAGTTGATCGTCTTGGAGATCGACGAGTCGCAATGGCGCTGGAAAGCCGCCTGCATCCGCACGTGCCACTCCGGGGCCACGTCGTGGGCGCAGACGAACACCCGCCGAAGCGACTCCGGCAGGCCATCAAGGTTAGCGAGGGTGCCATCCTTGGCGACGCGATCCATCATTCCCTCGCTAAACACGCCCTGATCGCGGGCGGCCCGGTCGAAGATCGGATTGATCTCCGCCATCGGGCCTTGCCCGTCGTCCTGCCCTTTGAGCACGTTCCGGTAGAACACCAGCCCGAACAACGGCTCCATCCCGCACGAGCAAGCGGCGATCATGCTGATCGTGCCCGTCGGAGCCACCGTCGTACTACACGCGTTACGCATCGGGCGCTGGTGCAGCCGATCCCAGGTGCTGCCCGCCCAGTTGGGGAAACAGCCCCGCTGCTGCGCCAACGCTTCGCTGGCGTTGTGGGCCTCTTCGTTCACGAACTTCATCAACCGCTCGCCCCACGCCACGCCCTCCCGGCTGTTGTAGCCTGAACCCAGCGAAAACAGCGCGTCGCCGAAGCCCATCACGCCCAGCCCGATCTTGCGATTGGCCCGGCAGATCGCGGCGATCTCCGGCAACGGATACTGGTTCACGTCGATGACGTTGTCCAGAAAGCGGACGCCCTCGTGCACCGTTTCCCGCAGAGCATCCCAATCGACCGTTGCTTCCGGCGTGCCCGGCTCCAGAACGAACTTGTTCAGGTTGATGCTGCCCAGGTTGCACGCCTCGTACGGAAGCAGTGGCTGCTCCCCACAGGGATTGGTCGCCTCAATCCGACCCACGTGCGGCGTCGGGTTGTCCTGGTTGATCCGATCGATGAACACCACCCCCGGCTCACCCGTCTGCCAGGCGTGATCCACGATGATCCCCCAGACGTCCCCCTTGGTGTAGACCGGCTCTTCGACCACCGGCGGGTCCGCCTCGTCCACTCGGATCAACGTACGCAGGTCGTACTCCCAGATCGACGAGTCCCGGGGAATCACGTACCGGGCCCCGTTCCGCGGATTCCGAACCACGTGCGGAGAACTCGGGTCGGCCCGAAGGCCCTCCATCCACTCGTCGGTCACCTTGACCGAGATGTTGTAGTTGGTGAATTGAGTCAGGTCCTGCTTGCTGTACAAAAACTTCAGAACGTCGGGATGATCCACGTTCATCATCCCCATGTTGGCCCCCCGCCGAAAAGCCCCCTGCTGAATGGCGTTGGTGGCCTCGGAGAAGGCCCGCCAGAAGCTGATCGGGCCGCTGGTCGTCCCGCCAGAAGAGCTAATGTAGTCGCCGGTGGGGCGGAGCTGATCGAACGCAAAGCCGGTGCCTCCACCGGCTTTCTGGATCAGGGCGGTGTGCTTGATGGAGTCGAAGATCTCGTTGATGCTGTCTCCCACCGGCAGCACGAAGCACGCGCTGAGCATGCCCATTTCCCGACCCGCGTTCATCAGCGTCGGGCTGTTGGGCAGGTACCGGCACGAGGCCATCAACCGATAGAATCGATCCTCCCACTCGCTGCGGGTCTCGGGGGTGGCGCCGTAGAGCAGCTCGGCGTCGGCGACCGCCTTGGCCACCCGCCTCAACAGCTCCGACGGCGTCTCGACGATGCGTCCTCGACCGTCCTTCTTCAGGTAACGTGCCCGCAAGACGCGGAGCGCGTTTACGGCGAGCTTCGGCTCGTCGATGTCGGCGTCGTCCCTGACGCCTGAAACTCGGTCCATCAACGCACCCGACATCACACTCTCCACGCCACCACCGGCGACAAAGGGTCAAGCTGACCTCTAACCAACCTCCCGCCCCGCGTCACCGGCGCTCACGCGCCCGGCGGGGCGCACCCCGCGCAGAAAGATCGGTCCGAGACCCCGACGTAAACCCCACACGGACCGATTCTCGCATCCTGGCCGTCACAAGGCGCGACGACGGGCCAGACTACAACATATAGCGGGCAAGTGTCTTAGTACCCCAAGATATCGGCGCCGTCAAACCAAAAACACCACGTTTTCGGGCATAGTCTCCAACCACATGTACCCAAGGGAGTTATGCGTGCCAGAATTCCTGCCCGACAAGGGCGAACTCCCAGGATATCACTTCGACGCACGCCAGATGTTGCGATGCCGAAAGCTGGATCTACCAGACCTATGGCTAGGAGGCCCTAGGACCCCTTCCAGCGGTAGTAGGCCCGCTACCACCTCACCCCGGATCCCTCCAGGATGCCGTTCTGGGGGCTTCTTGGGCCCTCTCAGGACCGCCTGGCCGCCGCACGGGATGACCACAGAAAACGCGGCCTGATGACAGCCACGGCTGCGGGAAGGAACGTGACGCTGGCCACGAAGCTGACACACATCCCTGCGCCCACCAGCAGCCCGAACCGGACCAGCGTCCGAAACTCCGAAACGCACAACAGCAGGAACCCGACGGCCACCACGGCGCTGGTGAACAACAACGCCCGACCCGTAAACGTCAACGTCGTGCGAAACACCGCCGCCGGCTCGGCATCGGGTACGCCCAGCCCCACACGCAGCCGGTCCAGAACGTGGATCGGGAAGTTCACGCCCGCCCCGATCGCGATGCTGGCGAACATCGACGTGCCCACGCCCAGCGGAATCTGCCCGAACCCCATCAGCGCGTAGTTGACCAGAACCGCCAACCCCACCGTCAGCGTGCACAGCACGCCCGCCAGAACGGAGCGGAACATCAAACCGGTCATCAGCAGCACGCAGGCGAACGAAAAAGCCACGCTGCGGAAGTGCGTGCTCCGGATCAACCCCAACCACTCGTAGTCCAGATAGACCCGCCCGCTGACCTCCACCTGCAGGATCTCGTCGTTGAACTCCTCGGCCAGGTGTCCCTGCAACGCCTGGACGACGTCGCGCTGGTGGATGAACTCGCTGCTCGTCATGCGCACGATCAGGTTGGCCCGCGTGTACGTCTCGTCGATGACCTCGCCCAGCGATCGGGCCATCGGCGACGTAGGGGCGCTGAGCACGTCCAGATAGAACCGCGTGTCGTCCGCATCGTCCGGGATGGCGTAGTAGGCCGGGTCCTCCTCGTGCATCTTCTGATGGGCCCGCTTGACCCAACCGGCCGCCGAGTGCGTCCCGCCCACGTGCGGCAGCGATTCGGTGAAGTTCTCGAGTTGCTCGATCCGGGTCAGCACCTCGGGCCGAAGCATCGCCCCGGGCTCCGACGCCCTCACCACGATGTCCAGTTCGGCCGTGCCGTCGAAGCGTTCGTTGATCGCCCGGGTGGCCCGAACCAGTGGGTGATTGTCCTTGAACGCCAGGATGCGGGCGTCGTTGATGATCAGTCGGGATGCGCCCCAGGCCGACACGGCGATCACCACGCCCCCCACCGCCAGAACGATCCCGCGCCGCCGCCAGATCAGCCCACCGAGGCGACCCATGATCAGCCCGACGGAGTCCACCTGGACCGCCTCGTCCGCGGACGCCGACCGTTTGCGAATCGCCCCGCTCGTCCTGAGCGGCAGAACGGCCAGGCCCGCCGGGATCACCGTATACGAGAACAGCAGCGCCCCAAGCACCCCCACGCAGGTGAACAGCCCGAAGTACCGGATCGGCGGCATCACCCCCACCAGGTACAGGGCGAAGAAGCCGGCCACGTCCGTCAGCGACGTCACCAGCAGCGGGAACCACAACGCCGTGCAAGCATCGACCACCACCTCCTGCCGGCTGCGACCGCGAAGGTCGAGTTGCTCCTCGTAATACTGACCCATCAGGTGCAGCGAGTCGGCCACCCCCAGAGCCATGATGATCACGAAGATGCCGTTGGTCACGATGTAGACCGGCACACCCCAGGCCGCCATCGATCCCAGTGCCAGGGCCGACGCCCCGCCGATCACGCACAGCGGCAGAATGCAACCGCGCACCGTCCGGTAGGCCAGCACGATCAGCAAGGCCATCACCACCGGACAGACGAAGTTCATGCGCAGCGCGTCGTCCGACACCGCCGTGCCCATGTGGGCCCGCACCGCCGGCTCGCCGGCCACCACGATCCGCTCGTCCCCGTGCGGGATCTCGCCAACCAGTCGTTCCAGCGTGCGGTAAAGGTGATCCGCCCGCTCATCGTCGCGCAGCCGCAGCAGGATGCAGGTGGCCGACCCGTCCGCCGCAACCAGCGTGCCGCGGTACAGCTCGTAACCCAGCACGTCCTCCCGCAACGCCTCCAGACCCGCCCGGTCCGTCGGCACCTCCGCCATCAACCGTTCGAAGCCCGGTTCACCCTCCCGGAAGTAGACGCCCGACTCGGTCGCCAGGCTGAGCACGTCGTCCGGCTCCACACCCGGCAGGTTCCTGATGGCCTCAGTCAACTCGCGAATCAGCTCCAGCGTGTCGCGGTTGAAGACCCCGCCCTCCGCGTCACGAATCACGCACACCACGATCGGTTCGGTCAGGCCGAACTCCTCGAACACCGCCCGCTTCGACAGCAGCGCCGGGTGCTCCGGAGGAATGAACGCGTCCGGGCTGGTGTCCCGCGTCAGAACCAGCATGAACGCGCCCAACACCGCCGCCGGCAGGACCACCAGCACCAACACGGGGATCGGATGTGAAGTTACAAAGCGGAAGTAGGAACGCACGACAACTCCCCGCTGCCCGACGGGTATCGAGCCGGATCGGTCAGTGGGCGGCCAATCTAGGAAGTCGCTGATGCCCCGTCAAGATTCGACCCGCGACCGCCCAGCAATGGATCAAGGAAGGCAAGTACGCCGTGAAGTGGACGCGGCGGTCGTGCCGGAACTTCAAGGACAACCAGGCACGGCTTCAGCTCTTCGCGTTGGCGTACAACCTCGCCAACTTCCTGCGTCGCCTGGCGCTACCGAGGCCCGTGAAGCACTGGTCGCTGATCCCGGCGCGCCGGGACTGCGGGAGAAACTCATCAAGATCGGACCCAAGGTGGTTCGGCACGCGAAGTACATGACGTTTCATATGGCCGAAGTTGCGGTACCGCGGGAGTTGTTCGCGATGATTCTCGATCGCATCCAGCGGTTTGGTGCGCCGACGACGCTTGGACGCAGGACAGAAGAGCGGTGACCCCGCCTTCCAAGGCAACCAAACGGAGGCTGCCCGTAAAGTGCCGCTTGATCGCGCCACCCGAAAACGCCGCAAACAGCCCTGGGCAACCGGCAGAATAAGGGGGAGAGGCGTTGGGTCCGATGCCTGGCTTCAGTAAGCTGTCTGGTTGGTTTTGCGAACCTCGTGTAACCAGAACCCCTCTGGCAGATGTCGGCTAGACCGGAAGCTCGAAAGCGGGGTAGGCGTAACCGGGAGGATGGCGCCGTACAATGACCGAACATGGTCCGGCGGCGCGGCCGGGCGAGGTTACATTAGAGAATGTCGGTCCAAAGACAGGACTACGCGCTGCGGAATCGCAAGAACGAAATATGATCTTGAAGAGCACGGCCCGCTTCGCGCGCGCCATGTGCGAAACAACGCCCATTTACGATTGATCCCAAGTTGTGTCTGCCGACAGACAGCAGAGAAGAGAGGGAACAACTCATGCTGGGGAATCGACGCAGCGATGTGATTTCGGCTAAGTTGTGGACTTCCGTCCTGTTGCCCTGCTGTATCCTGATCGCCGGTTGCGGCGGGAATTCGGGCAGCCCGGGCACGGACCAGCCGGATTCGGACGATCATGGGGGCGCTCCCCTGTTTTCGGATGAAGTCGTACAGACGTTGCGCCGTGCCCGCGATGATTGCCGAGCCAAGTTGGAGAGCATGGATTTCGACCAGGCCCGCGCCGAGCTCCTGCTGGAACTTGGCGATGAATATCCCGACATCACTTCGGCGACGCTGGCCGCGGATGGCACGACCATCTTCATGGAGATGGAAGATGGGACATTGGCGGCCCTGGACACCACCGATTTCAGCGAGCTTTGGCAAGGCATCGATTCGGAGATCATTACCCAAGCGCGAACTATGCCCGCTTTCCCAACGGGGCATGCGGAAGTCGCGCTTGAATCGCAAACCGCGACACGACATGCCAGGGCAATGGCAGCGGACTTCCTTACGCCATCCTCCAGGAAGGCTCTGCTCATCACCGCAGCCGGCATCACTGACCCCATTGCCGTCGATACCGTCGAGGAAGCCCGCGACGCCCTCGCCGACCACGGATGGACCTCCAACGACATTGACCTTCTGGCTCGCACCGAAGCGGGCACGGACCTTACTCCGGAGGACTTCTTCAATCTAGGCAGTTACGGTCTCATCATCATGGTCGGACACGGGGGATGGAACTACTTCGATGGCGTGCCCCTGCACTTCCTCCAGTGTTGCAGTAACGTGGACTACAGTCCTATTGTCGGGGACGATCGACAGGCCAAGTACGAGCAGTGGAAAGCCGAAGGCAAGATGATCCTTTTTATGTATGCGGATCCCATTCTGGAGGCGGATGCCGAGGATATCTATTTGCGGAGCGACCTGCTTGAAGAACAGGTGGGCACCTTGCCCGCCAGCCACGTGCACATCTTATCCTGTTTCTCTCTAGCCGCCCACCACGCCTTTACGAACAACAACGCTGGAGACTTCTGGGGATGGAATCACAAGGGGCCGGCCTTGCAGGGCAAGGACCTCATCGTCGCCGTTTTGGAAGGCCTGTTGGAGGAGGAACCGAAGACCAACGTTCAAGTCGCTACTGCGCTGGACGCCGCTCGCACGTATCTAATCGGCAGTATCGAATCCAGGTTGACGCTGAGGTATTGGACCGCGTCCAACTTCTACTTGCCGGGGTGGGTGGGGCTCACGGTGGATACCGCTGCTGCTCCGAGCGGAACCCATGAAATATGGATCGAGTTGGCTTACACCGAGCCGGGCCTCGCTGGCGTGGGTGCCAGGGAGTTGCTGGTCGGCTCGTCCCACCAGTTTGACGACATCGTTCCGGCTGAGGCTCGCTTCAAGATCATCGCCGTAGACAGCGGTGGCAATACGCTGGCCAGCGGACAGGAGACCGTGCAGTTGCACGCCGGCCTCAACGAACTGGACCTTGCTTTCTGCACGGCCCAGGCGGACTTCTCGGTCTCGGAGTACCCGCGAGCAGGCGTGACCGTCCAAAGCGTCGCGGTGGAGGCTGTACACTCGGACCCCACCGTAGATCCTATTCCGCCATTTACGCTGAATCCTGCGGACACCAAGACCATCGAGGATTTCCTGGTCGGCGAGTTGTCGGTGACCTCCCAGGCCTGGGATTCCGGGGGGACCCTGGTAGGCATCTCCGAACAGACCTTCGGCCTGGACTGCGACGAAAATGACCTGGAGCTCTGTTTCGGCTGGGTCAAGGTCTACTCCAACGAACTGCCCCTGCACACTGCCACAGTCACGGTGGAGACGTCCTTTGCCGACGCTCTTCTGGAGGTTCCCAATCCCGTGGAATACACACCCGGTTCGTCCGCGGTCATCGTGGGCTTCCGGGTGGGCTCCGAGGTGACCTTCACCGCTACCGCCCAAAACGCCGCCGGCCAAGAACTGCGAGTCGAGACCGTCAATCACGTAATGACCTGCGGCGAAAACGAGCTGGCCATCGACTTCTTCGATTATGACATCATCCTGTCTGCCAGCCCCACCAAGGTCCAGGCAAACGGCTTCGACACGTCCCTCATCACCGCGACGTTGAAGAAAATGACCGAGGATGACGTTCTGGTGCCCACCGGCGATCCGGTGGCTGGCAAGAGTGTGGTGTTCGAGACGAACCTGGGTACGTTCATAACCGGCAACCCCGTGGTCACCGGCGCGGACGGAGTGGCTACGGTGGAGTTGGTCAGTGCCGTCGAAGGCACGGCCACCGTGCGAGCCCTCGTGCAAGAGGACCTCGTTGAGTCCAACACCGTAGAGGTGCAGTTCGGCGAGGACGACGAACCGGCACCGCCGGCTTCGGATGTTCTCGAGGTCGAGCTTTTTCCCAAGCAGGCGAACCTGTGCATGAACGACGAGCTGACCATCAGCGCCTCGGTCTCCGTGCCGACCGACTCAACGGTCGAGTACTCCTGGAGCGCTCCCATGTGGGCTGACAAGGGTGGCATTGCCCAGTTCCGGCCGCTCTACGACAGCGCCGGAAACGCCATCGGAGCCCTCTATGACGAACCGATCGTGTATTTCGACGCCAGCATCTGGAACGAGTATGAGGGCCACGTGTATCTCAGCGTCAAGCAGTATGACGCGGACGGCCACTATCTGGCCAGCGCCAGCGACGCCTGCGAGATCAGAGTCGAGGTGTGCGGCAACGAAATCCCGGTGACGATCGAAGCAGTCACCACGGAATCCGGCGGCAGCTACTGCGCCTATCCTCGGACGGTTTTCGTGTGGACCAAGGAGTCAGACGCGACCGGCTACCTGCTGGGCATCCACCCCAACAAGGAGGAGTACATCTACGGCGATATCCATTACAGCAACCGGGGGCTGGTCATCAACACGGTTGGTAACATACTTGACGTGGGCAGTGAACAGGCCGGCTACGTGATCACCTCTAGCCAGTGCAGCGAATGGCAGGACGAACCGCCGGACCTTTCTGCTCTCAACGAAACCCTGGAATACTATGAGGAGGTCTACGGAAGCTACACTGCCACCGTGCAGCCACTCTACGATTGACCGGCGGGCGACAAAGGGAAATGAGAGTCGACAGTCCGGGAATCCTGCCGGCACAATCGGGGTAGTAGCTTGCCTGTGTCTTGCCTTGAGTCAAGATCCTCTTAGCGTAATGTGCGGTCCGGCGGGTTGAACGGACCCGGTCACCGCACCAGGTCTGAGGCTCGGCGCAAGTGTTCCCCAACGTTGCATGAAGCGGGCGGTCTCGCAGGGCCAGGGCAGCCACGTCCGTCACTGCCCGCCCCGTTTGAGGCTGCGAATCGTCCGCTCGTCCTGGGCTCACCGCAGGTCGAGGCCCTCTAGCCACTCCGGCGCGTAGACCATGCACTGCTCCCGGGCGCTGCGGTGGTAAGCCGACGCTTCTCCCACAGGTCGACGGGCACCTTCCACGGTGTCTCAAACGTCTCCCGCGGGCTGGCCGCGGGTCTGCTCACGGCCCCTTCGTACTCGGCCTGCAGGCGGGCGAACTCCCGAATGTGGGGATCGAGGTCCACGCCCTCCGTTTGGGCCGCCGGCGCCTCGGCCTCGGCCAGCGCCGGCTCGGTGTCGGCCGTCTACTTGGCAAAGTCCTCGTTAGGGGCGTTGGCGATAAGCACGAATGCCAGGCCGTTGATCGTGTGGCCCAGGTCTGCAGAGTCGCGGCCCCCGCCAATCAACTGGTAGATGACCGTTGAACGCAAGAACGTGTCGGTTATCGAATGGCCCCGGCGCGAGCGCCCGGAGCAAGCGCCTACCAGGTCGGGCACCCCGGAGGAAGCAGCTCGTCCTCCTCCGCCGCGGCGACCCGGGCCACCCAGGCCTCGTGCCCCGCCCGGGCGTCCTCCAGTGTCGAATAACGTTCCCACTGATCATCGAACCACCCGCCGTGGACCCGGGTCTCAAACAGCTTCGGCGGGTCGTCTTTGGATAAGGACATGTTCAGACCCAGGAAAACCGTCTCCACCGTGCCGTAGGCCGCCTGGCTGCTGGCCACCCCGCGAACCTCCTGATAGGAGGTCTCGTACCACCGGGCCCACTTGTCGTAGTCCGGCTCCTCGATCACGTCGCCGGAACGCAGGATGTAGTAACGACCCAAGCCGCACCGCCTTTCCGCCCGAAACGTAAAGCTAGCACCCGCTCACGCCGCCTGCAACACGGGGCCCCCTCCCCGGGCAACCGGCACCTCCCCCGGCGCGGACGCACCACCGCCCCCGGCCCTCCAGGCAACCCGCCGGCCGCCGTCGCCGAATCCCTCTGGCCCCGGCGGCCTCCTCGCGTTATTCTCGCCTCCATCCAGGCCCCGGTGTCAGCCACAAGGAAGCCAGCCCCATGAAGGTCAAACGCGAGCGGGTCGAGCAACTCACCGTCTTCCTCGAGAACAGGTCCGGCATCCTGGCCGATCTCTGCGCTCATCTGTCCGACCATCGCATCAACATCCGGGCGGTGGCCGTCCTCGACAATACCGACACCGGCGCCGTCCGCCTGGTCGTGGACAACGTCCCCCTGGCCAAGGAGCTGCTGGCCGCCGCCGGCATGGCCTATGCCAGTGCCGACTGCCTGGCACTGGAGATGCCCAACAGCCCGGGAGGTTTCGCCCACATCGCCCGGAAGTTGTCCCTGGCCGGCGTCAACATCGACTACATCTACGCCAGCTCCCTGCCCGGCACCGGCACGGCCCTGGGCATCTTCCGGGTCTCCGACCTGGACCGGGCCTTGGCCCTGGACTGGAACGCCACCTCGAGCTGATGCACCGCGGAGGCCCCCTCGATCACGCCCCCGGCTCCCCCAGACGCTCCTTCCGCTCCAGCCCCAGCTTGATGCCCTCCTCGAGGGCCCGAAGGTTCATCTCCACCGTCTTGGGCGGCACGCTCTTGCTGACCGCCTGACAGAGCGCCTCGTGGGAAACCACCCCCGTGACACCCACCAGACACCCCAGCACGATCACGTTGGCCACCACGTCGCGCCCGAAGGTCTTCTCGGCCACGGCGGTGGCCGGCACGCCCACGGCCCGCACCCCGCCGTCGGACGGTTGTGCCAGGCCGCTGTCGTAGATCAGGATGCCTTCCGGCTTGAGGCTGGCCACGTAGGTGTCCAGCGCCGGCTGAGACATGGCCACCAGCACGTCCAGGGCCGTCGGCAGCAGATCCAGAATCTGCTCCGAGGAGATGATCACGTCGCTCTTCGAGGCCCCCCCGCGCGACTCGCTCCCGTACGACTGCGTCTGCAGCGCGTTCCGCCCGTCCAGCAGCCCGGCACGTCCCAACACGTATCCGGCCATCACGATGCCCTGACCACCGAAACCGGCCAGCCGGATGTTCATGCAATCACCATTGCGTAGGCTGGGTGCGTCCGCCGCAGGCGGACAAAACCCGCCGCTTGAGTCTACTCGTCGCCCCGATTCTCTGATTCACTCGGCCGTTCCGGGGCCCGCTCGGCGCCGCAGCGCTGGTTGATCTGCCGCAGCGTCTCGGTGAACTCGACCCGGTCACGTTCGATCAGCTTGCCCACCACGATCTTGCCGTTCAGCTCCTCCTCCGTCATGTTCCGGGCCAGCCTCACCGGCAGGGAGTTGTCCTTGAAGTGCTCCATGAACGCCAACCCGTCCCTCAGGCCCACGCGACGCCCGTAGCTCACCGGGCATTGCGAGATGATCTCGATGAAAGAGAACCCCTTCTTCTGCAACGCCTCCTTCATCGAGCTCACCAGATAGTGCCCGTGAAACGTCGTCCAGCGGGCCACGTAGTTCGCCCCGGCGGCGGCCACCAGCTCCGCCACCTTCATGGGGTACTCCGCATTCGTATACGGCGTCGTCGTGGTCAGCACCCCGAACGGAGTCGTCGGCGAGACCTGCCCGCCGGTCATCCCGTAGATGTAGTTGTTCACCAGGAAGACGGACAGGCCCACGTTCCGCCGGGCCGCGTGGATCAGGTGGTTCCCGCCGATCCCGGCCAGGTCTCCGTCGCCCGCGATGACAACCACGTGACTCTGCGGCCGGATCACCTTCACACCCGTGGCAAACGCCACCGGCCGACCGTGCGTCGTGTGCAGCGTGTCGCATTTCAGGTACGGGCTGGGTATCCACGACGAGCATCCGATCCCCGTCACCGAGATGAGATCCTCCGGGTCCATCTTCAGATCGTCGATGGCGTGCACGAACGCGTTGAGCACCTGACCGCACCCGCACCCCGGGCAGTGCGTGGTCGGCAGAATCTCCTTGCGCAGGTAGTTGAGCAGACTGTGGCCCGGTTCGGTCATGACGCCTCCCGCTCAATCGCCGCGTGGATCTCCCGCACGCTGTGCGGAACCCCGCCGATCTTCGACACCCGTACCACCGGAACGCTCACGAACCGCTCGATCTCTCGGGCCATCTGACCCAGGTTCATCTCCGGAACCAGAATCTTGCCCACCTGCCGGCCGATCTCCGCCAGCCGCTCGCCGCAGATCGGCCAGATCGTGATCAGCCGGAAGTAGCCCACCTTCCGCCCCTCGCTACGGGCCTGCAACACCGCCCCCAGTGCCGGCCTGGAAGAGGCCCCGAAAGACACCACCACCGTCTCGGCGTCCTCCATGAAGCGCTCCTCGTACCGCACGATGTTCCGGCGGTTCTTGTCGATCTTGTCGCACAACCGCGTGATCAGCTCCTCGTGAACGTTCTGCGACACCACGTCACGCATCCCGTCTTCCTTGTGCGTCGACCCGGTCACGTGATGGAACTTGCCCTGGCCGAACTCCTTCATCGGCCGGATGAACGCCGCATCGTCGTCGGGATGCACCCCCCCACGCGGAAACAGGTCCACGTCGTCCAGCTCGGGAAACTCCAGCTTCTCCCGAAGGTGCCCGATCTCGCCGTCGGGCAGGAAAATCACCGGATGCCGGTAGCGCTCCGACAGGTTGAAGCAATCGATCATCAGGTCGAAACACTCCTGCACCGAGTTCGGCGACAGGGCGATCATCTCGTGGTCCCCGTGCGTCCCCCACCGGGCCTGCAGCACGTCGCCCTGGGCCGGCTTCGTCGCCTGACCCGTCGATGGGCCCGAGCGCTGAACGTCCACGATCACGCACGGCGTCTCCGTCATGATGCCGTACCCGATGTTCTCCTGCATCAGCGAGAACCCCGGACCCGACGTCGCCGTCATCGCCTTCGCACCCGCCCGGACCGCTCCAATCACCGCCGCGATGCTCCCGATCTCGTCCTCGAACTGAACGTAGTAGCCGTCCACGTTCGGCAGCTCGCGAGCCATCGTCTCGGCCACCTCGGACGCCGGAGTAATCGGATAACCTCCGAAGAACGTGCAACCCGCGAACAGGGCGCCGTAGGCGATGGCCTCGTCCCCCAGGGCGAAACGCATGCTCCCGGAGAGTGTGTTCAGATACTGCCGCGCTCGATCGGCCGCCACGTGGTTGTCCCTCGATGATCCACCACAGTCGTCACGCCGCTCTGCGGCACGAGCACCGCGGTGGGAAACCTTCCGTTCAAAAGAGGTCGTCCAGCTCATCGTCTCCACCGCCGGGCAGCTCGCCGTGCTGCTTCAGGTGCTGCTGGATTAGCTCACTCTCGCGCTTGGTATACATCCGATCCCCCTCCCAGAGGAAGAGGCACGCTTCACCGCCCGACTCCAGCTTCTCCAACAACGCCGCCCGGACGTCCTCGGCCCCCTTGATGGCCGTCGGCTTCTTATCCGCCCCGGCCAGCACGTACACCCCCTCGACCGCAGGAACCTCTTCCACGTTCGCCCGATTGAATTCCTGCCACCGCTCCGGAGGAGCCTCGGGCCGGCCCAGCAGCAACCGCAGGTCACACTGAAGGCATCGCTTGGCCTCACAGACCGCTTCCTCCGGCGAATAGCTGCCTTCAATCGGCCGGAAGTCCGTGCGCCGCTCGACCGGGCTGGCGCACGCCGGTCGCACCCGCGCCCGGGGCACGAACCCTTCCTCACGCCCGATCCACGCGCTCGGCGGTTCCCGATCCCCCAGCGGAACCGACAGCCGCCCGTCGCCGCCCAGGTATTGGTCGATGCGCTCCGCGGCCGACCGTCCGGATGCCACGGCCGCAATCGCCGATCCGCCGCCCGCCCCACCGGCAATATCACCCGCCCAGAAGACACCCTCGCCCTCGGCGGGGACGTCCTCCGGCGGGGCCTGTCCGATGGCCAGAATTACGCTGTCGGCATCGGCCGTCGCCCGCTCCTTCTCGTCGAAAGCAGGCGCGAACTTCCCCTGCTCGTCGAACACCCGCGTGCAGCGCCGAAACTCCACGCCGCCGACCTTGCCACCCGCCTCGACGATCGCGCCCGGTCCCCAGGCGCAGTTGATTTCAATCCCTTCCGCCTCCGCCTTTGCGATCTCATGAGCGTGGGCCGGCATCTCCTCTCTGCTCTCCAGGCAGAACAACCGCACCGCCCCCTGCGACAGCCGCAGCGCCGTCATGGCCACGTCGACGGCCACGTTACCTCCGCCCACCACGACTACCCGCTCACCCAGATCGAACGTCCGCCCGCTCTTGACCTCCCTCAGGAACTCGAGCCCCCACAACACGCCCGCCAGATCGTTCCCCTCGACGTCGATTTTCCGGCTGCGCGGCAGGCCCACGGCCACCAGCAGGGCATCGAAGTCCTGCTCCAACAGATCAAGCATCGCGTCGGAGGTCGGCAGGCGGCAGCCCGTCTTGATCTCCACCCCCAGCCCCCGCACCACGGCCAGGTCCTTCTCCAGCACCGCCTGCGGAAGCCGATACGACGGCACCGACTGCGCCGGCATACCGCCCGGCGCGTCGCCCGCCTCGAACACCGTCACCGCGTGCCCCCGCAGTTGCAGGAAGACCGCCGCCGTAAGACCGGCCGGCCCACCCCCGACCACGGCCACACGCTTCCCACTGGGCGCAGGCTTCGGCACATCCGCCAGTAACGCCCCGTCACCGGCCTCCACCGCAAACCGCTTCAACGCACAGATAGCGATCGGCTCATCCACCCGATCCCGCCGGCACTCGAACTCACACAGATGAAAGCAGATGTGCCCCAACGTGTGCGGCAGCGGCAGCTTCTGCCACACCACCGCGGCCGCCCCGCCGAAGTCACCGCCCGCGACCCGCCGGATGTACGCCGGCACGTCCACGCCGGCCGGGCACGCGTGAACGCACGGCAGCAGCCAACGCTCCCGGTCACCCGCCTTGGCGTCCTTGTCCGTCAGACATCCCGTCGGACAGACCTCCACACACGCGCCGCAGAACTTGCACCCCGAGTCGATCAGCGTCGGGGCCACGCTGCCCACCACCAACCGCCCATCCTGGTGCACGATTCCCAGGGCCTCGACGCCGCGAACCATGTTGCAGGCCCGCACGCATCGGGCGCAGTCGATGCACAGCTTGAAGTCGCGCGAGAACAGCGGCTCATCGTCCAACACGGCCGCCGCCGCCGGGCGGTAACGCGGCGTCTCCTCCTTGACGCCGACGTATTCCGCAACCCTGCGCAGCTCACAGTCGTGAAACTGGCTGCAGCACCGCTCCTCTTTGGGGACGTTGGACGAGCAATCCTCCAGGCTGCACCCCTCTCGTTGCGCACAGGTGATGCACGCATGGGGATGCGTCGCCAGAATCTTCATCAGGCTCGTGCGGCGAAGTGCCTTGAGCGCGTCGCTGTCGGTGCAGATCGACATGCCGTCGGCCACCGGCGTCTGGCACGCCCGCACCGGCTCGGAGGCCCCCTCCATCTCGACCACGCACAGCCCGCAGCCCTCCAATTCGGAAATCCCCGCGCCGCCCGACGCCCCTTCAGACACCGGCTCGTCCTCATGCGCGAGGTCACCGCGGAACACCCGGGCCGCACGCGGCAGATCCTTGAACACCGGCAGATCAGGATGACTGCAAAGCGACGGCACGTACGTGCCCTGAGCCGTCGCCGCCGAGAGGATCGTCGCACCCTCCGGCACGGCACAGGCCTCGCCGTTCAGAGTAATGTTCGCCATGTCGACCTACAGCCTCATTCCCCGGACCCCGACCGCCGACCCCCAACCTCCGAGCGCTACGCCTACCACGAGTGGGAGATCGCCAGCGGCTTGCAGGCCTGAACGCACGGTAACGGCGGACGATCGTGATCCGGCTTGCACGGCGCGCAGGTGTACTTCAACTTCTTGCGTTGCTGCTCGCCCACCATGGCCACCGGCTCGTCGCACAGCGGGTCGTTCGGGTCCTCGCCCACGACGAAGACCTGGTTGGGGCAGGCCGGCACGCAATCGCCGCAGCCGTCGCACTTGTCCGTATCAATGGCGATGAAGTAGTCGCCTGAGCCGTCCTTGTATCCATAATTCGCTATCATGCTCGGCAGTCCCCGCGTGGCAAGCTCCAGGCCTCGATCGTCTCACGCCTTGCGGCGCTTCATCTCCAGCGCCTGGGCGAACAACGCCGCGCCCAGTGCCCCGGCGATCTGCGAGTCGTAGTCCGTCTTCAGCGCCTCCAGCTTCAGCTCCCGCTCCAGACGCTTCACCACCCCGCTGTTCTTGCCGATCCCACCGGTGATGGCGAACTCCTTTTGAACCTCGACCCGTTCCAGCAGCGTCACCACCCGGTGGGCCATGGCCGCGCAGTAGGCGGCCAGCACCTTGTTCTTGGGCCAACCTTCGCGCAGCAGGCCCGCCGCCTCCGACTTGGCGAACACCACACACGTGCTCGACACCGGCTCCGGCTCCTCCTCCACCGACAGCGACAGCTCGCCCACCTCCTCGATGGGCACCGACAGCAGGTCGGCGAAGACCTCCATCCCACGCCCCGTCCCGGCGGCGCACTTGTCGTTCATCAGGAAGGCCTCGACCTTCCCGCGCTGGTCGCACCGGATCGCCTTACAGTCCTGCCCGCCCATGTCCAGGATGGTCCGCACGCTGGGACCGTACATGAAGTTCCCGCCCCGGGCGTGGCAGGCGATCTCCGTGATCGCCTTGTCGGCGAACGGCACGTTCACCCGCCCGTACCCGGTCCCCACCGTGTAGACCAGGTTCTCCTTGGTCATCCCCGTGCCCTCCATGGCCCAGGTCATGGCCTGGTTGGCGCTCTCCGGGCTGTCGAACCCCGTCCGCTGGTTGCTGAACGCGTACAGCTTGCCGTCCAGCATGATCACCGCCTGGGAGCTCACCGAACCGATGTCCACCCCGGCGCTGATGATGTCGGCCTTCTTCCAGTCCATGCCCTCGTCGTGCCAACGGTACTCCTTCCAGCGCCAGTATTCCTTCTTCTCGCTCAAGGGTCCTGCCTCCTCATCAAGGCCAAGCGTATCAGTTCGACTGCCCCTGGGCCGCCAAAGCCGCACCCAGCGCGCCGATGTATTCACAGTCCTCCGGTACGTGCACGTCCATCTCCAGCCCGCGATTCATCGCCGCCACGAAGCCCGGGTTCAACGCCATGCCCCCGATCAGCATCACGTCCTTCTCGAACCCCACCTTGCGCACCATGGAGATGATCCGGCTGGCCACCGCGTCCAACACCGCCCGGGCGATGTCCTCCCGAGGAGTCTTGTTGTGAATCAGAGTCACAACCTCCGATTCCGCGAAGACCGCGCACTGGGCGTTCATCTGAACGGCCTGTTTCGACTTCAGCGACAGCGGGCCCAGCTCTTCCAGCGACACCTGCAGCGCCCGGGCCATGCCCTCCGCGAACGTCCCCGCCCCGGCCGCGCACTTCTCGTTGAACGCGAAGTCGATCACCTTGCCCTTCTCGTCGCAACGGATGCTGCGACCCTCCTCCGCACCCACGTCCACCACCGTGCGGCAGGACTTCAGCCGGTTCAGAGCGCCTTTGGCCGCGGCGCCCACTTCGGTGATCTCTTGATTCTTCAGCACGCACTCCTTGCGCCCGGTGCCGGTGGCCATGACGTTTTCCACCTTCGCGCTGTCCAGCCCGGCGGACGCCAAAGCCTCGTCGTACGCCTGCTGCGTCGAGGCGCCCGTGTCCATGCCGGCCGGCACCAGGCTCTTGCCCAACACCTTGCCGTCATCCACCAGCACCACCTTGACGGTCT
>DATKXO010000328.1:0-2449 GCA_035528995.1 Phycisphaerae bacterium | reverse complement strand
CGTTGATTACCACGCTGCCGACTCGTGGCCCGGCGTTCTCCCAGCCGAGCGTGGCCTCGGCCATCATCACGAGCTTGCCCGTCCCGTTGGGCCAGCGCCCGAAGGTCACGTCGGGGAGTGCGGAGCCGAATTCCGCGTGATCGGCGAAACGGACGAGACGATCGGAGGTGTCGGTTTGCAGGAGCCAGACGTCGTCGCCGTCGGCGTCCAGCGCAAAGTCGTTGGGATCGACGCCGCCGGAGCTGTTGAAGTCGTTCTCGTCGAAGACCAGGTACCCGCCGGCCGGAATGGTGGTCCCGTCGGCGATGCGGAACTTCCGATAGTTGCCGCTGGAATCGCTCAGGTACCAGCCCCCCATGTCGATCGGCTCCCCCGAAGTGTTGAACAGCTCGATGGCGTCGGGGGCGGGATCGGCGGGGCGTGAGAGGACTTCATTGACGATGACGTCGGCAAACGCCCCCAGCCCGGCACTTCCCGGCGAGCCGCCGTACTCGGTGCTGGAGCGCCAGTTGTCGGGGTTGGCAGCGAAGCCGTGGGGATCGACGATCTCCAGCGAGCTGCCCTTGCCGTCGGCCCGCCCCGGCCAGGCACCGGAGTCGTCGTACGTGAAACGCACGATCGCCTGGCCGAAACGGTCGGTCAGTTCCAACGTCTCGCCGCCGTTATTCAAACTGCCGACGTATTCGCCGGCCAGGAGGATCCCGGTTCCGTAGCGTGCTTCAAAGCCCGCACGGTTGGCAACCACCACAACCCGTCCCCCGGGGGCGACCGGGTTGACGCTGGCGCCGGTGAAGTCGAACGTGACCCCGTCGACGAACCGGACCTCCGTCAGATCAATCGGCGTGTCGCTGGTGTTGATCAGCTCGATGAACTCGAAGCTGCTGCCGGTGAACGCCGGGTCGACGGCCAGCTCCTGCGGGGTGGGATCCGGGGGGTTGTAATTCAGCTCGGTAACGGCCAGGTTGTCGGCCGTGGCCGCCGTGCCCACGTAGAACGCCGCCTCGTTGAGCGCCGACCACTGGCCGCCCTCCAGCGCCCGGCTGTTGACCACGGTCGACTCGCCGAGCACGATCGGGTCGGCGCCGAGGGTGGCCTCCAACTCCAGGTCGAAACTGACATCGCTCGAGGTGACGACCCCCTGGTGCAATTCCACGGCCAGGACGTTGGGGCCTTCCACCAACCGGGCCGGATCGACGGCGAATTCGAAGAACGTCGACTCGGCGGCCCCGCCGACGATGGCCGATGCCAGGGTTTGGCAGTCGACGTCACCTCCCGGCATGTTGCTTCGGGCGACCTCCTGCCCGTTGAGGTAGACCACGGCGCCGTCATCGCGGAGGAGGCGCAGTGTAAGTCCCTGGAAAAGGCCCGGATTGGTGACATTGAAGTCGTGCCGGAAGTAGGTGGTGATGTATTTGTTGCCCGAGTCGGGGCCGAAGCCGACCACCGTCTGCTCGTCCCCTTCGCCGTAGCCGAGCTGCGCAGGGCCGGCGGCCCAGGGATTATCGTCGAAGGACGTCTCGCGCCAGGCGGTGCCCCGGTCCGATCCATCGTCGAGGTATTTCCAGGTGGCCCCTTGGGGAACGAGCGTCTGCGCGGCGACGGCACCCTCGTAGAGGATTGCTTCGGGGTTGACCGCCCCGCCGGGGAGCCGCGGGTCGGAGCCGTCCAGGGTGTAATAGACGCTTCCTGCCGGGGCGTCGATGAACAGCGGGAAGTCCTCGGCGACCTGGCCTCCGTGCTGACTGAACGTGGGGGCGACGACGGCCGGGTAGAGCGGAGCCGGCGTATCGTCCCGCAGGACCGTATTGCGGAACTGGTTCAGCACGATTCCGGTCCGTTGGGGGAAGTAGTTGTTCACCGTGTCGTTGATGGTGTTTTCCCAGTCGGTCTTGCTCCGCGGGGTGGTCACCTTGGCGTCGCCCCAGCGGGCCGATTCCGCAATGATCGCCAGCTCGATTTCGGCGGCCCGGGCGAGGAAACGCTCCGTGGCCTTCTGGGGCGTCAGCAGCCCGTCGTTGAAGAAGTACTCCTGCACGTGGTCGGCGAACTGCATCCGGTACTCGGGATGGGCCATCAACTCCTGGTGGAACCACTGCGGGTTGCTGTAGTTGAAGGTATCGCCCGCCGGCCAGGGGCCGTTACGATTCACGTTCAGGTCGCCCACCAAGAGCGTGTGCTCGCAATCGTGGGCGAAGAACTGGAAGCCCGTCTCCCCGGTGCGGTCACGAATGCCGTACCAATTGTTGGGTCTGTTGTTGCCCAGGAAGTTCGAGATCGGCGCGTCGCGGTTCCCCGTGTAGAGGATCACGATCATGTAGTCGACCAGGTTGTCGATGTCGAGGTAGACGGGGTGGTCGGGGTTTCGCGTGCCGTCGGGATTCAAGCCCTGGACGCGGTAGTAGGCCTCGTCGGTGGCAAACCCGCTCTGGGCCAGGTCCCAGAGGGCTTG
>DATKXO010000327.1:0-21145 GCA_035528995.1 Phycisphaerae bacterium | reverse complement strand
CGGATCGCCACACCGCTGATCAGTTGGAACGTGGCCGCCCGATCGCCGCCCGGCCCCGCCGGCTGGTACGTCCCCCGGGCCACCCGGATCTCGGTGACGGCACCTTCGCTGCCGGCCGCCAGGGTTAGCGCCTCCTGCAATCCGTTGAACGCCGTGTCCCAGCTCAGACCGTCGCCGCCCGGGGCGTCGTCGTCCACGTACACCCGATCGACGCAGGTGTCGTCGCTTTCCCGACAGAGCTGCCCGGGACACGGATCGTCACCCGGCTGGCACAGCCCGTCGGTGTCGCAGGTCTCGACGCCGCTGCAGTACAGATCGTTGTTGCAGTCGGCGTCGCCCAGGCAATCGACGCACACGTCCTCCTCTTCGATGCAGAACTGCCCCGGGCAGGGATCGGCGCCCGGCTGACACAGGCCGTCCGTGTCGCACGCCTCGGCCCCGTTGCAGAACAGCACGTCGATGCAATCTTCGTCACCCAGGCAATCCACGCACTGATCGTCGCTCTCGCGGCACAGTTGCCCCGGGCAGGGATCGACGCCTGCGTGGCACACGCCGTTGGTGTCGCAGGTCTCGGCCCCGGTGCAGAACAGGTCGTCGCTGCAATCCTCGTCGCCCAGACAGTCCACGCACTGATCGTCGCTCTCGCGGCACAGTTGCCCCGGGCAGGGATCGACCCCCGGCTGGCACATCCCGTTGCTGCCGCAGCTCTCGACGCCGGTGCAGTACAGGCCGTCGTCGCAATCACCGTCTTCCAGGCAGACCGGCCGCCCGCCGAGCAGAATCAGCACGCGCCAGCCCGTGCAGAACCCGTCCCTGACGGGGAACGGCCCCGCCGAGTCGTCCCAGCCGCCGTCCGCCTGCTGATTGCCGATGATGTAGTCGGCCAGACCCTGATTCGCCTGCCCCGACGGCGTGTAATACCAGTCGAAGCTGTTGCCCGTCTGGCTGACGCAATCGTACTCGGTGATTCGCGTGAGGTCCGGCTCCGGCAGCCGCATGGCCATGGCCACGCTGTACATCCCGTAGCTGTTGCCGTGCAGTTTGGTGTTCTCGTAGGCCGTGCCCGTGTCGTTCCAGTGGCGGTACAGATAGCCGATGGCGCTTTCCACCGCCGGGTCGGTCATCGGTGTGCCCATGAACGCATGGCAGATGATCCCGCCCGCCGTCTTGTCGTTGTTGCGCATCGAGCTGGGTGCCGTATACCCGAACCCGCCGTGGTTGTTGTCGCACGTGGTGTACTGGGCGTAATTCAGAAAGTAGGTCAGCTCGTCACGCACGAACTGCGGCACGATGGCGCCCATGTTCTCCTCGGCCGCCACCATGCCCAGCGGAGGCCACGGCGTACAGGACATGTCCGACGTGGGATAGTTCGCCGAGTACCGCCAGCCGCCCCGATACGGTCCCATGGCCGTGTCCGCCTGCCCCCAGGCGAAGAAATCCACCATGTCCTGCACGATGTCGGCGTAGGTCCTGCCCAGAACGTTGGCCACCCCGACCGCGGCAATCCGCCCCGGCGTGCCGCAACTCGCCAGGCCCGCCAGGCACATCGAGCCGATGTACGTCTCGTGGCTCGTCGCCCCCGGTTGGTTGGTCACCAGTCCGATCCCGTTCCCGTTGACGTCCGGGTTGCCGGCCGACTGGACGCTGATCGCATAGGCCGTCGTGTTGCACAGCAGATAGTTCAACGCCCGCTGCATCGTCTCGACGTACGGATCGTTGTCCAAGTCGCCCTCGGCCGTCGTCCCGTGCGCCCCGAACGCATGCAGCGCCACGCCCGTCGCCACGACCGGGCGACCGTAGTTCGGCTCGTTCCAGTAGCCGTACGGCTGGTCGTACCCCGGAGCGCCCGGACCGTACGTGGCCCGAATCATGTTCGTGTGCAGCCACCACAGACCCTCGTCGACGGCCATGACGGCTCGCACGTCCAGGTGGGCCGGATTGCCCGGATCGGACGACTCGTAAACCTTGACCGGGTACGTGTCCTGCGCTTCCTGACCGCCGACGCTGCGGACGTACAGGGTCGCCTGGAACTCCTGACCCAGGGCACCGGTGTAGGTGTGGGCCGCGCCCAGGTTGTACGCGTCGGTGATCGTCGTCCAGGTCGTGCTGTCGCCGTCGTCGAAGTCCCAGCGATACTCGGTGGCCCCCGCCCGGGCGATGCCCTTCAGCGTGATCTGGGTCCCGCTGTAGGTAACGTGGAAGGCGCCCGGGTCCGTAGACAGGGCCGGCACGCACACCGCCCCGGCCCAGGGCAGGCAGACATCGTCGCCCTCGTCGCAATGGGCCAGGTCCACGCACGGCTCCACGCCGCCGGTGCAGGCGTTGCCCAGGCACCTCTCCTGCCCGTTGCAGAACAGCGCGTCGTCGCACTCGCCGTCCGCGATGCACTCCAGGCAGACGTCGTTGACCTCGTCGCAGTGGGCCTGATCCACGCACGGCTCGACGCCGCTGCTACACGCCTGGTCGACGCAGACCTCCTGCCCGTTGCACCACAGATCGTCGTCGCAGTCCTCGTCGCCCAGGCACTCCCACGCCGCGTTGAGGATCTCGACGTGCCACGACGTGGCCAGGACGTTATCGTAGTACGTGTAGGCCGCCCAACTGCCGTCCCCCAGTTGCCTGGTCACCAGGTACTCGCAGTAGTCCTCCAGCCAGTTCGGTGTGTCGCCCGGGTCCAGAGTGCCCGAGCCGCGGAGGTTGGTGATGTAGACCGTGTCGTCCAGGCCCACCGTCCTGCCCAGCCCGGCGTAAATCTGGAGCATGCCGTAGGAATTGCCGCAGTTGCCGTACCACGTGCTGTACGCATCGGTGGGCCACTGGCGGTCCAGGTAGCCCAGCGCCGCCTGCACGTTCCCGTCGCCCAGCCCATACCCCGCGAACATCATCTCGGTCAGCAGGCCGCCGGTCTTGGCCTCGTTGTTCAGTTCCGTGGGAGCGGTGAAACCCGACGACCCGTCCAGCGGGTGCCCGGGTTGCAGGTACTGAATATAGGCGATCCAATAGACCAGCTCGTCTTTTACGAACTGCGGAACGATCAGCCCCCACTCCTGCTCGACCGCCATCATGGCCTGGCACGCCCACGGCGAGTTCTCGTTCCCCGACGGGGGAGTATTCGCCTGAAACCGCCAGCCGCCGCGACTGCTGCTCGAATCGTTCTGTCCATAGGCCAGGTAATCGACCACGTCCTGCAGAACGTCCGCGTACGTCCGCCCCGCCTCCGAGCCCGTGGTCACCATCTCGCCGGGTGTGCCGGTGGCCACGATGGCCAGCGCGGCCAGGCTGGTGTCATAGATGTGATAGGTGCTGACCCCGAACTTGATCCCAAAGCCGTTCCCGTTGACGTCCGGGTCGCCCGCCGGCTGCACACCGATGCCCACACGCTGCGTTGTGCTGAACAGGTAGTTCAGGCCGTCGCCGATCACGTCGAAGTAGTTCGTCCCGTTGATGACCACGTCGCTGCCCGCCGTGTAACCAGCCGTCAGGAACGCCCGCAGCGCCGCCCCGGTCCCGGCCACGTCCGAGTAGTTGTTTTCCCAGTGCCCGTCGCCGTACTGGTGCTGGGCCAGCCACTCCAGCCCGTCGTAGATCGCCGTGTGCTTCTGCGACTCGACCGCCGCAGTCGCGCTCGACGGGAAGGTCGCCATCAGAAGACCGGAGACAGCAAGAATACCGATCGGGATTGCCCAGAAGCGCGCCGGGGTCATCGTTCCTTTCCCTTCTTGAAGATGTGACCGTTGCTGTTCGTACCTCGGCCTGTGGGGCCGCGGCCGACTCAGGTGGGGCGAGATGTGCGAGTGGCGCCGCCTTCAACTACCGCGGCCGCTGTCTCGATCGGTGATCCAACACGCCGATGCTGAAACGCGCCACCCTTGCCGGTCGTTCGCGTCGCACCGGACGGTGCCATGGCCGATGCCGCCGAAGAGATGAGCCCATTCCCGCTTTGCCGGCGGCCGACCGAGCTGCCTATCCGATGCGCACGACCAAGCTAGCAACTTCCAGGACGCAGAGCAAGCGCCAAGTGACCGTTTAATAAGTTAATCGCCCGAACAGGCCACAGACAGGCGAGGCTGTGCCTCTCCCTCCAATGTCACTCCCCGAAATTACAGCGATGCGGAACACTTGAGGACAGCTATTCCACCTACAGAGGATCGCTGCCAGACCGGCACCCCGCAACGCTGATTTCCAGCCCGGCCCGGTCGGCTCGCGACCCCCCGGCATCACCCCTCTGCGTAGTCCGCTCGGTTCACGAAGACGTTGCGGGCCAGGTCCTCGCGGGCCCGCTGGTGGAGATTGTCGTCGGGCAACGTCTCCTGTGCCCGGGCGACCTTCTGCAGGGCTCCTCGCTTGGGGAACGCCAAGTGACAGACCGCGTCCCCCGGAGCAACCGACGGTAGCGTGGTCATGCCCAGTACGATCCCGTTGCGCGGCGACTCGATGATGTTTTGCTCCCGGCCCATAAGGCTCGTGTTCGTCGCGATCGGCTCACCCTTCTCGACGATGTCCCCGGGCGCGATGTGAAACTGCATGAACCCGCCGCGGTGGGCTCGAACCCACTTGGTCGAGTGCGTCTCGATCTGATACGGCGGGCGCTGCCGTTCGCCGTCCACCATGCCCAGATGGATCAGGCAGTTGCGCACCCCCCGGACCGCGTATTCCAGAACCATCGGCTCGACCTTCCACACCTCGCCGGCCTCCAGGATCAGCGTCGGACAGCCCGCCTTGCAGGCCGACCGGCGAAGCGAGCCCTTCGGCCCGGTGCCGCTCACGATCAGCTCCGTGCCGAACGCCCGGGCCAGATCCACCAGCGCCGGATTCGACAGGTCCGCCCGCACGTTCGGAAAGTTCGTGCGCCGGATCGCCGCCGTGTGCAGGTCGATGCCGAAGTCGCAGCGGGCCACGATCTCGCCGAAGATCGATCGGGCCATACGGCTCGTAAGGCTGCCGTCGCTCAAGCCGGGGAAGCTGCGGTTCAGGTCCCGCCGGTCGGGCATATACCGCGAGTGCCGCTCGAAACCCAGGATATTCACCACCGGAACCAGCAGCACCGCTCCCGCTCGAATCTCGAACGGCTCCTCCACAATCATGTGGCGGATGGCACCGGTCCCGTTGATCTCGTCACCATGCACGGCCGCAGTCACAAATACGGTGGGCCCGGGATCCGCGCCGCGCCAAACGAATACGGGAATCCTGATGTTCGTGCCCGAGTAGCTCACGGACACGTCGATCCCCACCTCCGCCCGCTGCCCGGGGCCTACTTCGGTCGACCCCCAAATGCCCACGTCCGGACTTTGCTGCCCATCGGCCATCAGCCGGTCTCCATCGCCGCCAGTACGCTCGCGTGCAGCTTCTTGACCTTCGGCCTCCTCTTCCGCTTCCGCCGTTCCGGGATCAGGTCGCGCATTTCCTCCAGCCGGCCGTAGCACAGCAGCCGATCGCCCGGCTCGAGCACCCGCGCCCCCTTCGGGTTCGAGATCACCGTCGTGCCCCGATTCAGCGTCAGCACGATGATGTCGCGCTCCGCAAGCCCGGAGTCCAGGATCGTCTTACCGACGTACTCAGACCCGTCCGGGATGCTGATCTCCGCAACGCCGTAGCCTCTGGTCACCGTCAGTCGCTGCCGGATGTCGATCTCCGGAAAACTCACCTGGTCGCCCATGTAGTCGATGATGGCCCCGGCGATGTCCAGCCCCGTCGCCCCTTCGATCCCTTCCAGACCCGGCGACGAGTTCACCTCCATGATCTGAGGACCGTCTCCGCCTTCCAGAACATCGACGCCGGCCACCCGCAGTCCCAGGATCTGGACGGCGCGCACCGCGGTCTCCTCGTAGACCGAGTCCAGCTCGATGACCTCCGCCTTCCCGCCGCGGTGCACGTTGCTGCGGAACTCCTGACCCTGGGCCACCCGCCGTATCGCCGCCACCACCCGGTCACCGACCACGAACGCCCGAATGTCACGCCCCTTGCTCTCGGCCACGAACTTCTGAATCAGCACGTGCTGCTTCGCGCTCTGCAGTGTCTCGATGATCGCCTCGGCGACCTTCACGCTGTCCGCGAGAATCACCCCCACGCCCTGCGTGCCTTCCAACACCTTGATGATCACCGGGGCGCCCCCCACCCGCTCGATCGCCGGCATCACGTCCTTGCGGTCCCGGACGAACGACGTCTCCGGAATGCCGATGTCGTGCCGGCTCAGAATCTGCAACGACCGCAACTTGTCCCGTGAGTTGACGATCCCGTTCGCCGTGTTCGGAGTGTACACCTCCATCTGCTCGAACTGACGGACCACCGCCGTGCCGAAATACGTGATCGACGCTCCGATACGAGGCAGGATTGCGTCGTAGGTGCCCAGCCGCTTGCCGCAGAAGTACAGGTCCGGCTCGCCGTGCTCCAGCCCCAGCCCGAACCGTAGCGTGCTCAGCACGCGCACGTTGTGCCCGCGCTGAACCGCCGCCTGACGCAAACGCCGCGTGCTGTACGATCGCGGAGCTGTCGACAGAATCGCCAGTTTCAACGCCCTTCCTCCTTCAAGAGGCCTTGGCCCTCGACCGCCTGCTCGCCACGTAACGTCGCGCCGGGTCAACCATGAACCGATCGGCCAGCGCCGTACGCCCGATCAGCATGCGGCACAGCATCCCTTTCCTGCAAACCAGGCTCAGCTCGATCTCCCGTTCCACCCCGCCCAGACTCAGCCGCGTCCGAACCACCCGACGCGATTGACGGACCCCGCTGCTCGGCTTCACTCGTGAATTCCGAACCGGAGTCGCCTCGACCCACACGATGCGCTTGGACGGCCGCTCCCGCATCACCACCTCGAACCGGATGCGCCCGTCTTCCAGCTCCTGAATCTCGCCCACGTGGATCGCGCTCGTGCGTGCCCCGGTGTCGATCTTCGCCCGGACACGTCCCACTTCCCAATCCGGGAGCGAGACGTACTCCCGCCATCCGACCACCGTTTTCTCACCTGTATGCTCCCGCATCGATCGCGCCCTCGTATGGCCACCGGGTCCCAATGCTGATTGCTGCGCCCGCCCTGCCCATCGCCCGCCCAGGCATCGCGGACACCGACGCTCGCCATTGTAGCCGAGAACGGCCGATTGGCCCACAAACCTCGAATCCGGGCCCCCATGCGCGGATGCATCTGCCAGCGCCCGATGGAAGTGTTTCGCTCACCTGACCGGGAGACGATTCCCAAAGTCACGTCCACGCCGACGCGTCCCTCACACACGCGTCCCGATGCTGATCATGTCCACCGACTTGTTCACGTCGTACGGATCGCCCAGAACGCTGCCCCACTGCTCATCGATGCGCAGCCCGGCAGCCCGGCACCAGGTCTCGAACTCCGTCCGGCTCACCGGGTACAGGCGATACTTCTCCTCCTCCATCAACCGCACGGGTGGAGTCTCCCCCACGATCCTCACCCGCGCGATCTGTGTGGATGACGGGTCCAGCCGGTACCCGGCCGCCTCGTCACCCACGCCGGATCGGGCGGCTTGCTCGGGAGTGGGGGAAGTGACACGCCCCGTCACACCTGCTTCCGATGCCCCCGAGCCCGCCTCGGCGTCCGGAGTCCTGTCATGCGGCTCCTCATCCGAGGCAGCGACATTCCCCTCCTTCCAGCCCGGCAGCATCGGTGTGAAGTTCAGTACCTCGATGTAGAACCGACCGCCCGGACGAAGGCAGCGGGCGAACTGCTGGAGGGCGTCGACCACCGCGTCCGCCGTCCCGGCCGATGTCAGCGAGTTCGCCAGACAGAAAACCCCGTCGAACCCGCCGCCCGTCTTCTCCTGGAGCGTGGCATACGGACTCAGCACCAACGCCACCTCCGCCCCCTTCTCCCGAGCATGCTCCCGGGCGATCTCCAGCATCTCCGGGCTGATGTCGGCCCCCACCACGCGATAGCCGCGCCGGGCCAGCGCAATCGCGTGCTGACCGGTACCGCACCCCGCGTCGAGCAGCCCCCCCGCACCCGGCGGACCAAACACGTCCGTAAGGATGGGGATCTCCCGCTGCAGCCGGCCGGCCCAATCTATCGAGTCGTCGTACCACCCCGGCAATTCGTGGTGATCGGACTGACCGCCCGATGGATTCTGCTGGCCCATAATCGCGAGCATAGTCGAAGGACGTCCGTTCGCCCAGACGTCGCCCGGGACCTCAGCCTCGACAAGTCGAATCCCCGGACCCCACGCTGCCGATAGACCCATCACGGCCCCTGCCCATCGGGGCGGTATAGGACCTTCGCCCGCATGCCCGGCAGAACACGATCATTGTCTTTTAACCGGCGACTGCTCGTCTGGCGCGCTCGCCTTTCGATCCCTTCCCTGTTGGCCGGCAGTGACGAACGCAGGGTCGTTTCCATCGTAACTGCGGCCAACGGCGGGATTGCGATCCTGATCATCGGCCTGCTCGCATGGCTGGTGGATCTGCCCTTGCTCTTCCCCGCTCTGGGACCCAGTGCCTTCATCCTGTTCTTCAGCCCCTTCTCGCCGGCAGCCGCTCCGCGTTCGGTCATTTTGGGCCATTTCGCCGCCATCACCGCCGGCTTCACCGTCTGGCATCTCGTCAGCCTGGCCTGGGGTGAACCGGTGTTCCTGGAACGAACCGGTCTGCCGGTTTTCGTCAGTGCCTCGGCGGCGCTGGCCGTAACCTGCGTCCTGCTGGCCCGGCTGTCCTGTCCTCACGCGCCGGCCTGCGCCACCGCCCTCATCCTCGCACTCGGTGCCGCGAGCGACTGGACCGCCCTGCTCGGCATGGCCACCGGAGTCCTCCTCTTGACCGCGCAGGCGGTACTGATGCACCGGGTGGCCAACGTCAACATACCGACCTGGACCCCAAGGTCAGAGGACTAGGATCGCCGCAAAAGCCGTTCCCTGACGAACCGTCTCGGCTTACACACGCAGGCCGCATGACTACCCGGCTACCACGGGCAGCGACCGCCCCTTACCATGCCCGCCGTGCACCATGCAGCACCCGCGGCTGCACGCCCGATAACCTGTCCACAGCGCACCGTAGTCTTACACAGGCCCACACCCCGAAAAGTACAGGTAAAGTTTCGCCAGCCCGTTGTCGATTGTAGGCGCGAGAAGAACAGCGTAAGGGCGACCCGCCATCGAGCCGGCACCCACACCGGGCGTCGCTTCGGACCCGTCCAAGCGGCGACCAGGTGTCGAGTCTGGCGACGAACCGACCGGGCCGCTGGGTCCGAGACCCACCCAACGCTCCGGTTCGACCCGCGCACGGGCCACTCGCTGTCGGGGGCAGGTCATGCCGAGTGCAACTGTGATCCCGGAGACTCCAACGAGTCTCCGCGTCTTCCCGGTCAGCATCGACTCGATCGACAATCAGGCGCTGGCCATGGACCTCTACCTCAGGCCCGCCGACGACAACGACCCTGTCCTGTACCGCTCCAACGGCATCCAGTTCAGCAACGCCGATCGCAAACGTCTGATCACACAAGGGGTCCGATTCCTATATATCCCCGTAAACCAGCACGCGGCTTACCGCCACGCCCTCAAGGAACGATTGAGCCGCTTGTTTCACGACCCCACCAGGAACCGCATGGAGCGAGGACACATCGTCCGGGACGCGTGCACCAAAATGATCCAGGACGTCTTGCTCTTCCCCGGCCAGCCCGAGGTCATCGAGACCGTGGCCGAGGTCGGCAGGCAGTGTGCGGCTTGGTCCCTGGATGACGACGGCCAGTTCTCCTACCTGCTCGACATGTCCGCCCATGATTTCTGCACCGCCACCCACATGGTCAACGTCGGCGTCGGCTGCGGGTTGCTGTTCAAGGAGTTGTGCCCCGGCGAGCCCGAACTACAGGCCGAAATCGTCCTGGGCGGGCTCCTCCACGACATCGGCAAACGCTCCGTCAAGGAGGAACTCCTCAGCAAGGAGGGCGACCTCGATCCCCAGGAGTGGGATGAGGTCAAGAAACACCCTCTGGCGGGCTATCAGGAGCTGAAGACCCAGCCGGGCACCCCCGCCACCGTGCTCGAAATGGTTCAGAATCACCACGAACGCCCCGACGGACAGGGCTACCCCAACGGGCTCAAGGGAGACCAGGTCGGCTTCGCCGCACGACTCTGCACCGTGGTTGACGTCTTCGACGCCATCACCGCGTCCCGACCCTATCGCGGGCCCACGCCACCGCTCGATACGCTCGAGACCATGGTCGAGGGCAGCGGCGCCGCATTTGACCGTGACCTGCTCGAAACCTGGTCCCGGATCGTCAAGCGGCTCATTGCCGAAGATCCCACGCGGGCCCCGGCCTCCAACGGACACACGCCCAGGTCCTCACTGGCGGAACTCACTCAGAACGCGCCCACCAAGCCCGGAGTCGACACTGCGCGCGACGCCACGCACCGCTCCGGGCACGAACGACGACGTCACACCCGATATCCCTGCACACTGCATGTGAACGTCAGTTTCCTGCGGCTGGGCAAGCCCGGGCCCCTGCGCCCGGGAGAGTACGCTCGCTTGCGACTAGTCGACATCAGCCAGGGCGGAGCCCAACTGAGAACCCAATGGCCCCTCTCACTGAACGACCTCCTAACCCTGGAGCTGCCCGTCAAAGCAGGCCAGACCGTTACCAAGCTGGCTCGAGTCGTCCGCGTCCGGAGCGACGACCAGGGCCGTTGGATGGCCGGCCTCTGCTTCCTGGCCGAAGAAGTGGTGACCGATTCAGCGAACTCGGTCAAGAGCGCGGACGCCCGGTGAGCCCCCACTCAATCCGGGCCCCGCGCTTCTCGATCCGTCCGGAGCGTGGCACGCTCTATCCTCGGGCAAAGCCGTGCCCCTCCGGACGGGGAGGGGGGCCGACCAGCGGCGCCGAGTTCGCGCCGTCCACGCGGTCCCCCCACTTGCTGCTCGCCTGACGGCTGCCATCCGCCCACCTTCGGCGGCGAGTCACCTCCCATCCGTCTCCCGCCTCCCATGATGCCCGGCCTTCCGCCTCCCCACGCCCCCTCGACAACGCGCCCACCTCCGCCGCAGCACCCGCGATCTCTGGGCTCGCCACCCGCCCCGGACTCGGGTTATAGTACGGCACTTTGCAGCCATCAGACGGGGATGGGAGGTGCATCGTGGAATTGGAAGGAATCATCGAGGTGGCCGCGGGACGCAGACCCGCCGACCTGTTGCTGGCCAATGGACACATCGTCAACGTCCTGAGCAACGAGGTGTACCCGGCCGACCTGGCCATTGCCGGCGGACGCATCGCGGGGATCGGCCAGTACGAAGCCGAGGAGGTCGTGGACCTCAAGGGACACTACATCTGCCCCGGTTTCATCGACGCCCACGTCCACATCGAGTCCTCCATGCTCTCCATCCCCGAGTTTGCCAAGGTCGTCGTCGCCCACGGAACCACCACCGTCATCACCGACCCCCACGAGTTGGCCAACGTCCTCGGCGCCGAAGGCATCCGCTTCATGCTCTCCTCCAGCAAGTACTGTCCCATCCACGTCTACGTCATGCTCAGCACCTGCGTGCCCGCTTCCCACCTCGAGAGCAGCGGGGCCTCCCTCACCGCCGTCGACCTCCTCCCCTTCCTCTCCGACGAGTGGGTCCTCGGCATGGCCGAGGTCATGAACTTCCCGGGAGTCATCGCCAACGACGACGAGGTCATCGACAAAATCCGCATCGCCGGAGACGCCAACGTCGACGGCCACGCCCCCGGCCTCACCGGACGCGACCTCATCACCTACGTAGCCTCCGGAATCCAGACCGACCACGAGTCCACCACCATCGAGGAGGCCCGCGAGAAGCTCCGACTGGGCTTGGCCATCATGATCCGCGAGGGCTCCACCGCCCGAAACCTTGACGCCCTCCTCCCGCTCATCACCCCTGCAACGTCCGATCGCTTCATGTTCGTGGCCGACGACAAGGACGTCGATGACCTGATCGAGGAGGGCCACATCGACTGCATGGTCCGTCGGGCGATCGCCGCCGGCATCGATCCTCCCACCGCCATCCGCATCGCCAGCTACAACGCCGCACGACATTTCGGCCTGCTTCAGGTCGGTGCCATCTGCCCCGGCTATCACGCCGTCCTGACCATCCTCGAAGATCTCGAAAAGTGCCGCGTCACACAGGTCTATCAGGCCGGCGAACTCGTCGCCGAGGACGGCAAATGCATCTATGAGCCACCCGCACACCGCCGCGAACCCATCATCCGCAGCACCATCAACGTCCCCTGGCTCGAGCGAGAGAACTTCGCCGTCCCCTGTGGCGATCACGCCGCCCCACGCGTCCACGTCATCGAAATGATCCCCGATCAACTGCGCACCAACCGCAGCATCGAGACCATGCCCGTCCAGGACGGTAAAGTCTTGGCCGATCCCTCGCGGGACATCGCCAAGATCGCCGTCATCGAACGCCACCAGGCCAGCGGAAACATCGGCCTGGGCTTCGTCCGAGGGCTGGGCCTTAAGAACGGGGCCATCGCCTCCTCGGTCGCCCACGACTCCCACAACCTCATCGTGGCCGGCACCAACGATGACGACATGTACGCCGCCGCCGTCCAGCTCGTCCGCATCCGCGGCGGATTCTCCGTCGCCGCCGAAGGCAAGATCCTGGCCGACTGCCCGCTGCCCATCGCCGGGCTCATGAGCAACCAGCCCGCTGAAGAGCTGCGTAAACAATTGCGAACCGTGCGGGCCGCCGCCGCCGGCATCGGATGCCCGCTGCGCCGACCCTTCATGGCCCTCTCCTTCCTCAGCCTCTCCGTCATCGGCTCGCTGAAGGTCACCGACCAGGGCCTGATCGATGTCGATCGCTTCGAACGTGTGGATGTGCTGGCTTGACTCCTGCGGCCGACGACGAACCGATGCCCGAACCAAACGAGTTCACCACGGCCCTGGACGACGCCCTGCAACAGTTGGGCGTCACCGCCGCACCCGACCAACTCACCCGGCTCGACGACCACTTCTACCTGCTGCTCGAAGCCAACCGACAATTCAATCTGACTCGAATCACCGACCCCGTTCAGGCTGCCAGGTTACTGTACGCCGACGCCGCCGCCCTGCTGGCCTGGGCCGCCGAACGCACCGCCCAAAGCCTCTCCCTCCTCGACGTCGGACCCGGCGGAGGCTTCCCCGCCGTCCCCCTGGCCGTGCTCGCCCCCGATTGGCGGATCACCGCCCTCGAGGCCACCCGCAAGAAGGCCGTATTCCTCGAACGATCCGCCCGACGGATCGGCATCGCCAACCTCGACGTCATTCACGACCACGGCGCCCATTGGCAGACCGACCGCAGGTTCGACCTGATCACCTTCAAGGCCGTCGGCGCACTCGACCTCTGCCTGCTCCAGGGCCGGCGCTATGTCGCACCCGGCGGCCACGTCGCCATCTACAAGACGGCCTCTCTACCACCGGAGGAAACCCGCGCCGGCACGGATGCAGCGCGCCAACTCAGCTTCACCGAGCTGCCGGCTTTCGACTACGAACTGGGCAGGGGAGAAGACTCGGCTCGTATGGCCTTGCGCATCTACGCGGCCTCGACTTGACAAACGGATTCGCAACCGTGCCGGCCCGCTGGCACCCAACGCCACAGAGCGGAATCGGCGCCTACTCGCCCCCCGGCGCCCCTGCACCCTCGGCAGGCACCTCGACCCCGGCTGGCTGCGTGGCCGGTTTCGTCAACGCGGGCGGACGTTGGAATTGAACGACCAGCGTGATCAGCCGCTCGACCGCCTTCCCCTTCTCCCGGCGGTCATCGTAGTAAAGGGCTGTCGCGGTGTCGTCAGGTTCGCTCGGCCGGCGCCTCAAGGCATCCAGATTCCGCGGCACCAATTGCCCCGGCTCAACGTCCAGCGCCTCCTCGGCGTCTTTCGGCTCCCCCGCCCCAATCTCAATCTCGGTCGCCTCCTCACCTTCGACGTCGACCTCCCCGCCGACGAGACGCGAGATCACCGTGCCGAAACCCTCGTGGACTTCATCAGACTCATCTGCAGGCTCGCCTTCAACGGTGGCGGACGCACCCCCACCCTCAGACGCCTTTCCCGCGAGACCAAGCCGCGCCTTCGATGCCTCTTCCAGCCGATCGGCCGGCTCCTTCGCCTCGGGCGCCGCCGGCGGCCCGGCTCCCTCGACAGCACCGGAAACAGACACCCGGGAAGTCACGCTCTCGGCATCGACCTTCCCCTTCTTGTCAGCACGGCGTTCTGCAGCACCATCCCGGTCGCTCGGCGCCATCGCATACGCGTCCTTCAGCACCCCGTACCGCCCGGGCCGTTGCATCTGGGCCACGACCCGCTCTGTTTCCGCCAGACCATCGGCCACCAGCGGTCCCACCTTCATTCGCACCCGACGCCGACCGCTGGGATTGGTGCTCACACGCTCCACCAGGTCCGGAACGCCACTCGCCGGCACCCGCACCAGCACCTGGGCCGGCTCCGCCGAGTGGTAGTTGTAGCCCGGCCGGCCCTCAACGTAGAGCGGCTCGTCATTGGATAGCGCCGGCGTATCGGGCCCCAGCAGAACCTTGCGAAAATGCTTCTCCGTCGCGAACACCGCAAGCTGTTGCTGGGCCAGCAGCTCGTCGTCTGAATCCTTGACCACCACCGCAAGCACGTTCGACTCATTGGCAAACGAATGCCGGGCCAGCGCCTCTCCATCCAGCTTGGCCTCATTCTTCTGCTCCAGAGTCAGCCCGGCCACCAGTCGCCGAAACCGTGGAGCCGATGCGTCGGCAAGTACAGGCTCCCCCCGCCCCTCCGCGACGCCGAGGTTGCTCACCGCGTCGGACGGCGCGGGCACGGTCGCCTCAGCATCCCCTGAGACGTATCCCAGCGCGCGAAGTGTTTCCAACTCCCGGTCCGCCCCGGCCAGCCGGTCCGCCATCTCGCCCTTCGGTCTGGCACCCTTTGCACCGCCGCCGCGACCTCCACCCCCGGGCGCCTCCGCCACCATCCGTCCACGACCCCGCGCTGCGGGTACCGCGTCCGCCGGCGCGTTTCCTCGCTCACCCGGCGGGCGCCCGGCCGGCGCCTCACCCAACGCGAGCAGCTTCTCTTCCGATTCCGCCGGCGCCGCAGCAGCCGGCGCCTCTTCGACAACGGGCAAGCCCGAATCCGCCACCATCGGACCACGAACCGGCTCGGTCATACTCCGATACACGATCAGCCCGCCGCCCACCGCGATGGCGAACACCGCCGCCATCGACACCACCGGCCGCAACGAGACCCACCACGGGCGACGGATCGGCATCTCATCGGCCGGTTCGCCCAGCAACTGCCGCCGTTCCAGTGCCGCGCTCAGGTCCTCCATCAGTGATGGAGGCGCCGCCCGCTTCGGCAGTGCCCGCACCACCTCCACCGTCTGCCGCAGCTCTTCGAGTTGAGCCCGGGCCCGGGCGTCGCGGGCGACCAGACGATCGACCGCCTCGCGCTCCGCGTCGCTCAGCTCGCCGTCCAGGTAGGCCGACAGGTACTCGCCCAGCTTGTCCCGATCGATCGTTGCCATCGACTTACGCTTCCGTTCCCAATACCGGCTCCAGCAGCCTCCGAAGGGCCAGCCGACCGCGGTGAAGCCGTGACTTCACCGTCCCCGGGGCAATACCCAGGACATCGGCAATCTGCTGGTAATCGAACCCCTCAATGTCCCGCAACACGATCACCGTGCGAAACTCGTCCTCGAGTTCCTGCAGCGCCGCGACCACGTGTCCCTGCATCTCTGAGGTCATCGCTCTGCTCGCCGGATCGTGGGATGCCTTCTCCTGAACCCGTGCCGCCAGCGTGGCCGCCTGCGAGCCCGCCAGGTGCGGCTCCGCCGGCGCGTCCAGCGACTGCGTTGGGCGCCGTTTCATGCTCCGCCGGTGCGAGATCGCCAGGTTCACCGCGATCCGAAAAACCCACGTGTAGAACCCGCTGGCGCCCCGGAACGAGCTGATCGACTCGTATGCCTTGATGAATGCGTCCTGTGTGACGTCCCGGGCATCCTCGGCGTTCCCGCAGATCCGCCAGGCCGTGTTGAACAACCGATCCTGATAACGCCGAACCAGCTCCGCAAACGCGCCCGTATCGCCCGCCTGCAGCCGCTCAACCAGCGACGCGTCATCCGCTCCTGTCGCCTTCGCGGCAGCCTGCACAGCGCTGGTCCTCTACCCCCTTGGACGCCCCACACCCCGGCCGGTTCCCGTACCCACGGGCGGCCCGGCCCGATAATGACAGCCCCTCCGCCCGGCCATCATGCCCCCCGCCACCCCGCTGGTCAATCGAATCGCTCCCCAGGCATTGATACACCGCATTCCCCGCGCAGGTTCCGGCAACTCACGCTGGACCAAACAAACCAACCCTCCCGGTACCCACGTGGACGCCTCCCAAGGGCGGCGATAAGGTGATCGCATGCTCCTCTGGCTCATCCTGTTGTTTACCGCCCTGCCGGTCCTCGAGCTGGCTCTGCTGATCAAGATCGGCCGCGCCATCCACCTCGGCCCCACGCTCGGCCTGGTGATCGCCACAGGTGTCATCGGCGCCGCCCTGGCCAGGCATCAGGGTCTGCGCACGCTGCGGCGCATCCAGCAGGACCTCGCCCAGGGCCGAATGCCCACCAACGAGCTGGTCAACGGCCTGATGATCCTCGTCGCCGGGGCCGTCCTCATCACACCCGGCGTCATCACCGACGCCTTCGGCTTCGCCCTCCTGATCCCGCCCATACGAAACCTGCTCCGCCGGTGCGTCGTCGCCTACTTCAAGAAGCACGCCGTGATCACCTTCGAGTCCCCCGTGTCCACGCCACCAAAAGACGACTTCATAGACGTGCACACCACCAGCGTCTCCAAAGAACATCCGCCCGATCGCAAAGACGACCCCGACCCCAAACGCCTTCAATAGCGGTAGATACGCTGGCTGAACGCCAGGTACGCCACTAGGAAGACAATCTCCCCCAGCCCCGCCGCCGCGTACACAGTGGAACGGGTCTGACCGCGAAACCGCCGCGCCACCACCACCGAGAACAGGAACGTCACACCCAGAACCACCAGACCGATGATGCACCCGATCATCCAGCGACCATGCCGCCCGCAATACACCGCCGTCATCACCAGATTGAACAGGAACCACCCCAGCAAGCGAACCGGCGAAGCCCCACCGGCCCGACCCAGGATCGGCCGATCCTGCATCGGCGCCGTCCGACCGATGCTGCCGGCCAGCATCAGCGCCCACCGACCCCACAGCGGTGCCAGAATCAGCGGCCTGAACACCGGCCGCGGATACAGAAAGTTGAAGTGCCGCCGCCAGTCTGTCGGCCAGCCCAGGATCCCCTCCGGTAGCGCGGTCCACAGTGCAAGCTTCAGCACCAGCAGCACGACCAGTATGAACACACCGGCGACACCAAGCTGCCTCCCGTCGGCGGCGTCATCGAGCAGATGCGGCCGGCCCCAGCAGTCGCCCACACGAGCCGCTCCCACGAACATCGGCAGCCCCAGCAGCGCCGCGTCCAGCAGCCAGACCACCACCGCCGGCAGCAGCCGTACTCCGGCAACTTCGCCGAACACACGCCAACACCCCCGATAGAGCGCCGCGTAGGCCAGCCCCATCAGCAGCCCCGCCGGAACCAGCCAATGAATCGCCCTCGACGACCCCGCGCCATCCGGCCCGGTCAGTCCCGGGAACAACAGACCCAGTGCGGCCCGCGCCCCCGACACCGTTCCACTGTTCGTCTCACCCTGCTCGACGGGTGTCTCGCGCTCTTCGGGTAACGATGAGTTGCTGGACATAACTGCTCGCTTGGACACGGTGCCGGCGATGCGCGACCGCCCCACCCATCCTAGCCCCCACCCCGCACCCCCGCCAGCCTGTCGCCGCGGGGCGGCACCAGACTGCGAGTACGTCAGGAATGTACCGGACGCCCGACACCGGCGGACTCAGATTCCCTTGTCCTTCCCGACTCCTCGCCAGCAGGATTCTCAGCGCAGCACAGGGCGGGTATACTGAACCAAAAGCGAGCATCCCCGTGCGTCTGGATCGTGGACAGATTGAGGTCCTCAGCGATGAGATGGCCGACGTGTTTCGGCGCAAGACCGGCGCCGCCCGTCTCCAGATCGCCAGCCGCATGTTCGCTTCGGCCCGCCGCATGCTCTTGTCCCACCTGAGCGCCCAACACCCGGATTGGGACCAGCAGCAGCTCAACGCCGAGGCCGCCCGGAGGCTGTCCCATGGAGCCGTCGGAACTACTTCGCCGACTGGTCGCTGAGCTCGAGCGCCTCGGGTTGCCCTACGACGGTGGAACCATTATCCCTTCTCGTGCCCTCCCCGCAACGGTGCCACGAACCAGTCACCCGATGTGGATCACACAGTGCCGCACCGACCCGCCGCGCCGGTGCTCCCATAGGTAAATCCCCTGCCACGTCCCCAGACCCAGCCGACCATCCACTACCGGAATCGACAGCGTCGTCGCCGTCAGCATCGCCTTCAGATGCGACGGCATGTCGTCGGGCCCTTCGGCCGTGTGCGTGTACAGCGGATCGTTCTCCGGAACCAGACGGCTCAGCCACGCCTCCAGGTCGCGCCGCGCCGACGGGTCCGCGTTCTCCTGAATCGTCAGGCTGGCCGACGTGTGCTGCACCAGCACCGTACACAGCCCGTCCTCGCAGCCGGACTCGCCCACCACCGCCCGCACCTGCTCCGTGATCTCAAGCAACCCCTGTCCTGACGTGCGAATGCTGATCCGCTGAGTCATGCCCTGATCCCCCGTGTAGGCAGCCCGCTCCTGAACTCCCCCTTCGCTGAGAATCGTAGGGACGACCGCCGAAACGGACAACCCACCCGCCGCAACTCCTCTACCCGCGCACGCCGGCCGTCGCAACCGACCGAACGATCCAACGCTGCCCAAACGCGAACGCCGCCATCATCGGCACCGTCACGGGGAGAAGGGGGTCCGGCTGACTTCTTGACGGGCGGATGGGTTTGCTGCAGGGTGTCATCAAGGCCAGACGCCTGCGCATCGACCGCGGAGGGATCGCCTATCACGTGCTGAACCGGCGCGTCGGGCGGCTGCCGCTGCTCGAAAAGGACGACGACTACGCCGCCTTCGAGAAGGTGCTCGACGAGGCCCATGCCCGAGGACCGATGCGGGTCATCAGCTACTGCCTGATGCCCAACCACTGGCATCTGGTGCTGTGGCCGACGCGTGACGGACAGCTCTCGCGCTACATGCAATGGCTGACGACAACGCACATGCGGCGCTGGCACGCTCACCGCGGCAGCCGGGGGACGGGTCCGGTGTACCAGGGGCGCTTCAAGAGCTTCCCCATCCAGGAGGATCGGCACTTCGTTGTCGTTTGCCGTTACGTCGAGCGCAACGCGCTGCGGGCCAACCTGGTCGGGCGGGCGGAGGACTGGGCGTGGTCGAGCCTAGCCCGTCGCCGGCGAAGAGGTGTAGAATCGCGCTGGCTGGTGGCGCTGCGGGACTGGCCGGTGGAGCCGCCGCGGAACTGGAGGGCGTTTGTGAACCGGGCGGAGACAGAGGGCGAGCTGGAGGCGTTGCGGCGCAGCGTAGCTCGCGGCGCCCCCTACGGCGACGCGCACTGGCAACGGCGGACGGCCGCCCGCCTGAAGCTGGAATCGAGCCTCCGCCCACCCTGGCGCTCGAAGCGAGGCCGCTATGGCAGGAAGAAGTAAGCTCGACCCCTGTTTCCCTGACCCCCCTTACCCCCCACCTCGGCGGCTCAACGACCCGTGATAGGTTTCGGTTGTCGGCTCGGCTACCGTCGGCGCCTGGTCACGACCAGACCACCGAGGGCGAGGAGCGACAGGGTGGTCGGTTCGGGTGTCAGTAAGAACCCGTGTGTGGATCCAGAAGGACCAAAACCCTGCCCCGCAATCCAGCCGGCTTCATTGATGGCCCAGGCCCTCTGCAGCGTCCACCCGGAACCGGGCGGTAGCAGATCGTTAAGGTCAGTCATCACGCCACCGCTGTACAAGAAGGCGTGACTGTGCGAGCCGCCAGCGATGTAGGAGTTTCCCACCACCTGTCCAGAGTCGTTTATGCTGTAGGCGAAGCTGTGGGTCCCACCCAGCGTGCCCAGGTCAGTCGTCACGCCACCGCTGTACAAGAAAGCGTGCCTGACCGAGTCGCGGATACTTAAGGAGAAGTTGCCCACCACCTCGCCGAAGCTGTTGATGCCAAGCGCCCAGCTGTTCAGCCCACCCAGTGTGCCCAAGTCAGTCATCACGCCGCCGCTGTACAAGAAGGCGTGAACGGACGTGTCACCGGCCATGTGGGACCATCCCGCTACCTGTCCAGAGCTGTTGATGCTGGAGGCATAGCTGTTCAGCCCGCCCAGCGTGCCCAGGTCACCCATCGCGCCGCCGCTGTACAGGAACGCGTGACTGGCCGAGTTGCCTGCGATATAGGAGTGTCCCACCACCTGTCCCGAGTCGTTGATACCGTAGGCGCAGCCGGACGTCCCACCCAGCGTACCCAGCTCAGTCATCACGCCACCGCTGTACAAGAAGGCGTGATTAGCCGATTTCCCCACCACCTGTCCAGAGTCGTTTATGCTGTAGGCGAAGCTGCTGGTCCCACCCAGCGTGCCCAGGTCAGTCATCACGCCGCCGCTGTACAGGAATGCGTGGCCGGTCGAGTCGCCTGCGATTGCCGATTCCCCCACCACCTGTCCGGAGTCGTTCACGCCTCGGGCGCTGCTGGTCGTGCCACCCAAAGTGCCCAGGTCGATGATGGAGTAGCCATGCACGGCGGTGACACACGGGCCGAACGCCAGAAGAGTGGCGCACAGCAAGGCACCGCGTCGAACTGTCTCTCTTGTGTACATTCGCGTTCCTCCTCAAGCAGCATCCTGGCAGGCGCCCCTGGCCCCCGATGCGCCTCCAAAAGAAAACAGAGTCCGCCCGTAAGCGTCTCTCTCTACCCATCGACTCGAGTTGCCCGGTGGTGGATCCCTCCAGGTAAGCCACCCAGCCCCACCAAGTACGCCGTATCACCCCGAGTCGGGGAAGCACCAAGCCATATGCACACACCAAGAACCGCAATGAATACGTGTGCGATCTCTGTAGCGTTTCAGAGCAAGTGAGACAGTCGGGCGTTCTGGTATAGTGACGGTTTCGGGGGTGCCTTGAGGGGGGAACCGGAGTTCCCAGGTTCCCCCCTCAAACTCCCCCCTCCTTCCTTCATTCCCCTCCGGGACGAGG
>DATKXO010000326.1:0-2150 GCA_035528995.1 Phycisphaerae bacterium | reverse complement strand
CGTCCGCCTCCGCGGCCTGCTCGAACGTCGGGTCGACGACCTCGATCGTCACGCGCACCTGGGTCTCCTCGTCCATCAGGCGATCCAGCAGGGCGCGGTGGTCGTCGGCGAACAGCAGGTCCTTCAGCGCGACCTTGACGCCACCACCCTCGACACGGGTGTAGGCTTTGATCTTGCCCTCGGCGGCAATCTTCTTAAACGCGGTTGTCTCGTTCTTCTTTGCCATTATTCCAATCGTCCTTTCTCGACTAGCTCGATCGTCACGCGGACGGTGGCCTCCTCGTCTAGCATTCGATGCAATCTTGCCCGATCCGCATCGGTCAGCGGGCCAGTGCGAACACTGATCCGGCTGGACCGATCGCCGCACGAATACGCTTGGATCTTGCCCTCGGCGGCGATCTTGGCAAACGCTGTCGGTTTCTGCTTTGCCATTATTCAGAGCGTCCTTTCTCGACGCCGCAGCGGCGCCAGCACTCAGCGCCCGGGCACAGCCCGGCCGCCAGGATCCACAAAAACGCGGCCGCCAGCCGCCCGGCCGCCGTCAAGTATCGAGTCATTAGGGAGATCTCCTTTCGGGGAGCGTTGAAAACGACAGAGGGCCCCGGTCGAGGGACGTGGTGAGAGCCAACGCAACCGACCTGGGCGGGGCCCTCTGTCAGGAGTCTGTCAAGATTGGCTTGACATCAGGGCTGCTGGGGGGTATCAATGACCACTGAGAGCCGTAATAACGCAATATTAACCTGGATCACCGAGCTTCCAAGCTGGCTACGCGGGTTCGATTCCCGCCACCCGCTTTTCGCGTTAAACACCGCAGAAAGCGAGAGTTACCGGAAAGCCGCTCGGCCTGGACTCTGCGCGGTGGGCCGCTGGTGTCACGATTCTGGCACGATTCCTGGCAAAAGGCTGTCAAGAAATGGCTTCGATCAGCTATGTAAAATCGCTCGGCCGCTGGCGGGTGCGCTGGAAAGCCACCAATCGCCAGGCCACGACCAACCGTGTTTTCTCCGGCTCGCGGGTCTTCTTCGAGAAGGCCCAGGCCGTCGGCTTCTTCGCCGAGATGGAGGCCCAGGAAAGACTCTGGCGCTCCGGGGCCGTCTCGACCCTGGACTCAGTCGACCAGGCGGCCGCCGACTACGCGATCTACTGCCGGCGGCACACGACCCGAACCCAGGGCCACTACCAGATGGTGCTGGCCCGCTTCCGGGCCTCCCTGCCGGGCAACGTCCGGCGGATCCAGCAGCTCGACGCGGCGTGCATCGAGGAGTATCTGTACCGCCTGCGCGATGCCGGGCTCAGCAACCGGACGCTGAATGCCCACCTGACCGCAATCAAGGGGTTCTGCCGCTGGGTCGCCCGCCGGCACCGGCTGCCCAACGTCGCCGCCGAGGTGGCCATGGCCGCCGAAGAGCCCCCGGTCGCCCGCTTCATCGGCCGTGACGAATACGCCGCCCTCCTGGCGGCAGCGGGCGATCAGGCGCGTGATCGCATCGTGTTCCTGGCCCATACCGGGCTGAGGGCCAGTGAGTTCTGCCGGCTGGTAGCGGCCGGGATTCGGCCGGACCAGACGGCGGTCACCGTCGTCGGCAAGGGCCGCAAACGCCGGACCGTGCCGCTGAATCGCGCGGCCCGGGAAACGCTCGGCCGACCGCACATCCACCGGACCATCGGCCGCAATCCGCTCTATCAGCAGATCAGTCGCGTGGCCAAACGGGCCCATATCCCGCCGCTCGGGCCCCATGCCCTGCGGCATTACTTCGCGACCCAGCTCCTACTGGCCGGCGTGCCGATCATTAAGGTCAGCCGCCTGCTCGGGCACAGCTCGGTCAAGACGACCGAGCGCCACTACGCCCACATCCTCGACGCCGATGTGGCGCGCGTGACAGATGTTTTAGATTTGGATCTGTGAACTTGTCAAAGAGCCTCCGTGCTCGTGTGCGTGTGCGTGCTCGTGTCGGCCCGCCGGCGATGGGTCCCGGCGCGACGGTCCCGCCGTCCGGCGGGCGGCCCCGTGGGGCCAATAGCGAGGGGTGGATTTGAACCACCAACCTCCCGGTTATGAGCCGGGCGAGCTAACCGTTGCTCCACCTCGCGTTGAAAGTCTCACGTGTTTCCATGTCTGGCCGAGTTTGATCCGTGATATTTGGACGGCA
>DATKXO010000325.1:0-2778 GCA_035528995.1 Phycisphaerae bacterium | reverse complement strand
GGTCGACTGGTTCAGCGATGACTGGCACTATCGCGCGCCGGTGACCGAAGCCGCGATCGGGCCGCAGATCGAGGTCGAGGCGGACATCACCACGTTGCTGGCCGGCGCGGGTGAGTTCGCCCCCGATTCCATCCGCGTAGTACTCGACCGCGACGGGCAGCCGCAGCTCGTCCCCTCGCGCTGGGAGCCCTTGCCGGGCTTCGATGCTCGCACAGCGGCCGTCGTCCGCATTACCGCCTCCCTGCCCGCGGGCGGCCGCGTCCACGTGTACTTCGACACCACCGAGGCCGGGCCATTTCCCGTCGGCCCCGAACTCGAGCCCGGTCCGCGCGGCAACGAACTCGTGCCCGATGGCAGCTTCGAGACGCTGGGCGGCGACGCCACGCCCTGGACGCAATGGGCCGACAAATTCAGCGCCGACACCCTTGCCCGCAGCGGCAAGCAGTCGGCCCTGTGCGTCAACGAAACCGACGAGGGCATCAACGGCGTGATGCAGCAGATCGACCTCAACCGCCAACAGCCCTTCGACTTCATCTTCACCGGTTCCAGCCTCGCAGATGGCGTCTCCGGCGACCCCAACACGGACTACTCGCTGTGGGCCGACCTGCAGTACATGGACGGCACCTTTCTCTACGGTCAGTCCTCGGCCTTTGGCACTGGCACTCACGACTGGCAGAGCCGCGAGGTGCTCATCCACCCGCTCAAACCCGTCAGATGGATTAAGGTCCTCGGCCTCTTCCGCAAGCACTCCGGCACTGCCCGCTTCGACGACCTGTCCCTGCGCGAGCTCGAGCTATACCGCGTGCGCGCGACCGAGCGCCTGCTCCCCGATGGCACGGTCGTCGCGGGCGCTGCTCCTTCGGCCGGCCAGCAGAGCGTCTCGTCCGACGACGGCCTGACCATCCGCCTCGACCGGGCCACTGGTGCGGTTTCCGGCGTGCTGATGGGCGCTTCTGACTGGGCCGATCCTGCCGGCTGGGGTGGCAGCGGCCTGCTCCTGCGTGACGCGAAAGCCGGCTCGCCGCTCATCCCGTTAGGGGGTGACTTCGCGCGGACCGACGCCGGCCTCCAACAGACCGGTCGCCTCGCGGGCCTCGGTCTGGAGGCCGACGCAACCTTCACTCCCCGCGAGGAATGCATCGAGGTCTCCGGTGAGGTGCGCGACCTCACCGGCGAGGACCGTTGCGTCGACGTGGTCTTCGCCCTCCCGGTGCAGACCGCTGGCCGCCGGTGGGCGACAGCCCTGCACCAGTCCGAGGATGCCGCCGCGTCCGGCCGCCATGCCACCACCACTCCCACTGCCAGCGGCGACCTCAACACCCACCCCTTCTGCTCACTTGCCGATGACTCCGATGGCCTGTCGCTGGCCCTGCGCATGGACGAGCCCGCGCTGGTGGTCACGTCACTTGACAGCAGCGGCGACGCGGGTCTGCTGCAGATCACTTTCAGCTTCGGGCTCACCCCGGCTGCCGCGAAGCACCCGTCGCGTGCTCCCTTCCGTTTCTACATCTACCGCCACGATGGCGCCTGGGGCATGCGCGCCGCCGCCCAGCGTTACTATGACCTCTTCCCCGAGTTCTTCGAGGTCCGCGTGGAGCGCCAGGGCTGCTGGTTCTTCGGCACCATGGACCCGACCACCATTAACGAGCCCGACGATTTCATGCTGGTCTATGACGAGGGCCCCCACGACATCGCCTGGAATCACGGGCATGGCGCCTACTCCTTCGCCACCACCAACGCCCAGGAGCAGTGGATAATCGTCGGCGACTACGATGAACCCGAGCCGCCCGTGCCCTCCTATGACGAGTGCGTCGATGCCATGAATGGATGGGACAAGGAGATCGTCGAGAACTGCGCCGCGCACGATGAAAACGGGCTCATCCAGTGGACTGGCTGGCACAACCAGCAGTGGGGCGGCGTCCAAGGCAACACCCGGCGCTGGATGCGCTGCACCATGATCAACGCCGATCCCGAAATCCCCGGCCTCAACTCCTGGACCAAGCGTCGCGAGTGGTATGACAAGAAGGTCGAGCGCTGGCGCGGCGAGGGCTTTGAACTCGACGGCATGTACATCGACCAGGTCATCCTTGTCAGCGTCGAGAACTATCGGCGCGACCACTTCCCGTATGCCGACCGCCCGCTCCCATACAGCCGGCGGACCCTCCAGCCGGTGTTGCCAATCTGGATGACCAGCGCCGAATTCTTTCAGGGCTGGTTCGATGACCAGCGCGCAATCGGTCGGTTGATGCAGGCCAACATTCCCGCCAACGCCCACCTCTTCTTCGCCCGTTTCTTCGACGTGATCGGCTCCGAAGTCGCGCTCAGGACCGAGCGCGCCAGCCACAGCTACCTGCGCCGCGCCCTCGGCTACCACAAACCCATCAGCCACCTCATGGAGTGGCATTGGGAGGGCAAGCCGATCATCAACGCCGAGCAGATGGACACCTACATCAACCGCTGCATGTTCTGGGCAATCTTCCCCGGTATATCTGACGCGGGCCCCACCGGCGGCTACAACTATTGGCAGCACCCCGAACTCTACGAGCGCGACCGGGACACCTTCCGCCGCTACCTGCCCGCGATCCACGCCCTCGCCACCGCCGGCTGGGAACCCGTAACCCATGCCCGCTGCGACACCGAAGGCCTGTGGGTCGAGCGATACGGCCCGGCCGCGGATGGTCGCCTGTACTTCTCCCTGCGTAGCGAGGGCGAAGCGCGCTCAGGTACACTGACCGTCGATCTGTCGGCGCTGGGGCTCACCGGTCGCGTCCCAGTCGT
>DATKXO010000324.1:0-5410 GCA_035528995.1 Phycisphaerae bacterium | reverse complement strand
TGGCGATCTTGACCCTGGGGCCTTCGACTCTGGACATGATCATGGTGACGACGAGGTGCATCTCGATGGACTGGTCGGTCTCGTTGCCGAAGACCAGGCCGACGACCTGGCCGGGGTCGCTGGTCATCTGCCGGGTCGAGTACCAGACGCCGGCGCCGATGGCCAGCACGACCACAAGGAAACCCATGTAACTTCTCATGACAGATCCCTTCGATGGCGTGATGCCTCGCTTCGAGCGACGGTTGTCTCAGCACACGTCGCGGCCGTCTACGGTTTTCGCACGACCCAGAGTTGTTCCCGGCCGTATGCGGGCGGCGACTCGTCGTAATCGGAGTACTCCGCCTCGATCTGGAAACCGGTGAGTTCTAAAAGATACCGCATCTCGTGGCGGTATGTCCAGCGGAGGGCGAGGTGGTCGATATCCTCGCGGATGACCTTGCCGGCGTCGTCGATCTCCTGAAACCGCCAGCGCTCGACGAGCAGTTGTTGGAGCGGGTCGGTTCGCAGGCGAGTGAACTCGATTTCCACCTTGTTGCCCGAAACGGGGTGGCAGACGGTGGGCTTGTCGCAGGGGTTCTTCGCGTCGGGAACGCACAGGTCGAGGCGAGGGTCGAACAGGTCGAGAATCAGCCGGCCGCCGGGTTTGAGGTGGCGGTGAATGCAATTGAGGCAGCGGCGCTGGTCCTCGGGCGAGAGGAGGGCCTGGAACGACCGGAAGGCGATGATGACCAGGGCGAACTGCTGTTCGAGGTCGAAGTCGGCCATGTTGCCGGGCAGGAAACGAACTCGCTCGCGCACGTCGGGTGCGTGGCGATCACCCTTCGCGGCGGCCCGGCGGAGCATGGCTTCGGAGAGGTCCAGGCCGACAACGTCGAAGCCGGCCTCGGCCAGCGGCCAGGCGACCCGGCCGGTGCCGGCGCCCAAGTCCAACACGGGCCCACCGAACCGCCGGGCCTGGCGCAGGTAGAAGGCGACGTCCTTGTCGCCGGGCGCGAAATCCTGGGCGGTCAGCTCGTCAAACGTTTCGACGTTCAGGCCATCGGCCTGATAGAAGGGAGTGTCGTCGGTCATTGTTGTTGCCCTTTCATCGGGGCGCGAAAGGCTGGAAAGCCTGTCCCACACGTTGACGGGCTGGAGAACCTGTTCCGCAGGTTTCCTCTGCGGCCGGCTAGGCCATGATCCGGCCGCGCATGACGGTTACGGCCTGGCCGAGAAGATCGACGCGGTCGCCGCGTGCGCGGACCTTGACGACGCCTCCGCGCTTTGAGACCTGGTGGCCGACGAGTTCGGTCTTGCCGAGGCGCTGCGACCAGAAGGGCGTCAGGGTGCAGTGGGCGGCTCCGGTTACGGGGTCCTCGTCTATTCCCAGACCGGGAGCGAAGAAACGGGAGACGAAGTCGCATGCGCCTGAGTCGCTAGGGGCGGTGACGATGCAGGCGTCCATGCCGGCGCCCAGGAGCTTTGCGGGGTCCGGTTGAAGGTTGCGGACCACGTCCTCGGAGCCGACCTCCACCAGGTATTTGTGGAAGCTGTCGCGGTAGACGCCGAGAGGCCGAGCGCCGAGGGCCTCGGTGATGCCCAGGGGCAGGGTGCACTCTTCCACGGGCAGGGCGGGGAAGTCCAGGCAGATCCAGTCCGATTCGCGCCCGGCGGTGAGCCGGCCGGACTGGGTGTGAAAAGTGATGGGCTCGTCGGGTGAGGCGAGCTTCTCCTCCCAGAGCGCGTGGGCACTGGCCAGAGTGGCGTGACCGCAGAGTGGCACCTCGACGGTGGGCGTGAACCAGCGGAGGCCGAAGTCGTTGGGGCCGCGTGGAACGACGAAGGCGGTTTCCGAGAGGTTCATCTCGGTGGCGATGGATTGCATCCAGGCCTCGGCGGCCTCCTCGCGGAGCACGCACACGGCGGCCGGGTTGCCGCCGAACGGTTCGGAGGTGAAGGCGTCCACCTGAATGAGCGGTGTGGTCATGGGATCGGTCTCCGTAGGATCTGTGGTCGGGCACAGGGTAACGCAGGATCGGGCGTGTATCCATGGGCGGGCGGTCGGCGGGGTGGGGACGTTTTGGGCGTCGGTCAGATGGTGCAGGCAGGTCGGCGGGATGGGCTACGTGGCCGTCCACGGTTCGATGCGTGTGGTGAGCCATTCTGCGATTTGCTCGGCAGACTTTTCGCCGCGCGCGATGGCCCAGAAGAAGGACTCGACCTGCTCCGACGGGATCAGGCGATACCCGTTCAGTCGCAGGCAGACGTCGGCGGCGACAAGGGCCGTCCGCTTGTTGCCGTCGACAAAGGGATGAAACTGGATCAGGGCGTGGACCAGAGCGGCGACCTTGGCCGGCAGGTCTGCGAATAGCTCTGTGCCATCGAAGGCCGAGAACGGCCTGGCCAGCGCCGACTCGACGCCGCCGGGGTTGATGGTGCCCTGGGCACCGCCCGTTTCCTCGATGACGCGGGCGTGAATCAGGATCAACTCTTGGAGCGAGATCCAATTCACCGGGCCAGGTCCTCGAGAGAGCTGCGGTGGTCGTGGATCGATTGGCGAGCGAGTTCGTCCACTCGGGCGAGGCGCTGACGGTCGAGCGGTCCGGCGAGGAGCAGGATTTCGCCGCCGATCTCCACGGCCTCGTAGGTCCGGCCCGGGGCGCCTTCGTTGAACGCGTCGGGCATGACGATGCGGCCGTTTTCGGTGCGGGCGATTCCAAGGTACTTCACGCGTTTTCTCCAGCTTCAACGGCGGGCGAGGGCGCCGGCCGCTCCTCATTGTACCCGGGCCTACGACGGGTTGGAAACGCGTGGCGTGGCTGCATTCCTGCGGGCCGGCCGGGTGCCCGCAGCACGCGACGACCTGCGTAGGCGGTTGGGCGACGAGGGTGTTCGGGTCTCCGTTCTGTCGCCCTTCCAGGGCTTGGGGGTACGAGGCGGCTGATTTCCAGGGGCTCGCACCCCCTGGCGGGCTTACGCCCCTGGCTTTCGACTGGCGCCGCTACGCGGCTGGGGCGGGGGTGATCGGACCTTGATCGGGGGTTTCTGGGGGGAAGAACCAGACAAGTAGACGCAGGCACGACGGTTGGGAGAGAGAGCGGCACGTCCCGGGGGATTCGCCGCAGAGAGCCGGTTGAACGTGATTGCGGGGCCGCCGGTCCATCGTGCGGGTTTATCGGCAGGCTGACACCGCGAGCCGGTCCATCGTGCGGGTTTATCGGTAGCCCGACACCGGGCGTTGGGCGTTCGTGCTGACCTGTCGGCAGCGTGACACCGGGCGCCGGTCGTTCATGGGGACCTGTCGGCAGGCTGAGACCGGGCGCCGGTTATTGGTCGGTGCGAGGGCGCGACTATGCTGACCGACAGTTGCTTCGATTCGATCGGTAACACGCCGATGCACATGCGTAACGGGGGACGATCATGCTGACCGACAACATTCTCGATCTGATCGGCAACACGCCCATGCTCAAGCTCAACGGGGCGGACATCTTCGCCAAGGCGGAGTTCCTCAACCCGGGCGGGAGCATCAAGGACCGGGTGGCCATGTCCATGCTCGAGGGGGCGGAGCGGGACGGGCGGCTGAAGCCGGACTCGGTGATCGTCGAACCGACGTCCGGGAACACGGGCATCGGGCTGGCCCTGGTGGGGCGGCTCAAGGGATACCGCGTTCGGATCGTCATGCCCGAAGGGATGAGCGTCGAGCGGAAGAAGCTGATCAAGGCCCTGGGGGCGGAGCTGGTGCTGACGCCGGACGCCGAGAGTATCCCCGGGGCCGTCAAGGTGGCCGAGCGGATGGCGGCCGAGGACCCCAATGTGTTCATGCCTCAGCAGTTCGAGAACCCGGACAACCCGCGAGTTCACTACGAGGAGACGGCCCACGAGATCTGGCGGCAGATGACGGGCCGGGTGGATTGTTTCGTGGCCGGCGTGGGCAGCGGCGGGACGCTCCAGGGCGTGGGGCGGTTTTTGAAAGAGCATAAGCCGGATGCGAAGATCGTGGCGGTCGAGCCGAAGAACGTGGCCGCCCTGCTGGGTCACGAGCCGGGGCTGCACCAGATTCAGGGGATCGGGGACGGGTTCATACCGGGCGTCCTGGACGTGTCGCTGGTGGACGACGTGATCGAGGTGACGGACGAGGACGCCATCGAGACGACGCGGCGGCTCGGCGCAGACAACGGCCTGCTAGTGGGCATCTCGTCAGGTGCAAACGTCTGGGCGGCGCGGCAGTTGGCCGGGAAGATCAAGGGGAACATCGTGACGGTCCTGCCCGACCGCGCGGAGCGGTATTTCAGCACGGCGCTGCTATAAAGCGGGACAAACCGGAACTGCACTTGCGCCATGGCCCGCGCTCTGGTCTGCAATGGGCACGCGGCCAGGGGAGGCCAGGTCGGTAGCAGGCGAGGCGCTCGTCGCCGCGGACCGTCAGGCGCAGGGCGTCAGACCGGGCCGGGACGTGTTAAGTTGGGCAACCTGGGAGGCCTTTGCGGGCTGTCGGAGCCCTGTGGAGGCTGTTTGCAAGCTGGATTCGACACCCGATCCCGGCTTAGCGGACGCCAGCGCGCCCCAAGCTGGTATCGGCAGCGCGCTCAAGTTGAGTACGGACCGTACTCAAGGCGTATCGGGACCGGATACAAGGCGTATCCACACCCTGCTTAACTTGACCTCGGACCGTAATCCAACTTGACCACGGCCCCACCGGTCAACTTGAGATGCGTAGGTTGGGTCTGCAGACGCGAAACAGCCTATTCGAGGGCCGACTCCACCGTATCATCCAAGACCGGTGGTTCCACTCGTCGACCGCCACATTGGCAGCACCGGTTGGCGTCGCACGCTTCCCGGTGAAGGGATCTCACGAAGCTGGACCGAGGTGGCGGGTGTGGGCGGGTTGGGCGCCCGTGCTTCGTCGTCGGCGAAGCGAAGGCGGTGACGATCGCGGGGATGCCGAAGGGGCGGTTCGTCCCCCACCCTTGCTGCGCAAGGATGGGGCACCCGGCACTTCTCAGTCGATTGATCTAACCGTTTAGCTCCGGCGCGTCCAAATCCGCGAAGTGGGTCATGCCCGTTCCCTCTTTGATGTCGTAGTTCCTGTACCGGACCTTTACCAGTGCGGCAAAGTCTCCGGCTTTGGAAGGCCCGCCGATGCTCCGAGTGGAAGCTTTTGCACTATAGATCGGCTTCCACCATTTCTTTAGACATTCTGCCGCGCCCCACGTTCCAATGCCTCGGATGCCGGCCACGATTAGAACTCTGTGCCTTTTCGACCATGGGCTCCGTGCTTTGACGATGACCGCGATGTCCTGTACCTCGACCTGGTCCATCGCCGCTTGCCCGGCTGGGCCCTCCGCTCGCCGTCTCGCTTCCAGGAGGTTTTCGTAGCTTTTTGAGTAGAAGTCCCCCCTTTCCAGTTTATATTCGCTTGCTCAGGTGAGGC
>DATKXO010000323.1:0-4432 GCA_035528995.1 Phycisphaerae bacterium | reverse complement strand
AGGCGGCAGGAAATTCTTCACTAACCCCTGCGCCGGGCAACACCGTCCGCATTGAGGTCGTCGACGTCGATCGCGATAACCGATCCAAAGCGGAGCGCCTCATGGACAGCCTCGGCACTGAGAACTCTGTGGATCTGTTTCCACCAGCAACCTGGACCAGTCATCCGGCAACGCGGTACGCCGGCGCCGACTACCCCGGTCTGCGGCCGACCGGGTCCTGGCGGCTGGATCCCGACGGTGAGCTTCGTGGCCTAGACCCCGACGAACTGGGTTGGCGTGACCGCGACACCGCCGAACCCGTCGACCTTTCCGACCGGCAGTTCGTGTTGGCCTACGGGTCGAATGCTGACCCGCACAAATTGCTGACGAAAGAGGGCTTTCTCGGCGGACACAGTGTCTTCGGCTTGCGGGCGGCGATATTCGGCTGGGCCGCAGTCTGGTGTGATGCGCGCCGAGGCGACGACACGGTGGTCGCGTCTCTGGCGCGTGCCCCCGGCCGGGTGGAGGTGCACCCGGTCTTGGCTCTCACGGCAGATCAATTGCGCTTCATGAATCGCTGGGAAGGTGACCCGGACTGCTATCGCCGAACAGCACATCACGACCCCCTTCAGTGGGAATCCGGTCGATGGGCAACTGAGCGCGTGGAGGTCTACCTCGGCACACCGGAGGAGCGCCCTGCCCTGCAAGTCGATGGGCGTCCCGTGTTGTGCGCCGATGTCGGGTTCGCAAAGATCGATAGGCTGGTCAAAAGGTGACGTCGCGGGTCTTCGTCTACGGCACCCTGCAACCAGGACAGCCGCGTTGGCCACTGCTGTCGCCGTTCGGCATCCAGGTTGGGTCTCTGACGCGAGCCTGCGGTGCGCTCTTCGATACCGGCTACGGCTGGCCCGCCGCCGTCTTTGGCGCCGACTCCGCCGAGGAAGTGCCCGGCGTTGTGGTCTCGATCCGCGCCGAATTACTCGACGATGCATTGGCGAACCTCGATGAGATCGAGGGTGTTGACGGCGGACTTTTCCAACGAGTCGTGATCGACGTCGACGGGCTATTGTGCTGGGCTTATCACTGGCCGGGGTCCACCGAGGCGTTCCACCGGATCCAGCGGTGGCCGCGCGGCGGGGAGCTGTGAAACGAGCACTGGCCGGTGTCCCCGCCCCTGGCTACCCTGGGATCTGAACGGGGAGGTTGTGATGTTCGGTGTGATCGCGATCGGATTCTGCGTGCTGGGGCTGCTGGCTGTACTGGCGATGTTCTTGGTCGGCTGGATCATCAAGGGCATCGTCGCCGTGGTGTTCGCCACGGATCGCGAATCGTCCACGCCGGCCGAGGCGGCGACGATGGCTGGACTGGGTATCGCGGCGTTCATCGCCACGCTGACGCTCGGGTCGGTCGCCCCGGGTGCCGCGTGGATGCCGGTGGTTGCTTGGCTCGTCGCCGTGTACATCATTCGCCAACGCGCCGAATTGATGGAGACACCGCAACAGCGCAAGGTCCGCGAGGCTGCCGAACGTGCGCAGGCCGAACAGGACGAGAAGCATGCGGCAGCCCGCAAGGCGATCGCCGAACGCAAGCGCGTCGACTCCTTCACCAAAGACGGCCTCGCCCTGATGAACAAGGCCCGCACGGCCGTCAGCGCCGCGCGCGCCACCGAGGCGGCCCGCGACGGCTGGCTGGGCGATCGGGCCGATCTGGACTTCTCCGCCGACCTGACCTTCATCTCTGAGGCCCTGCTGCAAGCCCGTCGCATCGAGAAGGTGGTGGAGCGCAGCAAGAAGATTCCCGACCCGAGCGCTGACGACGTCGTCATGCTGCGCGACGCCGAGAAGACGATGAAGGCATTGCGTGCCGACGCCAAGGGCCGCGTCGGAATCATCGAGGACTGCGTCAAGCAGGCCCGCGAGATCGACCGACTACTCGCCGAGGAGCATCGACAGCAGGAGTTCGACAGACAACGCGCAGCCGCCCGTCGCCAGCTTGCCGCCGAACTCTACGTCGCGGAGGTTCGCAGCCCGGCCCGGCACTCCGATACCGCCGACGCCATCGCCGCCCGGGTGCTGGCCTTCCGGGAACTCAAGAACGTCGTGGACGAGAAGGTCCTGCGGGAGATCGAGGTCGGCGACGCTAAACCGGCGAATGACCTGTTCGCCCAGGTGCGTCGGTTGCTCTCGTTCTGAACCACGTTGGTGTCGCGCCCGTTTGACGCAGGGCGCCCACACCTCGGAGTGTTGTCTGTCCCTAACAGTCGCTTACTGGACCGGGCAGGCGTACTGCATCGCCACGTTCATCAGGCGTTGTTGGGCTCCGGGGCCGACGACCCCCTGAGCGAGTAGCTCGTATCCGATGAACCCTGGAATGCCGCCCTCGCACGCCTGGTGGGCGACGCGCCACGCGGTGTCGGGGTTCAGGTTGAATCCGTTGCGCTGCAACGCCTGCAAAAAGACGTCGAATTCAGGTGTGCCCTGCTCTGGTATCGCCCCCGCCGCGCCGGCTAAGGCAACACCGGCGGCCACCGCTGCAATCAGCGGACCAAGCACACGTTTCATATCCATCCCCCCGTGGCCATCTCCCCGGCCAACCTATCCACGGTCGCCCACCGGATTCCGGACCAACCCGAATTGACGTCGCGCTAAACCAGCCATCGACGCGGTCATTGGTTCAACTCGCTCGACATTCGTCTTCCGTAAGCGATGTCTACCAACACCCACTGACAGTACTTGCGTCTTGGACGTCTTCGGCGGCGGCACTGTCAGTGGCACGGCCATGGATAGGGCGTTGATATCGCCGGCGATATCGAGTTTTGAAAGAACACAGCTGCGGGGAGGCTAAACCGTCGCTAGGGAACTGCTCGCGTGGATCGGCATACTGAGAACGATGTCGGTGATGTCGATGACACCGAACGACGGGTTCGCGTACTGGGTGGCGTAACTGGCAATCTGCAGGGTTAGCGGCGGGCTCAGCGCACCGGGGTAGCTGGTGTAGGAAATCTGCTGCAGGTCAATGTCCACCGTGCGCAGTCGTCCGTCGAGTGTCACCGGCACCGCTGTGACGATGCTGCCGATGACCCTGCCACCGGGATACTCCGCGCTCGGCCCCTCGACGATTTGGGCGAACACGGCGCGACTGGTGCCGAGGCCTCGGTAGGAGAAGCTCAACGTCGGGGCGCCGACGACCTGATCTCCCGCGTCCAGCGCAATCGGGATTTCGAGGGAGTTGGGGGCTGGCGTCGCGGTAATACCCAGGAACGCGTCGAACGGGAAGCGGTACAGAATTTCCAGGTCGGTGTCCTGGAAGGCCGCCGGGGCCCCGGAGGAACCGGAGCCGCCGAGTAGCGGCACGATCGCCAGGTGCCCGCCGGCGCCCGTTGAGATCTTCGGCGCTGCTTCGTTGAAGCCAGGCTGGAAGGACAGTAAATCCGACTCGTAGCGGTTGTCGCGTTGGTCGTACCACTGGAAAGTGGGGATGGCTTCCGCGGGCGTGCCTCTTCCCGCGACGTACTGATCGAGCCAGGCAAGGGTGTCGGCGTAGATCTGGGCTTTTTGGCCGACGGGGGGCGGCGCCTCGGGGTTGTCGTCGCACACGCCGTGACCCCCGCAGAACCAGATCATCTTGACCGGAGTTCCGTAGGGGTTGGCGAGGATGGTTTCGGCGTTGGCCACTGCCTGCTGCAGCGGGAACAACGAGTCGTAGGTGCCCTGCACCAGCAGCGTGGGGGCCTGCAATTGGTTGAGCAGCGTCGTCGGACCGCTGGAAGTCACCACCGCCAGGGCGGTCTGGGTCACCCGTCCAAACAGGTTGCCGGTGATGACGGCCTGATAGATCAGGGGATTGATTCGGGCACCCGCAGCGCCCTCGGTTCGAGGCAGCACCTCCAGGGCGATCAGCAGAAAGTTCGCCCACGCGGACTTGAAGATCTCGTTGGGGTACAGCGATTCCACCAACGAATTCCAGGCGATCCCGGGAACGATGGCGTCGACGCGGGGGTCGGTGCTGGCGGTGACCAGTTGGATGCCGCCGCCGTAGGAGCCACCCACCATGCCGACCTTCAGATCGCCGGCGACGTCGAGGTCGGCGAGCGGGTTCTCGGCGACCCAGCTGATGATCGCGGAGGCGTCGCGGCCCTCGAAGAACGGGTTGTCCAGCTGCAGCACCCCGCCCGAGGCGAACTCCCCACGGGGATCCCAGGTGACGACGTTGTAGTCGGCACCCCGCAGGACCGCGACATCGGGGACGAACCCCGACGAAGCCGACGAACCGTAGGGATTGGTGACGCCCGCTCCGCCCAATCCGGGGCCGTTGAGCACCGTCGGCGCGGTCTCGCCGGCGGCGATGCCGGCGGCGGGGAAGAAGTTGGTGCTGATTTTTACCCCGTCGAAGGAGACGACGTCGTAGGTGAACGCCACCGGGGTATCCCCGGGTGCCAGGTCGGCCACGTCAA
>DATKXO010000322.1:0-2546 GCA_035528995.1 Phycisphaerae bacterium | reverse complement strand
TCGCCTGGGCCGGGCCTTCCAGAAGGGCCAGCATCGGACCCGCCCACACGACCGACCCGACGACGATCCAGCCCGCGAGGGCGACTATCCACTGGGCCGCTCGCGGACCCGCCACACGCTCCACGAGGACCCCCAGGCCCGCCAGAAACACCAGAAACCCGAGGGCGACCGCTTGGGTCCGAAGGACGCCGACCGCCGCCGACCCGTCCACGATCGCGGCCATGACGAGAAGCGCGCCCGCCAGGAGCACCACAGCCGCCGGCAGCCGCGAGAGCCGCCACCCCAGACCGGCCCCCGGACGCGCGAGGACCGCGCCGGCCCATACCGGCAGCGCCATCATCTCGATCGCGACCACCATGCGAATCAGAGGCAGCACGGCCGCTCCTTCGACTGAGAGTCGTCCCGGCAGCACCCCTATCGTAGCCCGCACGACGGGGGACGACGAACAAAAAAAGACGGGGAGTCCCGGCGCACCGGGACTCCCCGCTGTGCCTTGCGACACGCGATGTTAGAAGTCATCGTACCCGAGTTTGTGCTCCTCCTCGGCCTGAATAAGGATCTTCGGGCGGATGAGGATCAGGAGGTTGGAGTTGGTGCGGAGGCTGGCGCGGTTATTGAAGAGGCGCCGCAGAATCGGGACCTTGTTGAGAATCGGGACGCCGGTTTCCGCTTCCGTCTCCCCATACCGCTTGTTGCCGCCCAGAAGGAGCGTCCCGCCGTCCGGCACGCTGACGGTCGTCCTCAAGTCGGAGAGCGACACCTGGGGCAGGTCGATGAGGAACACAGCGGGCGGGGCGGCCGGCACAATCGCCTGGATGGGCACCTGCCGCCAGTTGGCAATGTTGGTGTCGGCGACCTGGGGCCTGAGGTCCAACTGGACATAACGCCGGTCGGCCGACACAGTGGCCTTGACGTCCAGGGTGGCGCCGACGGGGATCGAGCCGACGACGGGGTCCCAAGCGACGGCAGCCTCGGCGATGACCGGTTCGGCGTCGGCCAAATAAGTGATGATGTTCGCGACGCTGATGTAGGACCGCTGGCCGTTGTACAGCGTAATCCGCGGCGAGAAGAGCGTCGTGGACCGCGAGTCAGCCTGGATCGCCCGCAGGAGAAAACCAATCTGCAGATCGTCCAGGAAGACGCCGCTCACCGCCATGCCGCCTTCGTTCGCGTTGAAGTTGGCGAAGGCGGTGCCGGCCACCGGCAGCAGCGTCGAGGTCCCCAAACCGTTCGAGCCGGTTCCCGAGACGATGATCGGCGACCCCCACCGCGGCGTGCCGGCCACGCCGCCCACTTGGCCGGGCAGCGTGTCAAACTGCGTGCCGCGCGCCAGGGTCGACGGGTCCTGCACGACTTGGCCGGCCGGGTTCCATCGTAGCGGCTGGGCGGCCGGGTCAAACTGGACGTCCACGTCCAGGGTGATGTCCTGGAGGAAATCGTCGGCGACCGTGACGAAGCGCGCTTCGACGCTGATCATGATGGCGCGTTCGCGGCGGAGTTTTTCCAGCAGGTCGCTGACGCGCGTGTGCCCCTGGCGCGTCTGCGTGACGATCAACAGTCCGTTCATGTAATCGATGGCGGCGGGCCCGCCCTCGTCGGTCCACGCAGCCACGCTGGGATCGGCCATGTTGTTGACGTTGCGCTTGATGATGTCCACGAGTTCCTGCCAGCCGATCTGCTCGGTTTCCGTGGCCTCGCCGCCGCCGAACAACTCGCCGAACCCGCCGCCGCCGCCGCCGCCGGCGCCCGCCTGGCCCGTCACGTCCCCGATCTCAAACCGCGGGGCCAAGTTGCCGAAGTCCGGGATGCTCGCCACCAGGTCCTGAACCGGGTACGTCACGACCGGCAGGTTCTGCTGCAACTTGGCGCGGGTCGTCACGAGGATGTACCCGGCCTCGACCTTGTACCCGAGGTCGGCGCCGAGAATCAGGCTCAGAACCGCTTCGACCGACACGCCCTTGACCTTGAGGTCCACGACGCGCGTCGTCAGATCGATCCCCCCCGTCGCCAGGTCCGGGTCCGGAACAATGTTCAGATCTTTCTTCACCTCGCTGATGTACTTCAGCACGTTGTCGAGGCTCGTGTGCTCGAAGTCCAGGTCGATCTTCTCCTGGAGCCGGGCGCGGGTCTGCTCGACGGCCGGCGGCTCCTCGGACACCATCTGCGTCAGTTTCCGGCGGAACACCGTCAAGTCCTGCCACGTCTTGGCGTCCGGATAGCGGAGGTAATTCGGCTTCTCCTTCGGGATGTAATCGTTCATTTCGCCCGGATGGATGGCGGCCTGTTCGCTGTCCACCAAAGCCTCGACGGCGCCCGTCCGGCGGTCTTTTCGGACCCCCGTCTGGCGGACCTGCGACTCCAGATACATCAGGTCGTCTCTCCACAGGCGGGCTCGATCGTTCTGCGGGTCGACCGCGATCAGCCGGTCCAGCACCTCGATCGCCTCGGGGAACTGCATCGAACGCCGCAACTCCTTCGCACGATCCCACAGTTGCTGGATCTTCTGCTGCTGGTCCTGCTCGTATTGGGCGATGCGTTCCCCTTCC
>DATKXO010000321.1:0-3654 GCA_035528995.1 Phycisphaerae bacterium | reverse complement strand
CTGGGGCTCAGGGTCCGCGTATGTGTTCGAGCGCTTCCTGAGTGGCTTGTGGTTCCAAGTAGCCAAGCTGCGTGCCAGCGATGGCAAGTTTCTCGACGCGTTTGGCTCCTCCGTAGCCGTTGACGGGAATACAGCGTTGATCGGTTCTCCGGGCGCCCACGGCCTCGGTTACTGGGAGGGTGCTGCATACGTCTTTGAGCGCGCCTCGGACGGCACCTGGAGCGAGGTCGCCAAGCTCTTTGCGGCCGATGGCGAGAACTCCGATGGGTTCGGTCACGCCGTGGCCCTGGAGGGCGACACAGCTCTGCTGGGAGCACCGGGTGACGACGACCATGGGCAATGCTCGGGCTCGGCGTACGTGTTCGTCCGCGGCCAGGACCGCACCTGGTCACAGGTGACGAAGCTCGTCCCGGAGGACGGGGAACTCTGGGATTGCTTTGGCAACGATGTCGCCGTCAGCGGCAACATCGGCGTGATCGGCACCTATCCGCAGGATCCCAACGAGCCGCCGAAGCCCGGCCAGGCGTACATCTACGCCGTGGGGCCGGACGAGGACGGCGACGGCGTCATGGATGCCTGCGAGTGCCCGAGCGACGTCAACCACGACTGGATCGTCGATTTCCTCGACGTGCTGGCCCTGCTGGAGGACTGGGGCTGCACCAGCGGCGACTGCCCCGGCGACTGCGACGCCGACGGCGACACCGACCAATCCGACCTCGGCCTCCTCCTGGGCAACTGGGGTCAAATCTGTCCGTAGCATCCGGCGAGGACCAAAGCGGGTGCGAGAAGGGATTCTCGCCCCAGCACTCGGGTGCGAGCGGGGATTCTCGCACCGGCGGTCCGCCGAAGCGGCGCAGCCCTCTTCTGGGCAGGGGGAGTTGTCCTTCACGCGGCGCACGCTTAATCTTCGGGTTGGCGGAGGACTGGGCGACCCGTCGGGCCTGGCGTGGGGCCGTGTTCTTCCACTAGCAAGCCCGTAACCGGATTATGAAGGAGCCGTCAGGTATGGCCAAAGTACCGCGTGACGTAGCCGATCTCTCGTTGGCGTCCAACGGCAAGAAACGTATTCTCTGGTCCGATCGCGACATGCCCGTGCTGGCCCTGATCCGCCAACGCTTCGAAAAACAGAAGCCCCTGCGCGGGCTGCGCATGGGCTGCTGCATGCACGTGACCTCCGAGACCGCCAACCTGATGCGCACGCTGCGGGCCGGCGGGGCCCAGGTCGCCCTGTGCGCCTCAAACCCGCTCAGCACGCAGGACGACGTGGCCGCCAGTCTGGTCAAGGACTTCGGCGTGCCGGTGTTCGCGCGGCGTGCCGAAAGCGTGGCGGTGTTCTACCAGCACCTGAACCAGGTGATCGACACCAAGCCGCAAGTCACCATGGACGACGGGGCGGACCTGGTGAACCTGTTGCACACCAAGCGCGCCAGAGACGCCAAGAACATCATCGCCAGCATGGAGGAGACGACGACCGGCGTAATCCGGCTGCGGGCGATGGACAACAGCGGCACGCTCGAGTTCCCGGTCATCGCCGTCAACGACGCCGACACCAAGCACCTGTTCGATAACCGCTACGGCACCGGGCAGAGCACGATGGACGGGGTCGTGCGGGCCACGGATACGCTGCTAGCGGGCAAGCACGTGGTGGTGGCCGGGTACGGCTGGTGCGGGCGTGGGGTGTCGATGCGGGCCCGCGGAGCCGGGGCGATCGTGACCGTGACGGAGATCGACCCGCTCAAGGCCCTCGAGGCGGTCATGGACGGCTTCGACGTACGCCCGATGGCCGAGGCCGCCGCGTTCGGCGAGCTGTTCATCACCGTCACCGGCAACAAGCACGTGCTGCGCGCGGAGCACTTCCGCAAGATGCGTGACGGGGCGATGGTCTGTAACAGCGGTCACTTCGACGTCGAGATCGACATCCCGGCCCTGCGCAAGATGTCAAAGCGGGTGATCAAGGGCGTCCGCCTACATGTGGACGAGTATCAGATCAGCAAGAACAAGAGCATTCACCTGTTGGCCCAGGGGCGGCTGATCAACCTCAGCGCGGCCACCGGGCACCCGCCCAGCGTCATGGACATGAGCTTCGCCACTCAGGCCCTGGCCGCCGAATGGGCCAAGAAGCTCCGCAAGAGACTGCCGGTCGGCGTGCACGACGTGCCCAAGAAGATCGAGGACTGGGTCTCGAAGCTGAAGCTGCAAGCGATGGGCGTCAAGATCGACCGGCTGACGCGCGCGCAGGTGGCGTACCTGGCTTCTTCGGGCGAAGGGACATAGGCGACCGGCATCTCCTAGTCCACGCGGAGTTTGCCTTCCACCTCGGGCTCGCGGCGCCGCTCTGTCGAAGGGAACACGGGCGGACAAGCCGCCGGTGGCACCCGGGCCAGCGGCGCAGGCCGGGCGTCTGGGCAGGCGCCCCGTTGACACATATAATGACGCGATGAAAAACGAAGGCCCGATCGTGGTCGCCCTGGGGGGGAATGCCATTTCGCGCGAGGACGAGGAAGGCAATATCCCGCAGCAGTTCCGCCGCACGCGACAGACCGTCGTCTGGCTGGCAAACCTGATCGAAGCCGGCCGCCAAATCGTAATCACCCACGGCAACGGGCCGCAGGTGGGCAACGTACTGCGGCGGGTGGAACTGGCCGCCCACGAGCTCTACACGCTGTCGTTGGACATCTGCGGGGCGGACACGCAGGGCGGCATGGGCTACATGATCGCGCAGTGTCTGAACAACGAGCTGCGCCGGCGCGGCGTCGCGCGCACCGTGGGCGTCATTCTCACAATGGTCGAGGTGGCTCCCGACGATCCGGCGTTCAAGAACCCGACCAAGCCGATCGGCGGGTTCTACGAACGCCAGAAAGGCGAGCAGCTGCGGGAGCGGTACGCGTGGCAGATGGCCGAGGTGTCGGGGGGCCGACTGCGACGCGTGGTGCCCTCGCCGCTTCCGCAGTCGATCGTCGAAATCGAACTGATCCGGCGACTGACGCAGGCGGGGGAGTTGCTGGTGGTGGCCGGGGGCGGCGGTATCCCCGTCTCACGCGACGACGAGGGTGACTTGGTCGGCGTCGAAGCCGTCATCGACAAAGACCGCACCTCCGCGCTGCTGGCCGGCGCCATCGACGCGGGCACCTTCCTGATCGCCACCAACGTCGAGCGCGTGGCCCTCGATTTCGGCCAGCCGACGCAACGCTTCCTTGACCGGCTGACGGTCGCGGAGGCACGGCGGCACCTGGCGGAGGGGCAGTTCCCGTCCGGGTCCATGGGACCCAAGGTCGAAGCCGCCATCGCGTTCCTGGAACAATCCCGGCGTAGCGACGCCCGGGTTATCATCTGTGCGTTGCAGCACGTGGCGGATGCGTTGGCCGGTCGGGCCGGCACGCAGCTCAAGCGGGATTGAGCGAGAGATAGCGGGTCAATTGGTTAAATCGTCAAATGGTTAAATGGATGCACGCGAGCGACTCTTCCCACTTGACCATTCCCCATTTGACCATCTGACCTCTTGCTCGCGCCAGCGACGTTCAGCCGTCGTAGGCACGCCCCGCATGGCAACGGAGGTGTCTCGTGATCGTTAGCCCGAAGCGAATCTTGTGGCCGACCGATTTCTCCGAGCTGTCGCTGTTGGGCGGTCGCTACGCGCGCGGCTTCCGCGACGTG
>DATKXO010000320.1:0-2580 GCA_035528995.1 Phycisphaerae bacterium | reverse complement strand
TCCGCTTCTCGACCGCGCAGGTGATGTCGGGCGCTGCGGAGCTCCTGGCCTATGGCACCGCGATGGTCATCGAGCCTGATTCGATCCAGAGCGGCGGCGACACCTGAGCCTCGGGCCGAGCTGAGTCAACGCTGCGCGATCTCGAACGTCGTCATTGCCTCGTCTCTGTTGACGATCGGCGCGTACGTACCTGGATCGAGCCCCTGGGTGTCGAGAGGCATTTCTCCGTCATCGCGGTCCGGACCTGAGCGCAGACCGCGTCGTCCGGGGACTGAGAGGTGACCGCTAGCTCGATCGTTTCGCCGGCGACCTCCTGCTCGCTGCCGCCATACGAAGAGCAGGCGTCTGGATACGAGCCAGCAACGACCGCCCAGTACTCGCCGCTACGCTCGACGACCTCGACACCGTCAATGAAGGTGACGCCGGTTCCCACGGAGCCCCCGGGCGCGGAAGTCGTCTGGCAGGCGGCGACCCAGATCGCCAAGAAGCCGATCAACGCGATCCGTGCCTTCATCGGGACCTCCAGTCGCGTTCTCGGGTTCGTCGGACGGTTAGCCTGTCGAACCTGGTCCGAGGCTGAGACCATGCGGGAGCGGCCACTCGGAGCGACGGCCGCATCGTGGTCCGTGTCACCATGAGGCGTGGATGCCGACATTGTCCGCCTGGCCGACGCGCTCGATGACCTCGCGATGTTCCTCATCGCTCATTCGGAGCCGTCCTGGGGCGATTGGATCGCCAGGGACGCCATTCTCGTTCGGCGTGGCGATGGGCGCGGAGTCACCCACTTCCTGGCGGCTTTCGGTGGCATGGGCAGTCTCAACGACCTCGTCTTTGACCCGGCAGGCGCCAATGCCGCCCCCGAGCCCGAAGCGATCGCGCTGACGGAACGTTTCGAGGAGCTGCGAGGGCGGGCTTGGAAGCAAGCCAACGCCCTCCGTCACGCCGCCCAAGAGTGAAACCGGTCGTCAGGCTCAAACTGAAGCAGTACGGGCTCCGAGTCGCTACATGTTCCTCGTCTGGGCGTTCCCGACCGGCAAGGGCGTGCTGGTGGGCGGCGGCATGACCCTGCGCAGAGGCCTTGAGGCCGAGGGTCCGGCCGGCGACGGTACGCTCGTCCTCGGCTGTCTCGCTGAGGGTCTCGATTACACGATCGCCATCGACGCGATCGGCGATGATCGTGGACCCCTCACGACCGAGCTCATCCACCGGTTAGTCGCGTGGCCGGAGCATGGGCCTGGCTGAGAAGGACCTGCGTCTTCTTCGAGATCGCCATGCCGCGCACGATGCACCGCTTGGTGTCGTACTACTTCTCATTTGCGGGGGCAATCGGTCTCTCCATTGACCAAGCAGGCGGATGCAACGCCCTCAGGAGAGATCCAGGAGATCTCATACTCCTGGATCGTCGTGCCGTTTGCCGTCGGTGTCTCCTTCGTCAGCGCGTGGGTCGGGTTGGCGGACTTGGGTGGCGGGCCACTCGGCTTGATCGTCGGGATCGACGATGAGGATGGCGTCGACGCAGGGGTCGCCGCCTGGGAGGTCGCTTGCGAGACCGGCCCGGCGCCGCACCCCGGGGAGCAGGAACACACTCAGTAGGACTGCGCCGGCGCGTACGTGAACGCGCAGGGACGTAGCCTACTCGGGCTCCTCGATATCCGGACAGTTAACGTTCGTGAAGAACGGATCGATCGCGCTCTGGGCATCCTGATGCTCGACCTTCCACGAATTCCAGAGCTCCTCGACGCGGCGTCGGCCGGCAGCTTCTGAGGGGACGGACTCTCGCAGGGACGCCAGCCGGGTCTCGAGCTCCGATCGCCAATCATCGCCGATCCGCTCGTGTTCGGCCTCGTGTGCCCGGAGATTGGCCCAGGCCGTGCCCCAGGCCGAGCGCATCCCCGGTTCCGTCGGGCTCCAAATAGGCATGTCGACCGACTTCGTGTGTGAGACCGAAGCGCCGGTCACGCTTACCTCCAGATTCGGTGCTTCGCCCGTGAAGGTGGTTGTGCCCGTCCACGAGAAGTGCACCCGAGTCCTCGCCCAACCGCCTCGAGGATGCGGGGTGTGGGCGTTGATCCAGGATGCGACGACGGCGCAGTCTTCGGTGCTCCGGTCAAGCGACATGGCCCAGCGCTGGACCGTCGGCGCTCCGTTCCCCATGAGCCGCTGGACGGCCTGATTGCTGACGGTCTGCCCGATCGCACCGAGGACTCGATTCCGACCACCGCGGTCAAACCGACCGAGGAGCCCACCCATGGCCTGAAACGCGGTGGGAGAGAGATCGACCTGGGCGATCGGCGCGGCGATTGCCCGGACCCGTTCATCCGAGTAATGTCGCTGCGCCGCCGCTGGCGCATGGGCCCTATTCACCCCGCGAACCTATCACTCCAAAGGCCGACCGCCGAGGCCGACCCAGATTCCCGTTTGGGCAGCCGTGTTGCCCTTTTGGGCAAGGGCTGGGCGGTCTGCGGCAGGCGTGGGCGCGCCCGACACCTCGTGGCTGGCCTAGACCGAAACGATGATCGCCTGACCCAGCGACCACAGGGTCAGCGTCGTCAGGATGACCATGACGATCGCCAGTGGGAG
>DATKXO010000319.1:0-9569 GCA_035528995.1 Phycisphaerae bacterium | reverse complement strand
GCGCCGACTCCGCCCACGTTGCGTACGGTTGCCGTGATGTCTATGACGTCGCCGGTCAAGGGGTTGTCATCCGAAACGCTAATGTCTGCCGAGAGAACCTCCAGGTCAGGCAGAACAAAAGCAGATGCCGTAGCCGTATTGTCCGCCTCCGACAGTTCGTCTACCGTTTCATCTGCGTCTACGACAACGTAAATAGCGTTTTCATGGGAAGATGCGGCGAAGTCGGTGGATAGGACGCAACTGGCCCCCGGTTCCAGAGAACCGAGCGAAACGTCCCCGTCGATTTGTATCCCCCCGGCCCCTGGGTCGCCCAGATAGAATCGGACCGTCGCGGCCTCCGAAGCCACCCACCCCGTGTTCGTGATCGTCGCACTTACGCACACAGTCTGGCCTTCGTCGGGCTGCTCATCGTCGAAGGCGATCTGCTCCGCTGATGTCTCCAGGTTGGGCAGGAGTTCGAGTTGGATGCCGTCCACGCCGTCGCCGAACACCGTTGTTGCGTTCTCATCGGCCCAGACGGTTATCGGCACGTTTGTAGAGTCGAAGGCCACGCTGGCCAGCCATTCCGAACCACTGCCGGAGGTAATCCTTCGCGGCTGTGTCCAGACCCCGCCTTCAGCCAGATTACGCGTTGTCGAGAACAGGTCGTTCTCGCCGTCCCAACCATGCCAGACGAGAATCGCCTGATCGGTAGCGCTGACGTCAAGTCTGAGCCCTTCGATGAAGCTGGGTGTTCCAGACACGACCTCCGGCACGGACCACGTGCCGGAAACAGGGTCTCGGACAGAGGTGTAGAGAATATCCGCGCCGCCTTCGTTGCCGATCCATGCGAGAATCGCGTCGCCTGCCGATGTGAACCGCAGACAGGGCTCACGAACCCCACCCGTGGCGACCAAGGGTATCGAGGACGCCGCCGACCATGACACACCGTCCCAGGTTGCGTAGTACAACTCCGCCGTCGTTGGATCGGTGTCAGCGTCATGGACCCAAACCGCCATCGCTTCGCCACCCGGCCCAAAGGCCACGGTTGGCGCCCAATCGCCCTCGTCGTCACTTGTTAAAGAAAGCGCCCCGCCCCAGGCATGGGCCACGTTATCCCAAACCGCGTAGCGGATGTCGAATCCGTCCAAATCCGTCGAACCCGTGCCCCCGGCATGCTCCCACAGCATCAAGCCCTGGCCGTTGTGAAAGGCAACCGTGGGACCGCCATCCATTTCATCATCCGACGTGACAGACTGCGGAGTGGACCACGAAGTCCCGTTCCAGTAGGAGGAGTGGACCTCCTGCTGCGATAAGTAGGAGTCATAGTCCGTAGACTCAACGAGCAAGGGATCGATGGTATTGGCCACCCACACCGCCACGGCACCGCCAAGGCCGTCGAAGACTCCCTGGGGATCATTCTCAATCAGACCGTTGGTAGCCACCGGATTCAACGCCGACCAGTTGCCCCCCGCATCCCGCATCGCGTAGAAGATCTCCGGGTCGATCTCCCCGGGGTCCGGATCCAGGTCCACCACGCGGGTGAGCAGCACGTTACCGGCATCGTCGGCCGTCACGTTCGGCCATGCAGTAATATCAGGCGGGTTGCCTTCGCCGGTCAAAGCGAGCGCCGTCATGCCAGTGCTCTGCGGCACATTGCCGAAGGTCCACGGGCCGCCATCCGGAACGGTCCACGTCGCCAGCGTGTACTTCCTCCCGGCCGTGGCCACCGCCCGGAAATTCAGCTGAAATGAACCGTACAAATAGTCCTCGAAACCATCCACGCTGTTGTACTCGCCTCGGTAATGAAGCCCCAGTTCGCCGCCGACCTCTAATCCTGCATTCAGGCCTGGAATGCCGATGCCGCCAAACAGGTACGGCTCAGCCGTCACGACCGGTTCAAGGTAGGTTCCTGGCAGGATCTTAATTTGTCCGCTGGAAAGCCCCATGCTGAGAGACGCGTTTATCGCCAGGTCGAAGTCGATGCCCGTCGAAACCGTCACAGGTACCGGAACGATCCCGATCGGCACGATGGTTGTGTAACTCGGTCCCGTTATGCTGAGCGGATTGCCGTGTATCAGCCCCAGGTCCTTCAGGTCCGAGAGGAAATCCGACACGCGGAACGAACTGGTCAAATTGGCGCTGAAACCCGCCAGCGAAAGGTCTTCGCCGTCGGCCAAGCCGGAGAACGACGCCGTTCCGCCACCGATCTCGAAGGTGAACGGGTCGCCGGAGAAACCGAAAAGGTCTTGGCCCAAAACCTTGGCTTCCAGCACAAACTCATGATAAATCGGAACGTCATAGGCCGGATTCAGGCCCGCCTTCAGACTCAGTTCGGCACCCAGCCGGAACCGGCTCTCCTCGCCGCCGATGATCCACCAGTTGGGGTCAATCGTATGGGAGATGTCCAGTTGCTCCGGGACAAATCCGTTCAAGTAATACGTGCCGCCGGAAAAGTGGTCGTCAACGTCTGGGCTGCCCAACCAGGAGGGAAAATCAACAACGCTGATCTTCTGCGTATAGGTTTGAGAAGTATTCCCGGCTTGATCCGCCGCCACCACCTGAAGCGTGTGTGTGCCGGCCGAAAGGTCCCCCATGTTGAACGTGGCCGTCCAACCTCCGCTGGAGCTGTCGTCGGTGAGCGTTATGCCGCTGAGCGCGAAGGAGACTCGGTCCAGATCGCCGTCCGCGTCGCTGACGCTTGCAGTGAACGTATTGTTCAGATCGATGCCGCTGACGAATCGCCCGACGTAATCTCCACGTGAATCGCCGTCGTAGGAGGCCTGAACACCTGAGATGCCAGGAAGGGTGCCCACCAGAAGAAGGCCCTGCCAAACCCCGTCGTCTTTAGTCATCCAGCAGACTTCTCCACGATTATTGACCCTGGTTGAGTCAGGTTGGATAAACCTATCGGAGTTGACCAACTCACCGCGCACACTGGAGAGAACTCGACTATTGTTTTTCACCATCCAAACGATTTCCCCTGTATCGTTGATCGTGGGCCACACATCCCACTCATCCGGCGTGTATGTGATTCTTCCCCTAACGCTCGAGTATATCTCGCCATCTTCGTGCCAGACGTGCTCGCCAAGCACATTGGTCCTGGTTGTAGGAATATTCTGAGACACGTAACTCTCGGGTATTCCTGTAACCAATGTATAGTTGCCGCTCAACAAGACGCGAGGCTCAAGCATTTCGAACGCCGGAAGCTCGCTTCCCTTGTTCATCGCAGTCCCCCTTCCCCAGCAGCCTCCCAGTGTAGGAAACCACCACCATGCCATCATGTCCCGCTTCCGAAACGCAAGGAGGCGGTAGAGAGCACTCCTCCCAATCTTAGAAAGAAATATACTCGAATCTCAGGAAAAAGCAAATGTCTGTACTCTCCGGACCCCCAAGCGGCTGCATCCAACGCCTGCCACCTATCCCCCAAGCGGCAATATGAGTTCCGCAAGCGAAAGTATGTCCTCCAGGCCGTCGTCGAGGCCCTGGTTTGGCTCGCCCGGCGACGAATGGTCCTCACTTGCCGACGGCAACGGAACCGGTTCGCTCGGAGCCTGATCCGTGCCGAGGTCGTCTGCCTGAGTGGTACTCTCCGCCATCGGGGCCGCCGACATCGCGCTCCCTTCGGCCTTAGGCAGCGTGACTTCCAAACCGGCGGGAGGTTGGGTGTCGGTTCCGGCGTCGCCTGGATTGCTCGGGCAAAGGAACCCGTCATCAAGCACGTCGCTGATCCCCGCCGGCTCCAAACCCGAGGCCCTGACCGATACATTGGTGGAGGGGAGGGACGATGCAGTCGTTGGCTCAGCGACGGAAGTCGCTTGGACTTCGGTCATGATCGGCTCCGCCTCGGTCACTGCCAATTTCGCGCCGGCCTTCAAAGGCGCCGGCAGGCCGATCGGGTTATAGCGCTGCTGCCACAGGGCAAGGTCGCCGCCGTCGATTTTCCCGTCGCCGTTCCAGTCGCCCATGCCCGGCGTGTTCTCATTCAGGCCGAGTGGATCATAGTTATCCTGCCAGACGGCGAGGTCGCCGCCGTCCACCTTCGCGTCCCCGTTGGCGTCGCATTTGAGGACGTGGAAAGCCTTCTCGCGGTCGCCGGCCAAGACATTGCCCGCGCCGTCCACGATGCCCGTGGCCGACAGGGTGGCGGTGTAATAACCCTCAGCCAGGTCAATGCCCGACAGATCCCATGTGACTGTGCGAGCGTCCGCATCGTAGCTGAAGATGCCGGCGGGAAGCGTGATGTCCTGGTTCGTCGTGTCGTTGTGGAGGAGCAGGTCATCGGCCGCGACGGCCACGTGCTCGCTGAAGGTGAAGGCCAGGCGGCCGATCTTCGACCGCTGGGTAAGGCCGTCGTTAACCTGCGCGGCCGTGACTGTTGGGGCCAGCAGGTCGGGCGTCGCCGTGACCGCATCGGGCACGGCCGGGGCGGCTTCGAGATTGCCCACGTGGTCATGGGCGCGGGTGTAGAAGGCGTAGGTGTGCCCCGCCGGGTCGGCAGTGAACATGGCGCACCCGTCGGTCGTGCCGGCAAGCCAGATCTCGAACGGCCCGCCGTCGCGTGCGACATAAACGTCATAGGCGGCCAGGCCCGAGCCTTCGGCGTCGTCCGCGCCGGACCAGGAGACGGTGAAGGCGGCATCCGTCTGGCTAGGCGCCAGGGGGGCAACGGCGCTGGAGGGGGCGGCGGCGTCGATCACGTTGGAGGTAACGTTGGTTTCGATGGGTTCCTGGGTGTCAAAGACGATCGTGGCCGCGTTGGTCACGACCGTGCCCGTGGTGCGGTCGGCCTTGGGACGGACGGTGTAAGTCACGTGGCCCTGTCCGCTGCCGGCGCCATCGTTGGGCGGCAGGAAGCCCACGAGCGCCTCCGTCGGGGCCTCACCCGTGTCGGGGTCAATGCTGGCGAAGGTCCACGTAACCATACCGGTGGCCGGGTCCAGCCCCGCGTCGATGCGGACAAGCAGGTCCGTGCCGTCAGGTCGCAGGTCAACCGTGGTGGTGTAGAAGCTTCGCCCGTCGGGCACGGTGATTACGTAGCTGCCGAAGGCGATCTCGCCCAGCCTCAGCGTCCGCCAGTCGAGATCATCGTCGAGTTGATCCGTGACCGTCACGACCTGTGCCGGGGCCGTAGCGTCGGCGACGTTCTCGAAGTTGATTGTGTGCTGAAGCGCCAAATCCGCTCCTACAAACTGAACTTCACCGAAGCCGTTCGGACCAACCTTGTCGTTCGGGTCACGAGGGGCAACAATGCCTGTTAACCCACGCAACCAATCCATCCACTGATCCCAGTGACTTCCCACTTGTTCGGCCAGTTCTTTGACGAGGTCCGCAAGGTGACCGAGACCTCGACTGTCCAAAGTTTTTTCTGCTGCTTCTGCAAGCTCATCCCAGTCCACCGATCCAGGGTCACCCAGCTGGCGACCTGCTAATTCTGCCAAGTCACCGAGACCCGGGAGAGTCTTCTTCGCCGCTTCAGCAAGCTCATCCCAGTCCACCGATCCAGGGTCGCCAATCTGACGTCCGGCTAATTCGGCAAGGTCTGCTAAACCTTCCAGGTCAAAAGGTAGGTCATAGAGCCCCCCTGCCTCCAGCAGGCCCTGCAGGTCTTTCAACGTTTCCTTCGCGCCTTCGGCGACCCAGTTGCTCAGACCTATTGGGTCAACAAAACTTAAGGGGTTGTTTACTGCATATGCATAGTTGTTCGGTCCAGGGATTCGAAGTGGGTCGGAGGTGACAAAGCGGCCAGCAAATGGGTCGAAGAACCTCGCTCGCATGAATTCCAAGCCGTTGGACTCGTTCATCACGCCGTATTCGCCAACGAACTGGAACGTATTGGCCACCGATTCGAACTGACCCAGCACACTTCCGAATGGGGTGTAGGCATAATTGTTTAGCACCACGCCCGCCTCATCGGTGAGTTCGCTGGTGCTGCCAAGAGCATCGAACGTATAGTAGGCCGAATTGCCCAGGGCGTCCGTTTGGGAGATCAGGCCGAAGCCGTGGTCGTAGCGGACGATTAGGTTGCCCTCGCCGTCGTATTCGGCGGCGACATCGCCGAAGCCGATGGGATCGACCACGTAATTGATCGGCTCGCCGTTGTGGGTCGAGGCGATCCGCTCGCCCAGGGCGTCATAGGTGTACGCCCAGACGTCGGTGGGCGTTTCGACGCGAACCAGGTGGTTCTCGGTGTTGTAGGTGTAGGTCGTGGTGACGCCGCCCTCGGTCTTGCTGACGAGGTTGCCGTCGTCGTCATACGTGTAGGTCACTCCACCCACATCGGTGTACTGGTTCACCCCGTTGGTGGTGTACTCGGCGGTCACGCCATTGCTGATCGTCCGGATGCGGTTGCCGGCCGCATCGTAGACGTAGAGGAGATCCTGATCGGGGATGCCCGGGTCGATCGAGTCGAGCACGGCGCGGGTCAATTGGCCCGTCGCGTCGTACTGGTAGGTCCACATGCCGTACTGCGTGTTCATCTCGACGCGACGGCCGAGCGCGTCGTAGGCGTAATCGAAATGGGACAGGACCGAATCGTCGGCCGCATAGTTGATCAGCGAGATGAGCTGGCCGGCAGCATCGTAGTCGTACGCTGTGTAGACGTCGTTGCCGAGGGTCTTGAGCACCAGCCGCCCGGCCGCGTCGTAGTCGTAGTCCACTATCACGGCCCCTGAGGTGTCGGTCATGACGTCCAGGCGTCCGACGGCATCGTAGCTGTAGCTTACGATATTGCCGCCCTGGTCGGTGCGGGTGGAACGCTGGCCGGCGGCGTTGTACTGGTAGAGGAAGAACTGCCCTCCGGGATAGTCGATCCGGATGAGCCAATCGGTGACCGCATCGTACGTCATCGACGTGGCGCCCTCGGGACCGGCGGCGGAGATAAGATTGCCGCGGGCATCGTAGACGTACTCGTAGTCCACCACGCCGACCGTGCCGGAATCGTCCTTGCTCGCAAGTCTGCCGTCGGCGTCGTACGTGTAGCTGACGACCTGGCCGCGACGGTTGGTCCAGGCGGTCACGTTTCCGGCGTCGTCATAGACATACGACTCGACCGTCCCGTCCTGATAGGTGATCGACGTGAGGTTGCCCCAGGCATCGTACCCGTAAGAGGTGACGTTGCCCCGCTGGTCGGTCACGCTTTCCAGGCGATCGAAGGCTTCCCGGTAGGCCAGTTCGACCGAGTGACCCAACGGATCCAACTGGCGGACGAGGTTGCCGCCCCTGTCATACTGGTAGCTGTACGTGATGCCGCCGGGCAAGGCCAGGCCGGTCAGGTTGTGGCTGTCGTCGTAGGCGAAGATCACACTGCGATGGAGCGGATCGTGGACCTGGCTGACCTGGCCATAGTCGTCATAGAGGAGCGTGGCCGTCGCGACGGTCGCATCGGTGACATAGAACCCGGCGGCGGAGTCGTAGGCGTAGGTGACTTCTTCCGCTCCGCCATCGCGCCATGTGCGGATCAGGCGGCCATTGTCGTCGTATTCGAAGTAGTCGTGTGTCCCACCGGGGTAGGCGATCGATTCGATCGTGTGAGCGCGCGGACCGTCGGTTTGGGCGCTGTAAGCGTAGCTGGTGGTGCCGTCCGGGCCGGTGACAGTGAGCAGGTGCTCGCTGGCGGCGTCATACGCGTAGGTCGTGATGCGGCCGGCCGGGTCGACAAGCTGGGTGAGCTGTCCTTGGGCGTTGTAAGTAAGCGTGAGGCTGTCGCCGTTCGAGTGCAGCAGGCTGGTGAGGCGGTCGCCCGTGTAGACGCAGGTGATCCGGTTGCCGTTGGTGTCCTGGACGTAGCCGAGCCGACCGTCGTAACGGAAGGCAAAGGCCGTCCCGTCGGTCTCGGTCAGGCGGTACAGGCCCTGATCCAGCGTCAGCACACCGTAGTCGCCGGGCGAGGGGCGGAAGGTCCTGTCGCCGTTGGCGCTGAACAGGCGCATCGTCCCGCCGGGGCCTCGGATGATGACGTCGCTGTCCAACTCGGTCTCAACGGTGAACTGCCAGTTGTGCGACCAGCCGCGGCCCAGGGGGCCGAGGGCGAACCGGCCGGAGATCGGCTGGGCGAAGACCCGTGTGAGGGTCAGGTTGAGGCCCGGGGCTGTCCAGTACACGTCCACCGAAGAGGCGAGTGTCCGGAAATGGAGCGAATCGGCAGCCTGGGCGAACTCGAACGCTAGGAGGCGGCCCACGTCGTAAACGTACTCACCGAGCTGGCTCAGGTAATTGGCGTTGTCGGAGAGGACGGCCTGGTAGTCGTCCAGCGTATTGCCCACAGCGGCCGTGAAGTTTGCCCAAATGGCGTCCCATGCGTCGCCGGCGATGGATTCCGGCCGCATGTCATTCTTAACGGCCGACCAGTCAAACGTCTCGTCGGAAACCGGCATCATCCCGAGGCTGAAGTCCACGCTGCCGCTGGAAACCGTGGGGCGGAAATTGATGGAGATCCGGCCGGAGGAGCCCGGCGGGAGGATGCCGGCGGGTCCGTCGGTGTTGATGCCGAGGAACTGGACGCTGGACCCCGCGAAATCTGTTTGACCGGGCAGGCGAAGATCAGCATTCTCGGCCTCCAGAACGAGCAAGGGGGCCGGAACATCTGTGTCGCCGGCATTGAAGTAGTCCACGGTGACCACGCCCTGCTGGCCCGGGCGAAGTGTGCCGGGGACGACCATGTGGACCTGGACTTCGCCCGGGGCGCCGTCGGTCACGGTGAATGCGTCCTCGGAGGTCGCCGTTTGTCCTCCGGCCTCAATGCGAATGTCGTAGAGGCCGGTCGCCAGACCGGTCAGATCGAAGGTTGCCCAGAGGGTGTTAGCGTCTTTCCACCAAGTCCGGCTAGCGGGGCGCTCGGTTCCGTCAGAGGCAAGGAGGGTGGGTATGGCATCCACAGTGAACCGCGAGCCGGATATCGTCAGCGTGGCCTGGCCGAGGTTGCTGCCGTGATCCGGCCCGACGCTTTGGACCTCGAAGGTCAGGTCCTCGGCCGTGATGTCGAAAGCCGCGCCCGCGCCGGCGCCCTGGCGGCCGTGGAGCAGGACGTAGTAGGAGCCCTGTTTGGCCCCCGACACGGTGAGTTGCTGCTGGAGGTCATAGAGGTTGTCGTAAACGGCGTCGAACTGCCCGCGAGTCGGGGGCTGGCCGTAGCGAAGGTAGAGTTCGCCCTGCGCCGACTCGGTGAAGTTGAGCGTAAAGAGCAAGTCCTGCCCGGCCAAGGCGTTCAAGCGGAAGTAAACGTCTTGGCCGTCGGCGATGGTTCCTAGCACGGTGACGCCCAGGGGCAGGGCCGACATGTCCATCGCCATAGCGGCGGCGGATGCGCCCGTGTTGTTGGAGTCATCCGTCTCGCGGACGTTGTTGCGGGTGTCCGCGCGGACGATGACGTGATAGCCGCCCGGAATTACGGCCGGCAGCGCGGCGGTCGTCGAGCCGGTGTAGCTCGCTCCGGCCGCGACGTCGCCGCTGTGCTGGACGCGCGCGATCAGCAGGTCAGAGATGTCCCATATGCCGTCCACCGACAGGTAGACGCTGTCATACCAGCTGCCGACAGCCGCGTTGGCGCCCTGGTTGATGACGGTCCACGTAATGGCGGGCGAGGGGGCCTG
>DATKXO010000318.1:0-9201 GCA_035528995.1 Phycisphaerae bacterium | reverse complement strand
TGAACGTTCAGAAGGACGCCATCGCACTCGAGAATGAACTTCATAGCTGACCTCGTTCAAGATCCGGGCGACGCCGACAACCAGGCAGGACGTGGGGTTTCGAACTCAGGCGGGGCCCGGGGTGACGAACCAAGCGTCCTTCAGGCGGCGAAGCAGATCGGCAGGCACGGGCAGACCACAAGGGGCGGAGTCGTCAGACTGAGGCACGGTTCCGCGTCAGACCGAGTGATCGGGCGCAGTCGCGTATGAACCGGGCTTTTACTTCGGCACGGTGTACCATCCGTCGATGGTGTGGAAGGCAACGTTTCGGAACGTCGGGACGTTCAGGTCGCCGTTGGGAATCCGAGTTCCCTTGGGCCACCAGAAGTCGGGGAAGCGAGACTGTTTCTCGCTGATCCACTTGCCGCTGCCGTCAAAGAAGGCAACGACGACGCCGATGGTCTTGCCGCGTTTGTGGCGGTAGGTCAAGGGGGCGAGCTGGGGATCGAGACTGAAGGCCCTGAGGTAGTTCTCAGTGGCGCCACTGGACTTGAGTGTGGGACCTCCGTCGGACCAGCCACCGCCCGACTTGGCCTTCCAGTTGATGTCGTGGTCGGGCTTGCCACTGTCGGGCGTGTACCGTGAGCTGTCGGAGATGAACACGTGCTCGGAGGGGTGTCCGATCCGGCCGACTCGGGGGCTGTAGTTGGCAGGCAACTTGGTCAACCCGCCGATATGCTCGCTGTAGGTCACTTGGGGGACGGGGGTCTTGGCGCCGGTGGGCCAGAGCATGTACTGTCGCATCGTGTTGTAGCTGACCATGGGCTGGATGGGCCAACCCGGGCGCGGGCCGCTCTGGGAGTTGTAGAAGGGCTGGGAGAGGAACGAATTACTGGGGCAGAGCAGTTCCCGGACGATCATTCCCCAGCGCTCGCTTCGATTGTTGGAGAGGTTTTTGTACAGGCTCAACGGTGTGGCCCAATCCCAGGTCTGCATCCGTTCCGAGGGGATGTAGAGCTCGTCGCCGGCCCATGCCCCGCCAAGGGGGAGCACGCTTCCAGAAGTACCCGGGGAGCCGGGGAGCCAGTCGTTCCATTCGGAAGTATAGGTGGCCGCACCGCGCGCCAAGCCGCTCTGAGTAGCCATACAGGCCACCGCCTTGGCCTGTTCGCGAGCCGATCTCAGAGACGGCAGGAGGATCGAGATCAGCAGGGCGATGATCGAGACGACCACCAACAGCTCGATGAGCGTAAAGCCAGGTGCCCGTCGGCGAGCCGCCCGTTTCCTGGTCGACCGTTGGATCTTCATGGCTACTCCTTTCGACAGATGCGGACCGCCGGGTTACTCCTCTTGGTCTTCCGACGACCGCGGCGGGCCGGGGTTGTGGGCACGGACGCCGCTGCCGCAGACGGGGCAGCGGGTGGGGCCCTCGATGCCGAGCCAGGAATTCAGGATCACGCGGGTTCCGCCGCGCTTGAGACACTCCCCGCGCCAGCAGACCTCGGTCGGGTACAGAGTCATCTTGCCGGTCTTGGGGTTCTTGTGCGGGAAGGGGGCCGTATCCTCCCCGAGTTCGACGTCGAACAGCTCGCCGGTCTCGGAGCACATGAGCGTGACGGTATTGGCCCGCTTGGTGACCTCGTCCCGGCCGAAGCTGCGCACGACCATGTAGAGGCAGACACCGATGGCCACCACGGCGAAGCCTACGATGAGCTTGCGTTTGAGACCTTCGTCCATTTCGTCGGCACCCCCTTCGTCCCCAAAGTACCGCCCTATAAGGATTATACGCCAAACCCTGGGGCGTCAATACGCAAAAACGCCGCCAATACCAGGTGGCAGGCCCGGCCGGCCGACTGACCACTAGATGTCGCCGGCCGCCTAGCCGCCCTCGGCCGCATCGTCCGGAGGGGGCGGCGGGCTGGGATCGGGCATCTCCTGGCTGAGGGCCTGCACAAGCGCCTCAGGGACCTCGACGCCGTGCAGGCGGGCCGCGTGCACATTCTCCCATGCCTCGGCGTACCTGCCCAGCTCGTAGAAGGTCTGGATCAGGTTGACGCGGGCGACGGCAAAGTCGGGCCGCAGCCGCGCGGCCTCAAGGAACTCCAGTACCGCCTGCTCCTGCCAGCCGGCCTCCCAGAGCGACTTGCCCAGGCCGGCGTGAGCGACGGCATAGTCGGGGTCCAGGTTGAGTGCCTCGCCGAAGGCGGCGATGGCATCGTCATAGTCGCCTTGGGCGTCAAGGGCGATGCCCAGGTTGTTGTGGGCCAGGACGCTGTCCGGGTCCAGCTCGATGGCCCGGCGGTAGCGGGCGACGGCCTGGTCGAACCGGCCTTCGGCATAGAGAACGACGCCGAGGGTCAGGTGGCCTTCGGCGTAGTCGGGGTTGAGCCGGACCGACTCCAAAAGTCGCTCCAGGGCCGTGCCGTGGTCACCCTTGCGGTAGTAGACGTTGCCCACGTTGCCATGGGCCTCGGCATAGTCCGGGCGGAGGCGCAGGGCTTCGAGGGATTCGGCCAGCGACTCGTCCAGCCGACCGAGCTTGCGCAGACTGACGCCGAGCCAATGGTGGGCCTCAGGCAAGGCGGGATCGAGGTCGACCGCCTGTTGAAACGCCTGTGCCGCCGCGTCGAAGTCTTCTTGGGCAAAGGCCTGGTGACCGCGCTGCATCGGGTCGGCCAGGTCGCCACGCGGGACGGCCTGCCCGTGAGCCGGGGCCGGTTCCGTGACCGGGACCGCCGGAACCCAGGTCGGCTCGTCGGCCTTGGGCTCGGCACCGGCAGGTTCCGGGACACCGGCGACGTCGACAGGGATCGCCGGGGATTCGTCGACGGTCTGCCCGGGACCGGCGGACGGGCCCGGTGGCGTGCGGCATCCGGCGGGCGCAACGGCCAGCAGGACCGCCGCCCATTTCCATGCTCCAGTCCCGCTCATGTTGCCGGTCTCCACGCTCGGCCTTTCCGCAGTCCTACGGAGATTTTGCGTCAGGGCGCGGGCTACGTCAATCGTCCGGGGAGGCGAGCGTCCGTGGGGTCTGTGAAATGTTGTATGATCACAGGGCGGCGAACACGTTTTTACGGAATAACGGCTCTACACGCTCGAAGAATGGTGGTAGCCTAGCGGTCGAGCAACGGGCGAGGAGAGGTGTGCTGCGGATCGTCAGTCCGTCCACTATTGCCCCTATTTCGATGCGAGGAGAAGCCAAGATGAAGCGATGTATGTTGACCCTTCTGGCGACCTGCTGCGTTTGTCTGCCGCTTGCAGCGGAGGCGCGAGCGGCCGGGCCCGATGAACTGCTGCAAGCCGCGCCGGCCGATGCCTGGGGCTTGGTGAGCGTGCGCAACCTGGCCGAGTTGGACAAGAAGATCATGAATCTCGGGCAGATGACCAACGCGCCGATACCGTTCAGCCCGCTGGCGATGGGCAAAGGGTTTCTGGGGCTGCTCATGGGGATCAACGATAACGGCGGAGCGGCCCTGGTGCTCATGCCGGCGGAAACCCCGGACGCGCAGCGCGAGAACATGGCCTTCCTCATTCCGACCACCAACTACACGGAGCTTCTGTCGCTGCTGGAGCCGGAGGAGGTCGAGGCGGGCATGAGCAAGGTCCTCCTGGCGGGCAATTCATCGTACATAGCCCAGAAGGGGAACTACGCGGTTGCAGGCCCGACGCCGGAGATCGTCAAGGCCGTGCTGGCGTCCAAAACGGGCCTGGCCGGGCGCATGACGCCCTACCAGGTCAAGCGGTGGGCCAGCGACGACATCACGGTGTGGATCAACATGGAGGCGTTCACCGCCGGCGGGACGTTCGGCATGCTCAACGGGATGGCCCAGTCGGCGGGCATGGACCTGCAGTTGCTCACGGAGTTCAAGTCGGTCCAGCTGTCGATGCGAGTGGGTCCGGAAGGCATCGGGCTGGGCATGTACACCGATTGTAAGCCGGGCACGGACATGGCCAAGGCACTGGCCAGCGTCAAGCCGCCGTCCGGGTCGATGCTGACCGGGCTGCCGGGCGAGTCGTTGGTGTTCGCCTACGGCCAGGCGGGCAGCAAGGAGAACAGCGCTTTCGCCGCCCAGTTCGTAGACAAAATGATGACCACGGTGCCGGTGCCGGAGACGGCTCAGCCATCCTTGGGGAAGATGCGGGCGACCCTTGGGAAGATGGTAAGCAACCTTCGGTCGATGGCCTTCGGCGTGAACGGGGTGGCGGAAGGCGCTGACGGACTGTGCACGGTTACGATGGTCATCGGCGTGGACGGCGAGGCGGGCGATTTCCTGGCGTCGGTCGGCGAACTGGTCGAGGCCGCGCCCGGCCTGGCGCCCGAAGACAAGGCGGCGGAACTGGCCGAGACCCTTGCCTACAAGGCGAAGGCCGAGGAAGGGAACGTAGACCACCTGACCATCAACCCCGCTGCGATGGGGGCAAGCGAGGAGGACCTGGCTTCGCTAACCCAGGTGCTGGGGGCGGACGGGTTGTTGCTCCGCCTGCTGGCGGTGGACGCCCAGCACGTGGCCATCACGTTGGGGGGCGGGGCGGCCCACATGGCGCAGGTCGCCGCGCTGGTCCGAGGCAACAAGGCACCGCTGACGGATCACGCACAGATCAAGGCGGCTGCGGCCACACTGCCCAGTGGGCGGACGTCTGAGGGGTACGTTTTGGCGAACGGGCTGTTCGACCTGATCGCCGGGGTGGCCAAAGCGGACGGGCAGGAGATCGGGATGCAGATGCCGCCGGTGGAGAAGCCGGTCACGTTCTGCGCCCATCCGACGGAGGGGGCCGGCATCCAGTGGGACATGCTGGTTCCGTCGGAACTGCTGAAGGCGGCCAGTCAGATGGCGATGAGCGGCATGGGCGGCGGGCCGTCGGGTGGCGGTGGTGCCGACGAAGGAACCGGTGACCCGGAGGGAACCGGCGATCCGGAAGCCGGGACGTAATACACGACACGATTCCACGTGCGGGTGTGCCCCACCCGGCGATAAGGCCGACGGGAGCGCCGCACGAACCCCACGAAGCGCGTATAATAAAGAACGGGGCGTCCACATCGGGCGCCCCGGTTCGCTGGCAGGAGGCTCCGTCATGTCATTCATTCCATTTCGTAGAGAGGGGCAGATGTCGCTGCGCGATCTTCAGGAGGAGATGAACGGTCTTCTCGCCCGACTGTGGCACACGGGTGTTTCGACGGGCCCGTTCGACGGGCAGGATTGGGCCCCGGTCATGGACGTGCTGGAAGAGGACGACCGCTACGTGATCCGGGCGGAGATTCCGGGGCTGGACGCGGGGGCCGTCGAATTGACCTACTCCGGCGGGACGCTGGTGATCAAGGGGCACAAGGACGCGGAGTACACCGACGATCAACGCAAGTCGCTGATCCATCACGAGCGGCGCTTCGGGGCGTTCAGCCGCAGCGTGTCCCTACCGGCCGAGGCGGACCCGACCAAGGTCAATGCCACTTGCCACAACGGGCTGCTGGAGATCACCCTGCTGAAGAAGGAGGCGTCCAGGCCCAAGACGATCAAGATCCAGGTGGCGGAGTAGTCGGGCCGCCGACGGTCGATCGTTCGAGAGCGTGGAACGCGGCGGTGTCGGTCTACGGTTCGTCGGATGATGGTGCCGTCGGCGCGGGGGCTTGCTCCGCGATCCTGGCTAGCATCTCCTTATCGTCCGGCAGGAGCCCGGAAGGCACCAGCCGCGGGACCAGCGTGGCCCAGATCGGCTCGCGCTGGAACACTTCACGGAAGATCGGGAGGGCATCGTCGGTCCGCCCGCTGCCGACCAGCGTGACCGCCTGCCAGAACGGAATCTCGACGATGTCCGGGGCGAGTTTGCGAGCGGCGGCGTATTCGGCGTTGGCGGCGGCGAAGTCGTCCTTCTCCAGAGCCGCGTCGCCGGCGTTCATGTGTGTGTAGGCGCGTTGAAGCGTGACCAGGCGCTTGAGTTCGGCCACCGGGTGCGGGTGGTCCTCGACGCGGAGATCGAAACGACGATCGGCCCAGGGCCGACCGGTCGATTCGGCTGCCACTACGACCAGGGCTGCGGATTGCCGGCCGCGGATGTCGCCGCCGGCCTCTTCGGCCGCTTCCAGGGCGGCCAGGACTCGGTCGGTCAGGTCGCCATCGTGCTCGCGGAAGGCTTGGGCCATGGCCGGCCAGACGCGGTCGTTGGCCATCAGGTTGGCCTGGACGGAGAACTGGGCCTCGGCGTCCACAACGTGCCCGGCGGCGGCGATGCAGCGCTCACCCGTGTGAGTAGCCACCCGGCCGTGGGCGTCGATCATGGCCACCTGGCGGACTTCGCGACCATCGTCTCCGGCGAGGAGCGAGGCGAGCGCCTCGGGAGCGGTCTTGCCGGCCCGCATGAGGGCCAGGCCGAGTGGACCGTAGGCGGGGTCGGCCAGGGACTGGGTGGCGACCGCTCCCACACCGGCCTCGGCCCAGGTTACGACGGTGCCCACCGAGAACCAGTGCGATTGGACGCCGACGGCCAGCTCGCCGGTCTGGGGGTCGCGAGCGACGACGGAGTAGGTGTGCACAGGTCTGGTGTCTGCGATACCGGTGGACTGGGTATGCGCGGGTCGGTCGGTCTGACCGACCATCATGGCAAACCCGAGGATCAGTGTGTGGAGTAGTTGCGGCGTCATCGTGTCAGTCCTCCATCTGCGTGCGTTGAAATGACCTCTTCGGCAAGGGAGGATCGCCGCTGGCGAGCAGGTATGCAAGAGACGGCGGAGCGGGCGTGGGCGGTTTGACGGCGGCGGCAGCCGGTCGTACCGTAATCCGCCATGTCAGTCGAAACCGCCCAGATCGGGCCGGTCAAGATCGGCCGCAAGGCAGGGGCCGGGCTCGCCCTGATCGCCGGTCCGTGTGTGATCGAGTCGCGGGACCACACGCTGCGTCTGGCCGACGCCATCGCCCGCATCTGCCGCGAGCAGCAGATGCCGCTGGTGTTCAAGGCCAGCTACGACAAGGCAAACCGCACGAGCATCGACAGCTTCCGCGGGCCGGGGCTCGAGGGCGGGCTGGACGTCCTGGCGGAGGTGCGGCGCGAACTCGGCGTGCCCGTGCTGAGCGACGTGCATCTGCCCGAGCAGGCCGAGCCCGCGGGGAAGGTGCTGGACTGCGTGCAGGTTCCGGCGTTCCTGTGCCGGCAGACCGATCTGCTGGTGGCGGCGGCCAAGACCGGGCGATGCATCAACGTGAAAAAGGGCCAGTTCATGTCGCCGGAGCAGATGGGCAACGTGGCTGGCAAGATCCGCTCGACGGGCAACGACGATGTCCTGCTGACGGAGCGTGGCACGTTCTTCGGCTACAACCGGCTGGTCAACGACATGACGTGCATACCGCGGATGCAGCGGTTCGCGCCGGTGGTATTCGACGCGACACATAGCTGCCAGCAGCCGGGCGGTGCCGGTCACGAGACGGCCGGCCAACGCGACTTCACGCCGACGCTGGCGCTGGCTGCCGTCGCCGCCGGGGCCGACGCACTGTTCCTGGAAGTCCACGACGACCCCGACCAGGCCAAGAGCGACCCGGCGACGGTCTGGCCGCTGGATCAGCTCGGCGAGTTGCTGAGCCGGGTGCGGCGGGTGCGTGACGCCGTCGACGGTCGGGGGTGATCGCCGGCCTATTCACCCACCAAAGAGACGCCGGGCGATCGCGCCCGGCTGCTGGCCATCCGCCAGGAACTCGACCACAACGTCGCCGACGTGATCGGCATCGTCACGCCGCAGATACATTGTCGGTGGGTCACAGAACTGAGGGAAGGGCGGCGGCCGAAACGCGTCGGCAGGCCGAGGATCGCCCGGGACTTGCGCGGCAGTGTGCTATTCTTGGTTGAAATTCAAGACGCACGGCCCCATGAAAGTGTAGCGTTTCAGAGCAAGTGAGACAGTCGGGCGAAGCGCAGCCCGTGGAACGCCCGAGCACACCCTTTCCCACCCGTCCCATCCATGCCACAATAGCCGCGTTCGACGGCCGGCCACGCGAATCGCGGCAACCCGCGCCCGACCGATCCCAAAAAACGGTTGCCCGTGACGGTACTGTGGCATGGTTTGCGACATCCTCATCGTCGGCGCCGGGTTCGCGGGTGCGACCACGGCCTATCACCTGCGCAAGCTGGCCCTCGACGCCGGAGACGCCCCGCCCCGCATCCTCATCCTCGAGAAGGAGGCCGTCCCCGGCGAGCACTCCTCCGGCCGCAACGCCGCCCTCATCCGCCGCCTCATCGACGACCCCGTCATCGCCGAGATCGCCAACCGCAGCGCCGACGTACTCGCCCGCTGCGAGCTCGCCGAGTTCCACCGCACCGGCTCCCTCCTCATCGACCACCCCGACGCCCGCAACAACGCCGCCGACCGCGTGCCCATCGCCACCGGCCGCGCCCTCTGGTGCCCCGACGACGGCGTCATGGACATCGCCGGCCTGCTCTCCGCCTACCTCAAAGATCAGGACATCCGCTTCAACACCGAAGTGATCGACTGGACCGACGCACCCCAACGCGCCGCATCCGATCGCGCAACACCCGACGCCCCGCCCCTGCTCCGCGTCCGTACCAATAAAGGAAGCCTCGTCACCCGCCTGCTGGTCAACGCGGCCGGTCCCTGGGCCGGCCGGCTCGGAGACCTGCCGGTGAGTGCCACGACCCGGCACCTCTTCGTCACCCCGCCGATGGAAGGTGTCCGACCCGATTGGCCCTGGGTCTGGAATGAACCCGAGAGATTGTACTTCCGCCCCGAGTCCGGCGGCCTGCTGCTCTGCGCCTGCGACGAGTCCCCCGCCGAACCCGGCCGCTACGACGAAGACCCCGCCGTCAGGGACAGCCTCGACGGCCTGGTCCGCGAGTTGCAGCCCCGCCTCGGCGAGCTGCGCATCATGCGCTCCTGGGCCGGCCACCGCACCTTTGCCGACGACAGACGTTTCGTCATCGGCCACGACCCGCGCGACCGCCGCATCTTCCACGTCGCCGCCCTCGGCGGCCAGGGCGTCAGCACCTCCGCCGCCGTCGGCCCTCTCGCCGCCAACCTCCTCCTCCACCCCGACACCCCCCAAGACAACCCCTTCACCCCCACCCGCCTCCTGTAATCTCCCGCGACGCATGACGCGCCGTTTTAAACTCGCCACTCGCTACTCGCCACTCTGACCTCGCTACTCCGAACTCGACACTCGCTACTCTGAATTCGCTATTCACTATTCGCCATCACCCTGCCGCCCCCCCGACCCCGCCAGCACA
>DATKXO010000317.1:0-3705 GCA_035528995.1 Phycisphaerae bacterium | reverse complement strand
GGCGGCGCCAGTGCATCGGCACGGGCACGACGGTGTCCAACGCGCGATCGGGCCCGTCGGCGACGATCCTCTCCGCCAGAAGGCGCGAAAGCCGGCCGCGAAGGCGCAGGAGGCGGTGGTACTTCAGCCCGCGGATCGCCAGGCGGAGGGGGCCGGTGTAGGGGCCCAGCCGGTATACTCGCTCGAAGCGAGGCAGCGTCTCCGGGCAGGCGCCGCAGCCGTTCTCGCGGGCGGGGATGTTCGGCCCGAGCGTCTGGCCGCACCGCGGACAGGCCGACAGGGCCACCAGCGAGAGCAGTTCGCGGTTGCACGCCTCGCACAGGCCGTCGGCGGCCACCGGCTCCGCCCCGCACGCCCCGCAGACGTCCGGCAGGAGAAGGTCGAGCACGCCGTGAAGGCATGTCGCGGCGGTCTGCGAGATGACCCGAGCCAGTTTCGCCATGTCGGCGGCCCCGTTTGGTGCTGGTCTGGGAGCCACGAGCGGGCGCATTATACCGGGGCGTCACCAAGGAGCAACGCCCATGGCCAAGAGCAAGGCATTCAGCCCCACGCCGGATGAGGTCGTCGCGCACCTGGAGGCCCTCCAGCGGGCCCACCCGCACCTGGTGGAGGTCACCGAGGCCGGGCGAAGCGAACAGGGCCGGCCGATCCTCGCGGCGGCGGTCACGGCCCCGGAGGCCCCGGCCGACGACAAGCAGCACGTGCTGATCGTCGGCGGGCAGCACGGCAACGAGGAGGGCGGGCGGATGATCGCCCTGGCGACGCTGGACTGGCTGGTCTCCCGCGCCGCCACCGCGACACGCCGCAGGCAGAAGGTCGTGATCGTCCCCTGCGTCAACCCCGACGGCGCGGAGTTGGACCTCCACAACACGCCCGCCGACGTCGCCCCCAACCTCGACCACCCCGACACCGGCGCGACCAGCCCCGAGGGCCGGGCCGTCGAGGCCGTCGCGCGCCCGCTGGCGCCCGAGGCGTTCGTCGACCTGCATGCCCGCGGCTACACCGGCCACAGCTTCGGCATGGTGCTCTTCCCCGACACCAAGGTCTCCACCGAGGACGGCACGCTGCTGCACGCGATCGCCGCGGACATGGCCCGTGCGGGCGAGGCCGCGGGCATGCCCCACGCCGTCCACCCGCTCACCTGGCCCGGCTGGGGCGGGCCCGGCATCGACCACCCCAGCACGACCTGCTGGGTCTACCGGCAGTTCAAGTCGATCTCGCTGCTGACGGAGGTGGCCGAGGACGACCGCTACAGCTACCCCGCCGCCGACCGCGTCCGCAGCGGGCTGGCGAAGGTGAAGGCCCTGCTGGCCTGGGGCAATCGCCGACACCCCAAGCTCTACTACAGCGGCTACCCCTGCGGCCTCGTGGCGGGGCTGTTCGTATCGGGGATCGTTGCCGTCGGGCGCTCCGCCGCCGAGCGCCGCGCCAGCCGCCTGGCCGCCTGGGCCCGCCGGGCCGACTTCCTCCAGATTGACCGCTGCTACCCCGAGCGCCCCGACGACCGGCGGATCGTCCTGCACTTCCGCGGCCGGGCGCTGAGAAGCCCCGTGGGCCTCCAGACCTTCGTCCGCGGCCACCGCCGCGTGCGGAGCGTCCACTGGAACGGCCGCGTGTTGAAGCCCGCCGAGGCCGCCGGCTGGACCACCTGGCAGGACCCCTGCACGACCTACGTCGTCGCCGCCGCGGCGGACCTGCCCGCCGGCGAGCACGAGCTGCGGATACGGTACGAGGCCGCCGGTCCATAGGCGGTTGGCGATCCACTAATCGTTGGCGCAGGTCTGACTTCAGACCGGCTGTTCGGGAGCTAACAGCGAGATGAACGAAGACGAAGACCTCTTCGGCAACCTGGACAAGTGGCAGGCGTCCAGCCATCCGAGACTGGCGAACTGCGCGCCCGAGGAGCTATTCGAAGCGGACGATGCCAAACGCTATCGCGACCTGCACCATAGCTTGTGGGCGCGCTTGATCCGTTTGCACGGGACAATCCGTACACTGGGAACACTTGAGCAGTTCCCGTTCGATCAACTGTATGCTCCTGATGGCATGGAGTTCTGGCGTTTGGTGTATGCCAACTTCTATGACGTGGCTATCATCGTCCTGCACGGATTGCTGAATGATCAGGGAGAGGATGCCCATTCACTCAGGTCCTTCAAGAACGCCCTCTTGAGCTCCGCGCATTGGCGCTGGCGAGACTCGGAGTTGAGGCAGCTATTTACCGATGTGTTGAGGGACAGGAAGTTCGATGCAAGAGCGGGTAGTATCGCCCGGCGTGTCACGGCGATTCGCAACAACCGGGTCGCTCATGTGCTCGTGGATCTGGCCGCCGGCCAGTTCAAGCAGGCGGTGGAGAGCGTCAACCTGCCCGAGCTGCGTCGGCTGTTCGATGCGACGCACGCGCTCTTCGGCGCCGTTTCATTCGGCGCAGCATTCGTGACGCTGGCGGGGGATCTGATCCCGAGTACGGTGGCCGGAAAGCCCGTCCGGTCTTGTCTGGACAGTGTGCTGGACGCGGTCCTGAAGGACAGCGACATCGTCAACGAACCAGAGCGCAGACCCCAACGGTGGGCCCGACTACGAACCAAGAAGAGCGAGGGACAACTGGCCATCAGGAACTCACTCAGGAAGCGGATCGGGCTTCCAGAGGCGTGACCGGCGAGGGCGCCTGCGCTATGGCAGAGGGCACAGCCCGATGAAACTACCGAACGCTGACCAGGCCATCATCGCCCCGGAGAAGGTTCGGGACTACCCGCTGAATACTGCCCATCGGTGTCGGGCTGCCGCGAGGACACGTACGCCGAACCGACCGATCGATACGCCAGTATCCAACAAGCAATCGAGTGCCTCATAGCGGACTGCACGATCGAGTTGCCGCCGGACATAACGGGACCGCTCTTTGGCCAGACGGAGCAGAGCACATGACCGCCCACGCCGTGGAACGACAGTTCAGGCAGAAGGTCTGCGAGAAGGTGAGGCTTGCGGAAGAAGGCCTGGGGCGCTTCCGCGTCTTTACGCCCTTCCAGTTCGAGGATGGCGACCACCTGGCGATCGTCCTGCGGCGCGACGGGGATCGGTGGGTCCTCTGCGACGAGGGCCACACGTACATGCACTTGACGTATGATCTGGACGAGAAGGACCTCCAGAAGGGGGCCCGCGCGAAGATCATCACCAACGCGCTTTCGGCCTTCCTTGTGGAGGACAGGGACGGGGAGTTGGCCCTTCCAGTACCCGATGAGCAGTTCGGGGATGCCTTGTATACCTTCGTGCAGGCCATACTCAAGATCAGCGACGTGACGTTCCTCTCCCGAGAGCGCGTCAGGTCGACGTTCTTCGACGACTTCCGCGCATTCGTTTGCGAAAAGGTGCCCGCGGACCGGATGACGTTCGATTGGCACGATCCAGATCACGATCCCGATGCCCGATACCCGGTCGACTGCCGGCTCAACGGCACGTCGAAGCCGCTGCTTGTCTACGCCCTGCCGACGGACGATCGGGTGCGGGACGCAACCATTTCCCTGCTCCAGTTCGAGCGGTGGGGCCGGACATTCCGGTCGCTGGGGGGTCTTCGAGGACCAGGAGCAGATCAACCGGAAGGTGCTCGCGCGGTTCAGCGATGTCTGCGAGAAGCAGTTCTCCAGCCTCGCCGCCAACCGGGAGAGGATCGAGCGGTTCCTCCAGGAGTTGCTGTCCACGACGTGACCCCGG
>DATKXO010000316.1:0-25609 GCA_035528995.1 Phycisphaerae bacterium | reverse complement strand
AGGCCCCGAAGGCGGGCTGCTGTGGTTTGCCGGGAAGCGTCGCTCAGATACACTCGGCGACCGCGCCGATCCACAGGGTTTGAAGCTGTGGTTTGCCGGGAAGCGTCGCTCAGATACACTGAAGGCCCAAAAGGGCGCCGGGGTGTGCAAGCTGTGGTTTGCCGGGAAGCGTCGCTCAGATACACTCCTCGACGATCTCGGGGGCCACGTCGTTCTGCTGTGGTTTGCCGGGAAGCGTCGCTCAGATACACTGTGCGATTCGATCGGCGTATACAAGGTCATGCTGTGGTTTGCCGGGAAGCGTCGCTCAGATACACTCGTTGAACGTGAATGGCGGATGTATTTTCCGCTGTGGTTTGCCGGGAAGCGTCGCTCAGATACACTGAAAAGCAGGTCACGGCGACCGATATAGATGCTGTGGTTTGCCGGGAAGCGTCGCTCAGATACACTACCCGGCAGGTACGTCGCGCAGCGCAGATAGCTGTGGTTTGCCGGGAAGCGTCGCTCAGATACACTCCAGCCTCAGCCCAACCGTTCCCGCGTGATGCTGTGGTTTGCCGGGAAGCGTCGCTCAGATACACTTATTGGTCGCGCAACCGGCGTTCTGACAGCGGGTTAGGGCAAGAGGAGGGTCAAAAAAGCATGAGTTGTGCCGGGGGTCGCTCGACATCGGAGCACTTTTTCCCCACGTAGTTGTCCATCTTTCCGAACTGCCGATCGGTCACGGCCAGGAGGCGCACCTGACCTTCGTCAGGCAGGCCGTCGTGGACCAGGCTCCTGTGGGCGGCGCTGGCCTCCTCGCTGGGGCAGTATCGGGCGTAAACCGAATATTGCATTCTACAGAACCCGTCGGACAAGAGCAACTTGCGGAAGCGAGTGTAGCGCCTGCGCTGGGGGCGGGTCTTGACGGGCAAATCGAACATGGCGAAGAGCCACACGGCCCGATACCCCGAGAGGGCGAGCCTACTGGTCGGCATAGGTCAGCTCCCTTGGGTAATCGAGCCATTGGGCCTCCTTCTGAAGTACCTTGACGAGGGAAACGGCAGTACATGCGGCGAGATCGAAGAGCGTGCGCACCTCGGCATCGGCGCAGTACCGTCCGAGAACGCCCTGGAGAAGGGCCTGCTTGGCAGGGCGGTCGAGGACGGCGTCGCTGTCCCGCTCCCGACAGTGCTCTACAACTACGGCGTCGATCAAGGGCCGGTAGGGCTCCATGAGGTCATCGGCGAGGCAGAAGGCGTTGTTGCGATGGTGATGGTGCAGACCGAGCGAGGGATGCAGGCCGGCCGCACAGATCGCACGTCCCATGACGGCGCGCAAGACCGCGTAGCCGTAGTTGAGAAGACGGTTCTGGTCGGGTGCGTCGAAGCGACGGCGGAAGTCGGGATCATCGAAGAGGGGGGTCCAGTATCGTCGGGAGGCGACGGCCTCGCGGTTGTCAGGGTCGCCGGAGCGGACGGTCCGGGCGATGGCTCGGAGACCGAAGTCATCGCCGCGGAGGTTTTGGAGCAGGTCGGCCTGGGCGATGATCTTGCGTCGGACGATTTGCTTCCAAAGCCTCTTTCGGAGGGGCAGAGGTGCGGCGACCTGGGCGGCGAGGCGCTCGGTCTGGAGCGCGTTGGCCTGCAAGGGGAGCATGAGGCCGACGGGGAGGCTGCGGTCGTCGCAGACGATGAAGGCGCCGCCGGAGCGCATGAGTTCGGCGAGCATGGGTTGCGAGCAGCGGACCTGGGGATGAGCGGCGATGACGGCGGCGACCTCGGACAGGGGTGTGGAGACGGGCTCGGCGTCCGTGCGCTCGATGACGAGCTGGCGGTTCTGGACCTTCAGGTAGGCCGGCGACTCTGACAAGTCGATGATGCGCTCAGTCATTGGCACTTCGATGGTTTTTGTTTTCTAAGACGATGTCGCCAATGGGCGACACCGTGACTTTCTTCGCATGCCATTGGCGCAGATAATCGATCGTAGTCATTACGAACCACTCCTTTGCGCCTTTGATGGTGTTTTTCTTGTCCTCGGTCTTGCTGGCGTCCTTCTTTCGCGCGTCGTTGGCCGACACGTATTCGATGCGCTTGTTGGAAATGCTGCGGATGACGAAGAGTCGCTGCGGCTCATTGGGCCTTGTTATCTGGAGCATGTCTCCCGGTTGCAGGGCGAATACGTGGCGAGTTCCGACACGACTACCGGTACGGATGACCTGCTGCTTGTCGCGCCAGCGCCGCATCGCATCCAAACGGCTCACGATTTCCCCCTGTTCCCACTTCCTTTCGGTACCGTCAGGGTTCAGGATCCCGACCACCGTGATGTGGTGATTGGAACCCGGTTTGACGTATCGCTCGCGCCCCGACTTGTCCCGCACGACAACCGGCTTGGCTTTGACGCTAATACGAACGGATTTGATCAACACGTCCTTTCCATCTGGTGTTTGACCGAGAACGGGCAGCTTGGACTCGGACGTGAAAACCGCCTTCGGTTCTCCACCTTGCAGCGATGCTTGCACCGCCTTGCGAACACCATCGTCGATGATCTGTTCGACTTCGCTTTTCTTCAAATCCTTCAATGCCCTGCGCGTTCGATGTTCCTCCCCACGTTTTCCGTGGTCGAACGGCTTGCTGTAGTTCGTTTCGTCATGCATGGGACCGGACAGCTTGCGCTCTGGACGATGGGACACGTTGATGCGAGCGATGGCGTCCTTGACGGAGGCAAAGAACGATTCCGGAGTCCCCCACGGGGCCTTCATCTCGGCATAGCTGGTCCGCCGTCGCCCTTGAGAATCGCGCACGTCTTGGCGGTGCAGTTCAGCGAGTTCGACGCGGCGAGCAGCATCGGAGAGAAGCTCAATCGTCTTGCGGTTGGTCAACGCAATTACCACGGCATCGACGGCGTGGTGGCGATGGTCGGTGCGAAGCTTTTCGTCGAGGCGGATTTCCGGCGCGGCGGTGTAGGCCGGGCTGTCGGGCAAGCTGGGGATGACGGCATTCAGACCCCACTCCCGGCGTAGACTGAAGGTGACGCCACCCGATGAGACTTGAACACGGCGTACGCCGGAGTCGTCAATGACGCCACCGTAGAGCAAGGCGAGGTATTCGCCAGCAAGGCGCGAGGCGTACTGCGTGTCCTGGAGTTGGCGCTTGGTGAAGCCGCCGCTCTCGTCGGCGTAGTAGTCGTGAATGTCATCTTCTGTCCACTGGAAGCGACGGCGCTTCCCTGGCGGGAGACTTACCGTGCGCTTGGCGATGCGATGCAACTCCTCCTGATCGAACGCTTGACACGGGGCGCGCTTGCCCTTGCGAGAATTGCACTGGGCGTGACAGAGAACCTTGTTCAGCATTGTGTTATCGTGCGAGATGCTGCGCGGGATAATGTGGTCCACCTGCAAGTCCGTGCTGGCCTTGGGCATGGACTCGCCGCAGTAGGGGCAGTGCCAGCCCTGCTCCTTGCCGAGCAGCCACTTTTGGACTTCGGAGTCGGGCAGCGCCGACGGATCGGACCAACCCACTTCGGCGTCTACGATCTGTTGGCGCGCCCTGTCGCGATCGACGCGTCGCTCGGCGTTGCGCTTTGAAGTAGCCTGGCGTTGCTTTGGGCTCCCCTTGAGTTCGCGTCCCAATTCGACGTGGATGCGCTCGGGCTTTCCGTAACGCCGGATACTGGCGTTGATAACTTTGCGCAGTTCGGAGAGGGCTCGCGTGACGGCGGGATTCCGGAGATCCCGCGCGTTCTTGAACGCTCGGTTTTGGCCGTCCCGTTCGGCAACGTGTTTGTGATCGGTGGCCAGAACGCGCGGCAGAGAGTCGAGCGCAACCGTTTGCCGTACGAACTTGGCGCGATACTCACGAATCTGCTCCTTGGCCGTGGCAAACGGTATCCCGTCTTCCATGAAGGGTAGCAACCGTGCCATCGCGCGGCGCGACAGGGAGCAGCGCGATTTCTCCAGTTGCACGCGCGACAAGACAGCCGCTTGGTCGTCGGTGAAGCCGTATCGGTCGGCGAGGTGCTCGGCAAGGGGTTGGTCATCCTCGAAGTCGAGCAGCGCTAGTACGAGTTCTTCGCGCTGGCGGTCGGACATGTCGTCCCAGCACTGGGCAATGCCGGAGGCCTTCTCGTCGCAGGAGATGATCTTGGCCGCGGTGCGGTGACCGGTAATGTCCTTTGCGGGAGGGCGCTCGAAGTTGAACGTGTGCCCGGGGTCGACCACACGCATTTTGCCCGTCTTTGGATCCTTGCGTCTGCGCGCTTTCTGAAGCTGGAGCAAGTCTCGAATCTGGTGGAATGTCAAGTGGTCCCGCGTGGATAATTCAGTGAGAAGTCTCGCGCGTTCATCATCTCGAAGGGGTCGCGAGTTGCCCGACGGTTCGATGACCGCCAGATCGTTCACCTTTTGTAAGAGCCGGAATCGCTGGGCGAGCGGGATCGCCTGAAGGGCGCGCTTCCGTCCGGGCTCCAGGTCGCAATGGCCGACCAGGTGACCGCACGGTTTGAGCGGGCGTTGGAAGAAGATCGCGTCGTGAAGTTCGCGGCGCCCGTCGCCGTTTTCGGCGAGGGCCGGATAGTACGCGGACTGGGCATCACAGATCGCCTTGAACTCAGGCTCATAATGCTCCAGTCGGCCGGTCCACCGACCAGGGCCACGAATACGCTGCTCCTCCGGGTTGACGTGGCGAGCAAAGTAGAAGCCCAGAGTTCGGAACCTGGGATCAGGGATGGCTCGTTCCATGTCTTGGCCGAGCTTGGTGATGGCGGCCTTCACCTTCTTGGGGTCTTCTTTGCCGTCGTCGGATGCGACGGCGGGTTGCTGCTCGGATTCGTTTTCCGGCAACGGCGTACGCTTGGCTTTGGCCTTCCTGGCGCGGCTCGCCCGTTTAGGTTTGTCGTCCTCGTCGTCGGGTGCGTCGGTCTTTCGGTTGGACAGGAAGCCGCGACGCTGGGCGAGATGATAAAACGCGCGGCCGAGCTCGAGCGGGTCGAGTTTGCGTTCGAGGGCCGAAGCACGTAGCTCGTAGAGCCACACCTGCTCCCAGAGGTGGCGGCGGGGATCGTCCTTGGCTGGTCGCAATCGCTGACGAAGGTCTTGGTCGATTGACTTGAGGAACCGGTCCTGGTCGGCGGGCTTGCGGATGTCGAGGCTGCCCAGGTCGCGAAGCAGGCCATGCGTGATCAGGCACTTCAGGAGCTTGTACCGACGCCAAGCTCGACGCCAGATTTGGCGACGCGGTCCGCGTTTCGAGCGACGGTTGGCGGCTTTGGACTTCTGTTTGCCCTGTATCATCTGGTCGTACGATGCTTCGACGCCCGCCTGAAATGTGCGGACGCCCGCATCGCGGATCCCCCGGCGCTGGCCCTGCTCATCGAGCGTAAGGACGGCCCATCCCAGCGAGTGCGACCCCAAGTCGATGCCGAGCACGTACGGGCCGATTTTGCTGCCTTCGGACATGGTGACTCAACCTCTTTCTGAGTAGCCCTCGCATCGTCCAGAATGTCCTTGACCGGTCAGCCCCTCCCTGGTAAGCTTCCCGTAGTGTATCTGAGCGACGTTTGCCGGTCCTTGTCACAGTAATGGCGATCGGACTTACGTCCCGCACGCAGGGCAACGCGGGAAACCGCGCCCCTTCGAGACGCCTCGCCGAAAGGCAGGGCGTTTCCTTTTTGCAGTGTATCTGAGCGACGCTTGTCCCGCAAATCATAGTAAGTGGACAAACGTCCGCGTAAGGCAACGCTCCTGCGTGAGCGCCCAGGGTAGACTCACATGGGTTTGCCCGCTAACGCCCCCCTGTCGGGGCGTTTTTTTCTTGCGCTCTGGGCGGCGGCGTGGTCAATGACGGGTATCGGGTTTTCACTGACCTGGGTTCGGCAGGACAGGGCGACAGTGCCGCCCGGTTAGTTCTGTGACTGGGAGGGTGGCCAGGGGCCGTGTTGGGGTCGGCACTCGGCGTAGCGTTTGGCGGCGACGGCCCGTTGGAGCCAGCTTTGAACGACGGCCAGGCGGGTGGCGATGCAGGCTTCCTCTAGGATCTGCTGTTTGACCAGGATTTCGTCGTCGGGGATGACGTGGAAGGCGAGCACGTCGATGAGCTGCTCGGTGCGGGGGTAGGCGTGGCAGAGCTGTTCGGTGGCTTTGGTGGCCCAGAGGTTCACGGCGGCGGCGTCCTCGAGCAGGGCGCAGAGGCTATCGCGGGCCGAGGCTTCGGCATCGAGACTGTCGAAGGGGACCGACTCGCGGGGGACGAGCATGGCCCGGCGGTAGGGGCCGCTGGTGTCCTCGACCTGGATCATGGCCCGGGCCCGGCCCTGCAGGAGGAGGTTGAATCGGCCGTCGGGCAACTCCTGATGCTCGACGACGGCGCCGACGCCGACGACGGGGTGGATGGGGGCGAAGTTGGTGAGGTACTGGTCCTCGTAGCCGTCGCGGAGGAGGGCGATGGCCAGGACCCGCTGTCCGGGCCGGCGAGCCAGGACCTCGCGGATCATGGTCCGATAGCGCGGCTCGAAGACGTGCAGGGGCAGGACCGGCCCGGTCAGCATGACGCAGTTGGGCAGCGGAAACACCGGGACCGGCTCGGTCCAGATCAGGTCGAAGTCGTCAGCCATCAAGGGAATGGTAGACCAGCCTTGCGCCGACGGCCACCTCGTCCGGAGCGGGTGGGCGGCGAATGCCGTCTTCATGTGGCGCGCCTCGATTCGCGTACGTTATTGGAGCGCCGGGGGGCGGCCGGTCGGTGGCGCTGGGCCATGGGATTGCGGCGTCAATAGTCCTTCGCGACCGGTGCGGCGGCCCGCGGTGCCCGGACGGTGTCGATCGAGTAGATGGCCAGGGCGGTCCAGATGCAGCCGAAGGCGAGGAGGTGGGCGGTGGTGAACGTTTCGCCATAGGCGGCGACGGCCAGCAGGAAGTGGCCGGTGGGCGCGAGGTATTGCAGGAAGCCCAGGGTGGCGAGGCGGAGCCGGCGGGCGGCGTTGGTGAACCACAGCAGGGGCACGGCCGTCACGATGCCGGCCGACACGAGCAGGATGCTGTCGGACCAGGAGCCCGCTGCGAACTTGCCTGCGCCGGTCGCCCCTGCGATCAGGACGTATGCCAGGGCTAAGGGGAGCAGCAGCGTAGTCTCGACGGTCAGGCCGATGAGGGCGTCCACTGGGGCCGTCTTACGCAACAGACCGTAGAGGCCGAACGAAGCCGCCAGCGCCAGGGCGATCCAGGGGAACCGGCCATAGCCCAGGGTGAGGTAGAGCACGCCGACGGCGGCCAGTGCGACGCTGATGGTCTGCCAGCGTCGCAGGCGCTCACCAAGAAAGACGAAGCCGAGCAGGACGTTGACGAGCGGGTTGATGAAGTACCCCAGGCTGGCCTCGAGCAGGCGATCGGTGGCGACCGCGTAGATGAAGATGAGCCAGTTGCAGGCGATCAGGACAGTGGTCACCAGCAGCGTGACGGCCGTTCGGCGACGCCGCATGGCCGAGGCCGCCTCACGCCATCGGCTCTTGAGCACGATCAGCGCGGCCAGCAGAACGACCGACCAGATGACGCGGTGGGCGAGGACCTCGAGGGCCGGCACGTGAGCGACGGCCTTGAAGTACACCGGCACCAGCCCCCACCAGGCGTAGGCGGCGATGCCGTAGGCCACGCCGGCCCGGGCTGGCGCACCGGCAGCGTGTGCCGTGGCGTCGGTGGTCCGGTCGCCGGTGGGGCGCTGTGCGACTGCGGGTTGTCCGGTGGAGTCTGCGGTCAAGCGTCGCGTCCCGGCCGTTATGGCAAGCGGCACGGACGCGCGAAGTCTCGCCCGCCCGTGCCGCAGTGATTATCGCATCCCGGCGCGGTCACGCCAGGGGTACGCTTGCAGGCGCTACGGCGTTTCGGCGCCGAACATCGAGAACGTCATCATGGGTGTGTACTCGTCCAGCTTCGGGGCCAGCATGCGGTCGATGCGCGACTTGCAGGCCACCAGGTGGGCCTGAGAGGCGAAGTCGGCCTTTTCCGCGTTGATGACGGTTTCGATCTCGTTGGCCAGCTTCTTCAGGGCGTACTGCATCATGGCGTGCAGGTCGGGCGAGATGACCTCGCCGGGCTTCTGGCGGACCAGCGGCTCGACCAGGCCCAGGTACTCGCGCTGCAGCGACCGACGGACGTCCGAGACGTAGGGACTGGCGTCGGTCCAGGTCTGGCGGCCGAGGCGTTTGACGTTGGTCGCGTCACTCCAGCAGGCGTTCTGCAGTCGCTGGATGTACTCGGCGACGGTGAACTTGTCGCTGCCGTCGGTCTTCATCTCGGCGTCGTGGATGCGGCGGAGCGTGTTGGGGAAGAGCCGATCGAAGAGGGTCCACCACTGGAAGGTGGCGATCAGGTTGTGAACCGGGAAGTCCATGACGTAGTCGACGGACATGCCCTCGTGCCACCAGCGGGGTGGGGCCAGGTGGTTGAGCACCTCGGGCGATACGTTGAAGAAGTCGTCGCCGAAGGCGTTCTCCTCGATGAAGGCCATGGCCTCGCGCTGTGTCTGGGCGTCGACGTGGACGAACGGTGCCGGGGCGTCGGCGTCACCGCGGTGGGCGCGGTGGAAGTACTGGCCACCGATGTATCGCCCGGCGTAATCGAGCACGCGGGCCTTCTCGAAGGCCAGGGTCAGGAACGCCGAGCGCAGGTGGTACCAGCTCTCCTTATCCTTGACGGCCCACTCCAGAATGTTGTCCATGCGCTTGTTGGCCAGGTCCATGCGGGCCTTGGCCCAGACGATGGGATCGGCGGCCATGTCGAACCGGTTCACGCGCGGGTCGGGGGCCAGGAAGGTGGTGTCCTCGTCGGTGGCGTAGGTCAGCTCCGGCTCGGTGCAGCGGCTGGCGATCGCGTTGAGCATGCCCTCCTCGCCGCTGGGCGCAGCGCTGAAGGACGGGCCCTCGGGCGCGCCCGGCGCGGTCGGCGGGGCTTCGCCCCCGGCGGCACCGGCCTGGGCCATCAGCTTCTGGATGTCGCCCGACTCGATCATCTGCTTGACCTCGGGCGGGAGCTGGTCGAGGACCTCCTGGGGGATGTTTTCGAGCTTGACTTCCATGGCCCCGGTCATCGCGGCCGGCGGAGGCACGGGCGTCTCGGTGGCTTCGGCCTTCTTCACCTCGGCCTCGCCCTCCTGCTCCTGGTCGCCCTTCTTCTCGGTGCCCTTAAAGTTGCCGTCGAAGGGGCGGTAGCCGTACTCGATGGCCCAGTAATCGTACGGTCCGATGGTGGGCGTGATGAAGTAGCCGGGCGGTACGTCGTCGGGGATCTGGTCCTTGAGGAAGAGCACGGGGTTGTAGTCCATGACCGAGCCGACGGTGGGTTCGCCTTTGGTGCGGCGCTGCTTGATCTCCTCGAGCGTGTAGACGGAGCTGGCCTTGAAGTTGTGGCGCAGGCCCAGGGTGTGCCCGACCTCGTGGGTGACGACTTCCTTGATTACGTCGTAGAGGAACTTGTCGATGATTTCCTTGGGGGCGCCGGCGAGCATGCTTTGGGCGACGGCCATCTCGTGCTTCATGCCTTCGCAGTACTCACAGAACTGGTGACCGCGCAGGCGGGCTCGCTCGCGCACGGCGTCACGGAGCTTGACGTCCTCCTGCTGGCCGAAGACGAACCGCTCCCAGTCGCGCGAGGGGCGCTGCCACTGGGGGTTCTGCCGCAGGAAGTTGCGGAGGGTGGGGTCGCCGGCCTTCATGGCCACGGCGCCGGCGTTGAGCAGCTGCTCGGCGCTCTGCTCGAAGTAGCGGACCATGGAGTCGTCGAAGACGATGTCGGCGTCGTAGATCTGCCCGGTGAAGGGGTTGGCCCGGTGGGGCCCCATGGCGAAGCCGGCGCCGGTGACGATCCAGCGGAAGAAGCTGTAGCGCATGTCCTCGGGATCCAGGTTCTTCCATTCGTTGTCGTCGGTCTGCTGGCGGACCTCGACGGCGTTGACGAACCCGATCTTCTCGTAGGCCTTGTTCCACTCGAGGATGCCGTCGCGGACGGCCCGGCGGAAGCGGACCGGCACGGTCTTCTCGATGTAGAAGGTGATGGGCTGCTTGGGCTCGCACATGGGCAGGGAGGCGTCGCGCTTGACCAGGTGCCAACGATCGACGTAGCGGTTGAAGATGTCGCGCGCGTCGGTGGGCTTGGCCCAGTCGCGGTTGGTGGTCAGGAAGTAGCCGACGCGGTCGTCGGCGATGCGCGGCTGGTAGTCGCTCTCGGGCAGGGCCCAGAAACTGTAGTGCACCTGCTTCTTATCGTAGGACCCGGGCGGGGAGAACTGGCTGACGGCCAGCTCGACGCCGAGCTCGACGTTGTACTTGAAGGTGGCCGGGAAGTTCTCCTTCCTGACCCACTTGCTGAGGCTGGCGTTGATCGATCCGGCGCCTCCACCCATACCGAAGAGGCCGCCCATGCGGGTCATCCAGCCGATGTCGGCGAAGTCGCTCTTGAGCAGCCGGCCCAGGTCGATGACCGGGTCACCGCCGGGCGACTTGGTCACCAGAGAGACGGCCACGCGGATGCGGTCGGGGTAGGTCCGCCGGACGACGTCGGAGACCTCCTTGGACTTGTTGACCACGAAGCGTGTCTCGGGCTCGATGAGCAGGAGTTGCTTGTCCTCCAGCTCCCACTGGACGACGCGCTCGTCGAGGGGGAAGCCGGTGAAGAAGCCGCCGCCGGAGAAACTGGTCGAGAGCATGAACTTCTGGCCCAGGATGCCGGACGGGATTTGGGCGAGCATCTTCTCGGGGTCTTTGTCCTTGGCCCCCGAGGGGTAGTACCAGAGGGTGAAGAGGCCCTTCTTGGACTCCATGTCCTTGGTGACTTCCTCGAACTTGGGAAGGCCGTCCTTGTCCGGCGTCTCCCCGACCGAGATGTTCCCGGCCATGGAGGCCATGATCGAGGAGAGGTCCAGGTTCTCCTCACCGGCCTGTTTGGGGTCCTGGGCCAGCGCCGGCATGCTCCAAAGGGCGACGGCCAGGATCAAGAGGAACTGTCGCATTTGCATAACGGATCTCCTTTCTGCTCCCCGGTCGGAGGGAGTGCACGAATCCTGCGGGGACGCGGCGTCCCGCGGTGCCAGGCTTCGGTTCAGACCAAACGGGTTTGACGGGGGCAAGGCTTCGGTCCCGAGTGTGGTTCTCGAACAGGCCGTCCTCGTGTACCCGACGACGGACCGTCGGTTTCGTCCGGTATGGTCCTTTACGGTTATAGATGCTGCAACCGGCAAGCGGTTATTCCCTGCTCCGTCCCGGAATGGGGGATTGTACATGGGCGGCGTCTGCGGCGACAGACCGGGAGGTGCGAGCGGTCGGCGGGCGGTCGAAATCCGACCAGATTTTACAGGCCGGGCCCGCTCAGGTTGGCAGAAGTGGCAGAAGAAATCGGTCGCAGACGGTGCCGTCGCCTCGCTGTTGACCAGGGCAGCGTTGACTTCGAGCGAGGGCCACCGGCGCGGAGCCTGGAAGTGCCCTTCAGATGACTGGCGGAGATCAGCGCAGAGGCGATCGCGGCGCATGGCCCGGGCGTCAGCCCAGCGGTGCCGCGAATCGGATCGAATTGGTCGGCTACGCTTATAGAACGGTCGCAGGCGGGCTCGATCTCTCCAAACGCACTCCAAGCGCTTGGATCAAGCCCGCCTCGCACTGAGGCCGGTCGATCGTCGGCCGGCTGCCTGAATCACCCCATCGAGATGGCCACTCCCCAGAACAACTCGGTGCCCTCTGGCGGATGCTGCAAGTTGTCGCAGCCGGTAACCAGCAGGAACACCAGAGTCAGGGCGATCGGCAGAAGCAGGAGTCTACCCATGCGCAGCAGTTTCTTCGATGACATACTTTGCTCCACTAACAGCCCGAAACCTTTACCCGTTTCGATAGGATAGGCCACAAACCCTGGGAATTCAACGCCTGAGGCGCAGGAATCCAAAGCGTTTGACCGGGGTCCACGTTGTTCACCAGCCCCGAACCCACGCGGGCCGGGCTGCCGCAGGTTCTTATCGGCACAATGTCGGTCGGGTCTTCGCTGGTCGGCCCTTTGGCGGCCCATGAAGTCCGGGGCGGCACGGACAGGAGGTTGCGAGCGGGTCGCTCAGACACTGATCAAGACGTGTCCATGCAGCCATAGCGTCCCCGTCACGGCAGGCGGAGCACCATATATTGGGGTGGGGCGTCAGGCCCGGCTCCCAGGTTCACGCTGACCCATCAAGCCGGGTGGGACAGGTTGTTTGGAGCAACATGTGGTATTAGCGGTAGTCAGGAACCTGTGGCTGGGCGGGTGGGCTTCAGAGTGCTGCCCGCTGGCCGCCGCCTAAGCGGCCAAGTACATTGGCCGCCGGTGCTACAGCGGCGATTGCGTGTGCGTCGCGATCCGGGGCGGTGGTCGGCTGACATGTCGCGTCCCTCGAGACCGCACGCCGGCAGAAGGATTGCGGCTGTTGGGCGTTGCTCGACCAGGAGAGCACGGTGTCGTGACGGATTCGGGTTCAGCAGGCAGTTCGCAGGGCGGCGGGGCCGAGGCGTGGTTGACCGGGCACCAACAGCGTCTTGAAGGCCAGCGGGCCCGTTGGCAGGCGGCCGGCACGCGATGGTCGTGGGCCCGGTTGATCACGTTCTTCGGAGCGCTGCTGGTCTGGTACCCGCTGGCACAGTGGCCGATCCTGGCTGCGGGCACGTGCCTGCTGGGGTTGATCCTGTACTGTGTCGCCGTGGCTCGGCACAAGCAGGCCCGGGATGAGCGCGATCGTGCCGAGCGCGGGTTGACGATTGTCGATGAATCGCTGAAACGCTGCGGAGGGCGGGTCACGCTGATCCGGTCGCACGACGCGCCGGGCGATGCCTGCGACTCGGGCGCGACGCTGCCGCCGATCCTGCAGGACGGTCCGACCTGGACGCTGACCGGGCAGGAACGCGACGACCTCGATCTGTTCTCGCCGCCGGTGGGCATCTTCGGACTGCTGAATCGAGCATCGACCGCGCCGGGCTGTCACCGGCTGGCCGGTCTGCTCCAGACGCCATGTCTGTCAACCGAGCACATCCTCGCGCGGCAGGCGGCCGTGCGATGGCTCGAGGAGCATCCGGCCGAACGACTGCGCGTCATGGCTGCTGCGTCGATCCTGCGCGATCAGGACGAATGGCTGGGCAAGCTGATCGCCGCGCTGCGTCAGGCCAAGCCGTTGCCCTGGCCGATGGCGTCGGTGCTGCTGCGCATCTGGTCGGTGGTGACGGCCGGGTTGACCGGGTTTTGTCTGGTGAAGATGGGGCTGGGGCAGGCGGGTTGGGTGTACGGCATCATCGCCCTGGCGCTGGTGAACGGGCTGACGTACTGGTGTTTGCGCCGGACGCTGAATCATTGCCTGGCACCCTGGAAGAACACGGTCACGGCGGCGCGGGGCTATCTGCACGCGGCCCGTCAGGGCGCCGAGGACCTGCCCGAAGAGACGGTTCTGGGCGAGCTGCGTCACTGCTTCGCGAACGCGACCGCACGCGAGGCGCTGCCGGCGATGTGCGCCCGGTTGGCCTGGGCGGACAGCGGCGGGATGATCCACGCGTTCTTCAACGTGATGTTCTTCTACGACCTGTTTGTGGCGGGCGCTATCCTGAGACCGGCGGTGGCCCATCGCGAGGCCCTGCTGGCGGGCCTGTCGTCGCTGGCCGACACGGAGGCGCTGACCAGCCTGGCCTGTTTCGCCTATGAGCAGCCGGTTCGGTGCTACCCGGTGCCGGCGGATGAGGCGACGATCACGATCGCCGGCGGTTGCCACCCGTTGATCCCGCCCGAGCGCGTGGTGCCCAACGATGTGCGGCTGAACGGGACCACACGCACCTGGGTCATTACCGGTTCGAACATGTCTGGCAAGAGCACGCTGCTGCGGATGGCGGGCGTGAACGCGCTGCTGGCCCAGTTGGGGACGGTGGCTGTTGCTCGGGAGATGACCTGGAGGCCGGTGCGTCTGGTGTCGGACCTTCAGGTTCGGGACAGCCTGGCGTCCGACGAGAGCTATTTCCTGGCGGAGGTGCGGCACCTTCGTCGGATGCTGGATCCGCCGGAGGACGCGTGCCGGATTCTGGGGCTGATGGACGAGCCGTTCCGGGGGACGAACTCGGACGAGCAGGTGGCGGCCAGCCTGGCGGTGGTGGAGCACCTGATGGGGACGGACAGCTTCTTCATGGTGGCCACACATGAGCAGCGCATCACCGAGCTGGCCGAGAAGCCACCGGGCGCCAACCATCACTTCCGCGAGGACCTGGGCGCATCGGGTCTGGTGTTCGACTACCGGTTGCACGCCGGCCCGGCGGATACGCGCAACGCCCTGCGCGTGCTGGAGCGTGAGGGGTACCCCTCGACGTTGCTGGAGCGGGCGCGGAACTACATGAAGGACGCGACCGCGCAGAGGAATCAGGGCTCGTCGTAGTCCTGGTCCGCGATGGCTTGGTTCGGACAAACGTCGATGCCCCGCGCCGCCCGAAAGGGCGCGGGGCACCGTGGTTTCTGGCGACGCTCTCCGCTTCGTCGGCCGGTGTGCTGTTACCCGCCGTCGGGCGTCATGACGACGTCAACGCCTTCGAGTACGTCTCCGGCCTCGACGACCTGTCCGGTGACCTCGGCGTCCTGGAATCCCGCGGCGGAGAACTCCAGGCCGTACTCGCCGGCCGGCAGGCCGAGCAGGGTGTACTTGCCGTCCGCGTCGGTGGCGGTGCTGGTGATCTCTTCGTCGCCCTTGTAGGCGGTCACCAGGGCGTCCTCGATGGGGAGCGCGTCCACGTCGTCGGCGGTGACGGTGCCGGAGATGCTGGCGGCGTCCACAACCTCGATCAGCCGCATGGCGAGCGAGGGCTGGAACTTGAACTCGCGGATTTCATCCGTGCAGTCCTTGGGGCTGCCGGGTGTGGGCTTGAATGCCCGGCTGAGATCGACGTCGAGCAGCAGGACCGTTTCGCCTTCGGCCGCCACGTCGAAGGTCAGGTGCAGCTTGATGCCGGTCTGCTCGCCGCTGGGCACCGTGAGGTTGTCGAACTCTCGCCCGTCGGTGAGCTTGATGCGACCCTCGGTGACGATCAGCCGCAGCATCGTGTAGGTGCCGGCGGGGATGGTGGCTTCGCCCAGCAGGTCGGTCTGGCCGCCCTGGAGCTCGAGCAGGTTGAAGTCCTGCTGCTGGTCGGAGATGACAATGAAGGGGTTGCCGTCGCCGTTGTCGCCGTTGCCATTGCCGTTGCCATTGCCGTTGGTGCCGGCGTTGCCGTTGCCGTTCGTGCCGGCGCTACCATTACCGTTGGTGCTTGCGACGCCGTTGCCGTTGGTGGAAGCGCTGCCGTTGCCGTTCGTCGTCGCATCGCCACCGTTGCCGTTGGTGGTCGCGTCTCCGTTGCCGCCGTTGGTGCCGGCATCGTCATCGCCGGCGCGGCGGGCCTCGACGCGGGTGATGGTGACGAAGGCCTCCTCGATGCATTCCAGGGGGTAGGGCTTGTCGGTGATGAGGACGCGGAGCGTGCCGGTCTGGCCGGCCGTGGCGCCATCGCCGTCACCGGTGCCGTCACCAGTCGTGTCGCCGGCGCCACCTCCGCCACCGGCAGGGGTGCAAGCCGTGAACGCGAGGCCCAGGCCCAGGCCCAGAGTCAAACACGCCAAAAGGGCGATCCATGCGCGAGTATTCATCTGAAGTCTCCTACGGGCTTATGCTCGTCTACGGTCACCGATCCAGAGGCACGCCGGTCGGGACGATCAGGCCGGGGCGCCCGGTCGACCGGCAGATCCGTCTCACCAGGGCGCCTTCATTACTATCGACCGGTAAGCAGGCCTATCGCAGGTCAATCGCATCGCAGCACAGCGCCGGGCGGCTCGCCACGACGGACCGGCCCCGGCGTTGGCGCGGAAAGTCGATCTCGCGTGCTGCCGGCCTCGACGAAAGCTCCAAGCTGTAGTTTACCATACCGGGACAAGTCTCGTCGGTGCGTCCGGTAAAGGCGGCGCCGGCGGCGTGTGCCTCCGGATCGTTCGTTCCGCCCTCCTGTTTGCAGCTTGGCGCCGCGCGGAGCGCAGCCCATTTGAGACACGCCCTACTTCCTCTTGTAGGCCACGCGGTAGATCGGTCGGCCCTCGCGGAGGTACTTGACCTCGAAGTTGGTGCCGGCCTCCTCGTCGATGATGCCGAAGGAGGGGTCGTCGTAGGGGATCTCGATCAGCTCGGGTCTCGGGGCGACGTGGGCGCGGATCCACTCGAAGTACTCGGCGTGGTCGGTCTGGACGGCCCAGCGGGCGCCGGAGCGCAGGGCGGCCACCGCCCTGTCCACAAACGCGTCGGTGAACAGGCGCCGCTTGTGATGCCGCTTCGTGGGCCAGGGGTCGGGGTGGTAGACGTGCAGTGCGGTCAGGCAGCCGGCGGCCATTTGATGGACGAAGAGGTGCCGGGCGTCGGTGCGCATGATGCGCACGTTGGTGATGCCCCAGCGGGCCATGCGGTCGGCGGCGAACTTGAAGAATTTGCCGGCCCACTCGATTCCGACGAAGCCGCGGTCGGGGCACTCGCGGGCCCGGCGCAGCAGGAAGCCGCCCTTGCCGCAGCCGATCTCCAGCTCGATCGGGCGGTTGTCGGTAAAGAGCCCGGCCGGGTCGAAGAGCGTGCCGATGCCCGGCGGCTCGACGATGATGTCCTGCATGGTGGGCATGCCCGAATCGTTGCCCAGGCGCGGGTCGCCGTCAACTCGTCTTCAAGGGCTCGGCCGTTTCGGCTGGCGCCGTCGAGCGCGGCGTCGTGGTCTGCGTGAACGACGGCCCCGCCGGACTGGCAATGTCGCGTCGGGGCGAATAGGATTCCGCTCCGACGACTGGCGGCGATGACGAGGACATGAGACGCAAACTCCGCGACAACCTGCGACGCGTCCGCGACCGGATGGCCAACGCCTGTATCCGGGCCAAGCGCAAGCCCAAGGAGGTCACCCTGGTCGCGGTGACCAAGTCGGTGGGCGTGGACGTGATCCGGCAACTCCTGGAGCTGGACTGCTGCGAACTGGGCGAATCGCGGGCCCAGGAGCTGAGTCGGCGTGCGGCCATGATCAAGGAGCACCTCGATCGCCGCTCGCGCGAGCCGTCGGATCCGGCGCCGCCGCAGCCGAACTGGCACATGGTGGGGCATGTGCAGCGGAACAAGGTCAAGCCGCTGCTGCCCTGGGTGCGGATGTTCCACGCGCTGGACAGCCTGCGGCTGGCCGAGGACCTGGACAACCAGGCCGGTAAACTCGACCTGACGGTGGATGCGCTGGTGCAGATCAACGCGGCCGACGAACCGCAGAAATTCGGCGTGGCCGTCGGAGCCGTTCCCCATCTCATCGAGCAGGTCGTTTCGTTGCCGAACATGCGCGTCTGCGGGCTGATGGCCATGGCCCCGCTGACCGAGGACACGTCGCGCCTGGACTGGGTCTTCGAGCGGGTCCAGGAGATCTTCACCGACCTGCAGGACGAGCGTTTCACCGGCAAGGAGTTCCGCCATCTCTCCATGGGCATGAGCAACGACTTCGAGATCGCGATCGAGCACGGGGCCACGATGATCCGCGTGGGGACGGCCCTGTTCGAGGGACTCGCGCCGGGATAGCCCAGGCCACCTTACCCATTTGCATTACCGGGGGACCCGCGGCACGCGCGGCACTTCACCAATTGGGGATTGGCGATTGGGGATTGCGGAATAGGCAACGGCGCCGGGGATAGCGGGCGCGGCAGGCAGTCAGACGTCAGGAACGTTTGGCTCGGCGGCGGACCGGTTTGGCGGGCTCGGCGCTGACGCGAATGCGCTCGGCGGCCTCGCGGCCGATGGCCACGCTCGACGAGCCGACCTTGATGGTGATGGGGCCGCCGAACGGGGCCCGTTCGCACACTTTGATCCGGGTGCCGATCTTGAGCTTCAATCGGGTCAGGTAACGGAGCAACTCCGGGTCGCGGTCGGACACTTCGACGACCCGGCCCCTGGCGCCTTCGGGGAGTTGATCCAGGGTGACGCCGGGGCGCGGCGGGAAGGAGCCGTCCTTGCCGGGGATGGGCGATCCGTGGGGATCGAACTCGGGCCGGCCCAGGTACTCGTAGATCCGCTCGATCAGATGATCGCTCACGGCGTGCTCGAGGATTTCCGCGTCGGCGTCCACCTCGTCCCAGGTCAGGCCGAGGGTCTTTTCGAGGAACAGCTCGATGAGCCGATGCCGGCGGATCATGTTGACGGCCACGTCGTGTCCGCGATCGCTCAGTTTGACGCCGCGGTAGGGCGTGTGGCGGAGGTAGCCCTCGGCGGCCAGGTGCTTGATCATGCCGGTGACCGAGGCCATCTTCACGCCCAGGCGCTGGGCGATCCGCTTGGTGGTAGCCGTCTGGCTGTCGCGTTCCAGCGTGTAGATGGCCTTGATGTAGTCCTCGATGGACGCGCTGAGCATGGGCGGCTTCCCGGTCACCTCATCGGCGCTATCATGTTGGCCGAACGGGCGGGGATGCACAATGGCCGAGGCGGCGCACGCCCGGGCTACCGATTCGGGCATACGTTCGTAACCGGGCCCGCTTTGCGGTAGATTGCCCGAGGGACGGGCGCTGGCCCAATCAGGGGCGAGCCCCGGCGTGGTGGATGACGTGTCCGAAGGTCACACCAAGCGCAAAGACTTCCGGCAGTTCCGTGGTTCCGGTCGACGGTCCAGCGCCGGCCTGGCCATCGGAATGGGGTTCGCCATCGCCCGCGACGCCATCGCCCGGGGGCTGGCCGCAATCGGCGTGACGCCGAACATGCTCACGGCGGCCGGTCTGGTGGTGACCTGTGGCGCCGGTGTGTGCCTGGCCATCGGAGCCGGTCACGCGCCGACCTGGGAGCATCCGCCGATTCTGGTGCCGCAGAGTCACTGGGTGCTGGTCGCCGCAGTGGTGCTGTTCCTGGCGTCGGCCCTGGACATGCTGGACGGTGCCCTGGCCCGGGTGGGCAAGATGCAGACGCGGTTCGGGGCGGTGTTCGACTCGACGATCGACCGGTGCAGCGACATGGCCCTCTTTCTGGGCTGCGCGGTGTACTTCGCCGCCCGGGGGAACGTGACCTACGTCGTGCTGAGCATCCTGGCTTTGTCCAGCTCCGTGCTGATCAGCTACATCAAGGCCCGGGCGGAGAACCTGGTCGAGGACTGCGGGGCGGCCTACTGGCAGCGCGGCGAGCGGGTGGCGGCCATCCTGATCGCCGCGTTCGCCGGGCACATACCGGCCGCGTTGTGGGAACTGGGCATTCTGCAGTGGTTCACGGTGTGGCGTCGAATCCGGTACGCCCGCGGCCTGCTGACCGGCGACGGCCGGCCCTGGGAGCCGACGGGCCGGCTGCGCTCGGTGCTGATGTGGCGTCACCCCCGCGGCTCGATCGGCTACGACGTGGTGACGCTGACCAACATCGCCTTTCTGATCGTAGGCCCGTGGCTGTGGCCGTTCTTCTACGGAACGACCGATCCGCTAGGGCAGTGGCTTCGCGGGGTGACGGGGTAGGGACCCGCCGGCAAATGACCCTATGGGTTCTGCCCCGCTCGCGCCAGCCTACGTCTTCTCTTTCTTCTCCAGCGCCTCGGCGCGCGCTCGAAGCATTGTCAGAATCTCGTCGGCGCCGTTGATCGGTCCCCGGGTTTTCAGGGCCTCCTCCAGATCGGCGATCCCCTCTTGCCGCACCTGTTCGGCCGTCTCGCACTGTTCTGCGGCGCGCTCGTACTCCTCCCTCGCTTCCTGTTGGTGTCCGGTTAGGAGCAGTCCAAGTGCGAGATTAAAGCGGGCAACGCGGAGGTCCGGTGCAAACGCTAAAGCCCTCCTCGAGTCATCCAGGAGTCCGGCAAATTTCCCCCGCTTATAGTGCAACCAAGCCCTGTTTCCAAACGCCCCGCCCTTGCGCTCGGGCGGGGCATCGGGCATGTCAATCACGGCGTTGAAGTCGGCGATTGCCTTCTGTGCGTCACCGGCCTTGCTGTACGCCGCACCGCGGCTGTTGAGCGCCCTGGCCTTGCGCTCGGGTGGGAGGTCGGGCATGTCGATCACGGCAGTGTAATCGGCGATCTCCTTCTCTGCGTCATCGGCCGTCCCGTGGGTCGCGCCGCGGTTGTAGAGTGCCCTGGCCTTCTCGTCCGGCGGGGCGTCGGGCATGTCGATCACGGCGGTGTAGTCAGCGATCGCCTTCACGCTCGCTCCAGCTTGCCCATGGACCACGCCGCGGCTGAAGAGTGCCGCAGCCTTCTGGGCGGGTCGGGCGCCGGACGTCTCGATTACAAACGACAACAGGCTGATGGCCCGATACGGGTCTCCACCAAGATAGGCCGCGAGCGCGTCGTTCATTGCCTTGGAGATTGCGGCAGCGGACATCGTTTCGGAGCGGTCCACGGCCGCGGCGTCAGATCGCGGGATGGGATCGGCGAAGACTTCCAGGGCCGCCCGCAGGCCGGTCAGCGTGTTGTCCAGCATTGTCTTGAGTGTGCCCATGGAGGCCGCTTCCGGCTTGCCCCGGGCAACGTCCGGCACCTCGATGTTTTCCAGTTGCCCGATGATCTGCGGGAGCGGGTCGAGGATGAACCTCGGTGCATCGCCCAGGCCGAGGGCCCGGTGCAGTTCGAGCATGGCCTGGTCGGCACCGGGGATGCGAACGTAGTAGGCACGGCCCCTCTTGTCCGCAAGGAAATCGACCACATTGGGGCGAAGGTTGCGGGCCCGTTCGTCGTTGGGGTTCCAGATGTCGCACCAATAGAGGTTGCCATCGAAGGCCCGGCAGTCGCTCAGGGCGCCCATGTTGGTGTCCGCCCAGCCACTGTAACCCATGACGATGACGCCGTGCCGCTCGAAGTACGGCACGAGGGCCGACGCGTTCGCCCGGCGAGCGTCCTCGATCTCCTGTTGCGTGTTCAACAGCAGGTAGCGATGCACGCTTCCGTGCGTGTAGATCAGATGGATGGCCGGGTTGTCGTCATCGTCCGGGGGCTCCATCGTGTCGGGGCGGTCGGTCATGAAATAGAGCTTGGTGACCAGTTGCAGGCTGCGCTGGAGGAGCGGGTCGAAGTTGGTGGTGAAGATCGTCCGGCAGAAGGGAGCGCCGAGATCCCAGTCCTCCTGGGCCTGAAGGATGCCGGCCAGGTAAATGTGGGCACCGTTGACCCTGTTCCCAGCGCGGGTGACGACGTCTCGAAGGTACTGCCGGCGCATCATGGGCGAGGTGAGCCCGCGGGTTGATTCATTGCTCATGATCGCCTGGTACGCCTTGCCCGCGTTAGCGGGGTCGGCGTGGTTCGGCCGGCCGTCGTCGCCCAACTCGAAGTCGACGGGGCAATCCTGCTGGACGACGCGCCAAAGTTCCTTCTCATAGTCCTTGAGGCCCTCTTGCTCGCGCGGGCGATCATCGAACGGGCCCTGTACTCCGTTCGCGTTGCGGAAGAGCCACCAGACGATGTCGCCGAGCATTCGTCCGGCCGTCGGCACGAGCGGGACGCTGAACCCCGCGCCCACCAGCATGGTGTAGACGGGCTTGTTGCGTTCGCGCTGGCCGAGATTGGCCTTGATCGTGCGGATCATCTGATCCATAGGCATCGTATCGAAGGGACAGTCCCGGCTCATGACGGCGGTCCTCTGGGAACGGCGGTCAGATCGGCTACGTGCGCGGGCGGCAGACCCCGACCTTGCCGCGTCCACGCTCGTCCAGCGTTTCTATTGTCGCTGCTCGCGGGGCTGGCCCGCGTTGAAGGTTCTGCTATGTTCCTGCGATCCAGCGGGCCAGGAGTTGGCGGGCCTCGGTGTCGCGGTACTGCTTGGGGGGGTGCTTCATGGCCAGGGCGGAGATCTCCTCGAGCGGCCCGGCGATGCCGCGGTCCAGGGCCAGCTTGGCGCAGCGGATGGCATCGATGGCCACGCCGGCGCTATTGGGCGAGTCCTCGACGCTGAGCCGCAGCTCGAGGTTCATGGGCACGTCGCCGAACCCGCGATACTCCATGCGCAGGAAGCAGACCTTGTTGTCCTTCTGCCAGGCGATGTAGTCCGAGGGGCCGATGTGGATGTTCTCCGGGGCCAGCGGCACGTCGAGCTGCGACTGGACCGACTCGGTCTTGGATATCTTCTTGGAGCGGAGCCGGGAGGTCTTGAGCATGTTCATGAAATCGGTGTTGCCGCCGGTGTTGAGCTGATAGGTGCGATCGAGCCTGACGCCGCGATCCTCCATGAGGCGGGCCAGCATGCGGTGGACGATGGTGGCCCCAAGCTGGCTCTTGATGTCGTCGCCGACGACGGGCAGGCCCTTCTTGCGGAAGAGCCCGGACCACTCCGGGTGCGAGGCGATGAACACCGGCACGCAGTTGACCATGGCGATACCGGCATCCAGACAGGCCTGGGCGTAGTGGCGGACGGCGTCCTCCGACCCGACGGGCAGGTAGCAGACGAGAATCTCGGCCCCCGAGTCACGGAGCGTTTGTGCGACGTCGCAGGGCGGCAAATCGGCGACCCGGAAGGCGTGCTCCTCGGGATGGTCGGCCATGTGTTCGGCGATCCCATCGAGCACCGGCCCCATCTGCACGGTCACACCGTAGTCGCGAATCTCTTCTTGGAAGACCTTCGTGCAGTTGGGTGGAGCGAAGATCGCTTGGCCCAGGGGCTTGCCCACCTTGCGGCGGTCCACGTCGAAAGCGGCGACGGGTCGCATGTCCTCGAGACGATAGCCTCCGATCTCGCGGTGGAGCAGACCGGCCGTCTCCTGATTCGGCCGCGACCGGTAGTAGTCGATCCCCTGCAGCAACGAACTGGCACAGTTCCCAACCCCCGCGATGGCGAACCTGACGTTGCCCATCGTCGTCCTCCTTGGTCGGCCCCGACCTTTGCGCATCGAGACCTGGGGCCGGCCTTCGCCGGTTCAGATTTTCCCCTCAAGCCCCCGGTCCGAAGCCGGGCTTGTTCCGCGGACCGCACTAGACCTCCCGGCGCGGGACGCAACCCGCATGGGTGGCCGGCCGGCTCCACGGCACTTCAACGACCGCACCTCCGCCGAAGCCCCTCTGGGGAGCCCGGATCGCCCGCGCTCGCCTTCGACGGGCGCACAACAGCCTGCAGCAACCCCTCTTGCCCAAGCCGTAACCGGGTCCGGGGGGTGCCAAGCCGTTGTGTCGGGCGAGCGAGGGCCGATTATACAGCCGGGTCTCAACGGGACCAAGTGTTTGCCGGTGCACGTGTCGACGCGGGTGAACCCTCGCGGGCTTGCCCGCCCTCCAGGCGGCCCGGCCTCGATGTTCGGGTAGACATCCAAGCGGCACGACACCGAAGATGGCCGGGTCCGGCCGCCGCGCCTTAGCCAAGCCATAATATATGCTCCCGTCAACTATTGACGATCCGTTTTTTTTCGTGTTTGATAGCTAAAGGTTTCGCCCGTTCCGTACGTTTGGACAAAAAGAGTCGTTTTGGTCACGGTCTGTGCCGGGAGTCTGTTGCAAGGTGAAGACGGCCGCATCCCGCAAACAACTCGAACAACTGGCCGACGAGGTCTATGGGGTGACCCGGGCCATCCTCGCCCTGCGGGCCCGGTCCAAGGCCACCGGACCCGAGGAACTGAGCGAAAGCGAGTTCATCACGCTCGATCTGCTCACCAAGCACGAAACCATGACCGTCGGCGAAATCCAGAAGCAGATCGGCATCCCACCGGCCCAGATGTCCCGGCTCATGCGATCGCTGGAGACCAAAGACGCCGGAGCCATGGTGAAGTGCGCCATCAACGAGCAGGATCGCCGGAAGGTGGACGTGACCATTACCGAGCCGGGTGGTACAGCGCACGGCCGGTTTCGCGAAGCGAGGCGAGCAACGGCACTTCAATTTTTACAGCACCTCAGTCACGATGATCGAGAAGTCTTCATGCGCATCCTGCGCTCCTTCCGCAAAGAGATCGATAAACACTTGCTGTAAAGCCATTTGCTGGACACTTGGCATTCCGCCAAGGTTTTTCAGATAGAATATTTGCTTGCTGCTAACTTTTATTTGGTGTATATTGTCTATCATTCGGGGCAAGGGTTTCCGGACTGGTCGCGCCGGGCGGCCAGCCAGCCTCGAAACGCAAGGAGTCAGGCAATGAACAAGACCACGACGGGAGCCGCGACGTTGGCCGTACTCTGCGGGATGTTCGTGATTGGAGCGGCGCCTCAGACGGCCGAAGCCCAATGCTACAGTGGGGGCAGCGTTTACGTCTCCGCGGGATACGGGTACCCCACGCCCGCCCGAAGCGTCTACGTGGACAGGCCGGTGTACGTTGACAGGCCGGTCTACGTGGACAGGCCGGTCTACGCGGAGCAGCCGGTTTACGTCGAACCGCCGATCTACGCGGACCAGCCGGTTCAGGTGGTGGCTCCGCGGTACGTATCGAGCCCGGTCTACGCGTCGTACCCAACGTACGCGTCAAGCCCGAGATACGTATCGCGTGCCAGGTACGTGGCTCCGCCGGTCCACAGCGTGCGGAGGGTGTACACCGAGCCGAGGGTGGTCAGGCACGTCACATACAGCCGCCACCAGCCGACGCACCGGGCGGTCTACCGCAGCCACCCATCGCAGCATCATCGAGCACAGGTGGTGCGAACGCAGCCCCGCTCGTGGCACAGCTCCGGGCGGGTGGTGCATCACAGCCGGCCCCAGTACCGACACCATGGCCGCGGGCACGGGGTGAACATTGGAGTGCGGTGGTAGGAGGCCGGTTGTCGGCCCAGACACAGGAACTAACGTAGGCGGTTGAGTCTACGCGGCTGGGGCCGGGTGCGTTGCCCGGCCCTCTCCATGCGCCCGACCGCCGACCGGCCGGAGGATCACTTCAGGTTGAAGGTGGCCACGACCGGGTTGTGGTCGGACCCGGAACTCGAGACAGTGCCCGCGACGATCCGGTACGACCCCTGGCGGTAGCGGGCGGTCATGGCCGGCGAAGCCAGGATGAAGTCGATCAGGCTGCGGTACGGCTCCTTGTTGTAGGAGATGCGTGCGTCGGAGGGCAGATCGTCCACAAAAGTGCCCAGCTTCCGCGTCCCGCCGCCGATCAGGGCAGCGAGCGGGCTGCTGTCCAGGGTGTCGTTGAAGTCGCCGCAGAGCAGGAAGCGAGCCTGGATGTCGGCGGCCAGCAGGTCGTCGAAGATCCGGCGGATCTGCCCGGCCTCGCCCATGCGAACGGCCAGCGAATCGCCATCGTCCTGGCTGCGCTTGCTCTTGAGGTGGGTCACGAAGACGTCGAAGGGCGGCACGCCCGGCGGCTCGATTCGGGCCCGCAGAAGGTCCCGCCTGAACGACGTCGCCCGCCCCTTGCCGTCCTCGAAGCTCAGGTGACGGTAGGAGGTCACCGGTCCGACCGGCAGCCGGGACAACAAGGCCACGTCGATGCCGCGGGCGTCGTTGCCCTCGAACAAGACGACGTGCTCGTAGCCCATGTCGGGCAGCAAGGTCTTCACGAAGCGCTCCAGATAGCCTCGGTTCTCGACTTCCTGGAGGGCCAGGACGTCGGCGTCGAGCCGGCGGATGGTGTCGGCCAGGCGCTCCAGCTCTTCGCGCGGCTTGGCCGGCGTGGACTCGTCGTTGCGGTAGGGATCGTCGTGCTCGTCGAAGAGGTTCAGCAGGTTGTAGGTAGCCACGGTGCAGCTGCCGTCGAAGACGCGGGTCTTGGGCGGC
>DATKXO010000315.1:0-5589 GCA_035528995.1 Phycisphaerae bacterium | reverse complement strand
GTTGCTGCGCGCGGCATCGATGTTTCAGATATCTCGCACGTGATCAACTTTGATATGCCCGACACCGTGGATGCCTACACGCACCGTATCGGGCGCACCGGCCGCGTCTACAAGACCGGTGAGGCCTTCACCTTTGTGACTCACGACGATGAGCCGCTGGTGCGCCAGATCGAAAAGGTGCTGGGCAAACAGATCGAACGGCGGCGCTTGCCCGGGTTCAACTATGGTAGCTTTGCACGGGAAAGTAAATCGCCAGGGCACCGGCCGAACCACGCGCAAGAGACACGATCAAACCGCAAGCATAACCGAGACCGCAGTAGCCGCTACCCTCGGCGGTAGAATCTAGAGAACACCGCTGGCTCTGACGGGTTCCAGGGCCATCGCGTCACGACCGAGACTGTCATGGTCAGGAACGCGCAATACCAGAAGATACCGGCTCACATGCGGTGTGAGCCGCGCCCGGACGAGATTATGATGGAGTTAGAGGACGGTCAGCAGGGGAAGATTGTGGTCAAAGAGGCTTCTGGTGATACATGCGGCTTCCTCGGGAGCGGGCCGTTTCCCGCATGAGTCGGTCCGCTGGATGTTGTGCACGTGTCACCATCTTCGGCGCCGGGGGCGCCGCACTTCTCCTCCAGGGTCAAGGAGTTGCCGCTGCGCAGACCCAGTCCTGCAAGTTGGGAGGCCTGCATAGCCGCCTGAACAAGCGCCTCATCGCAGGTCAGCGGCTCGGACAACTTCCTGTCCTCATCAATGCTGTACGCGGACGAGCAGACTACCAGGTCTCCGCCCTCCAGTTCGGGTCTGAGGGCGCCGGCGAAGCCGATACAGACCGCCCGCCGGTGGCGCGTACCTGCCCAGAACGTAGCTGGCTGCCCCCTGCGCGTTCTCCTTTCCGGGGCCCGTCTGAGCCACAAGGATCTCGTGACCCTGGTAGCGTCCCGTTCCCCGCCCGCCGGCCGGAACCCTAGTACTGGATATCTACCGGCGTGCCCACATCCGCCCAGTTGTAGAGGGTCTGGGCGTTCTCCGTGCTGAGGATGACGCAGCCGTAGGACACGGGCTGCCCCAGGTAGCCATCCCACAGGATCCGCCCGTCGGCCATGATGGGCAAGGCGTGAATGCCGTTTTGGAGGCTTCCCGCCCAGTAGATCCCCAACCAGTACGGCATCTGGAGACCCCAGGTGTAGGCATAGGCGTTGGGGACCTTAGTGAGCACCTGGAAGTTGCCGGGTATGGTCGCGGCCCCAGGCATGCCGGTGGACGTGACCCAGGAGTAGAGCAGCCCCCCATCCTGGTAGACGTACATGTGCTGCTCGGACAGGTCAATCACGATCCGCTTGTTGCTCCCGCTGGGCTGGGGCGCGGGCGCCGGAGCGGGACTACTGCCCCCTGGGATGACCAGCCTCTGCCCAACGTAGATGAAGTTGGGGTTGGCCAGGTGGTTGCTCTGGACGATAGCCCAGCCTGTCACCCCGTTGCGGACGGCGATAGAGCTCACCGTGTCGCCCGCCTGCACGGTGTAGTAGCCGGTGGTGCTGGATGGGGTGGATGGCGCGGGTGTGCTGCCCCCGCCAGGGATCAACAGGCGCTGTCCCACGTAGATCAGGTTAGCGCTGGCCAGGCCGTTGGCCTGTACCAGGGCCTGGGTGGTAGTACCATAGCGCGCGGCGATGGCGCTCAGCGTGTCGCCCGGATCCACGACATAGTAGGTGTTACTCTGCACCGCTGGCGAAGTGCTGCCAGGGATGGTCAATCGCTGGCCCACATAGAGCAGGTTCATATTCACCAGGTTGTTGGCACTGGCGATGGCCTGAGGTGTGGTCCCGTACCGGTTGGCGATGGCCGTGAGATGCTCGCCAGGCTGCACCACGTGTATCGTGCCCTGTCGCTCTGGCGAGGCGGCAACAGGCAGGGCCGCCGCCAGGAGCATCACGCTGACCACCACCGGCACGAGAATGACCCGCCACTTGCTCATGCTCACGTCGCTTCTCACGCCCCTATCATACCTGCATTTTCCGGTACTAGCGAACACAACCGACAAGGTTGGACGAACCTAACGGGACGGCTGGCACTGCCCAAGGCGACAAGGCACACAGGCTCGCACCTGAGCCTACGTTTGTGAATGGTGAGTGGAGGGATCCGTTCTCGCGACTTCCTGGTCCCCGCCCTATCAGCAGACGCCGGACAGCGGCCTCGAGCTCAGCTGCCCGGCGGCCCGGGCAGCGCTACACCCACTCTAGGGCATCTTGGCGGGCAAATCAAGTGGCAGTTTCCGCCCGCCAGCCGGGTCAGCTGCAGCCAGTTGTTAGGCCGCTCCGTTTCTTGACTCCGCTGGTGTCGGGAACATGGCCTTGTTCGTGCCTCCTACGGCGGATTGAGGATTGGCCGAAGAAGTTGTCTGAGACGCTCCTCGGCGTGAGTTGCTTCGCTCTCGCTGATCTGAAGGAAGCGGAACTGGACACGGTCGCGGACCCACTGAGCAGTTCGGCGGTTCACCTCGCTTGTGATGAGGGGCCGTGGTTCCAGTGTGCGCTCTGCGTGGACATAGGCGTCATAGACGTAGAGACAGAACTGGTCGGACCCCCGCTGGCCTGAGAAGTGGGAACGGATGCGCTTTCGGAGATTGCCGCCGGGCGAGTTGCCTGCCCTGCCAACGTACAAACACCGGGGCTCGCCCTGGAGCCAAGCCGTGTAGACGCCGCTTGAAGATGGGACGAGGGCGACTTGCATGTGGCCGATCAAGGGCGCGGCCATCATGCGAGACGGCAGGTCATCTGTGGACAAGCGAGGTACCTCATGCGGACCGGGCTAACTATTGAGTGGACCGAACTATTCCGGCCTATCTACCTGGGCCCCTAGACTGAATAGGTTCAGTATAGCATTCCGAGGGGGTTGACTTATGCCGGACGTCGGCTATCACACTGCAGTCTTGATGGGCAATCTGGTCTGCGGTGCACGTCCGACGGCGGAAACATTATGCACCCGGAATTGCTTTCTGTCAAATAGAGGTGCCACGCGATGGAAGAACACTGCGGCAAGGAAAGGCCGGATCAAGTCCGTGCGTGTCCTGAGCTTGCCGAAGGGATGGCCTGCACCTCAAACACTGTTCCCATCGCACCCAGCAGGCCTACGTCGGCTGGATCAAACGCTGCATCTACTTCCACGGCGTGCGCCACCCGTCTGAAATGGGCGACCCCGCCTGAATCACCGACACTGCTACAGGCATCACACGCTACAAGAAAGCACAAGGGTGGGCGTCGGCTCTACACAGGGTTGGGCGGCCAGGCAGCGGCTATGGCGTGTTCCTCAACGCCAGCGGTAGATAGATCCGATACCAAGGTTCTTCAACCACGGTGATAGTGAAGGACTGCGTAGCGTACAACCCCCCGCTGTCGGTGACCTCCAGCACGACGGCATGGTCGCCCACGTCGGCGTTGGTCGGCGTGCCGCAGAGGGTCGCCGTGCCGTCGCCGTGGTCGGTCAGCGTCAGCCAGGCGGGCAGCGTGGGGGCGGTGAGGGTCAGCGCGTCGCCGTTCGCGTCCTCCGTGGTGGCGGTGTAGGTGTAGGGCACATCCTGCGTGGCCGTGGTGACCGGCGTGCTGGTGAAGGCCGGCGCGACGTTGAGCACGGTGAAGGTCACGCTGACCATATTGTTGTCATCCCAGAGATCATCGTCGGCGGCAATGGTCGCGGTGTTGGTGTAGGTCCCGGCAGCCAGGGGCGCCGTCAAGACACCCGTGAGCGTGATAACGCCACCCTGCCCTGGGGCCAGGTCTTGCACCGTCCAGACGTAGGGCGGGGAATGGCCGGTGTCGGTCACGACGACGGTGGAGGTAAATGACGTCCCCGACAAGAAAGGCAGGGTGTCGGTGACAACGACGTGGGTCGCGGTGATGCTGCCGCCGTTGGAAATGGTCAGCGTGAAGGTGATGGCCTGGCCCAGCGCAGCCTCCGGCGGCGCGACGGCCTTGCCCAGCGCCACATCTACATAATACTGTTGGGTCTCATAGGCACCCATATCCACGATGGGCGGCGCGCCATTGCCGGTGTCGGGCGCGGTGGGGATGTCCACAAAGCGCGGGTTGCCGTCCAGGTCGGTGGTGATGCCCCCAGGAACGGCGGTGTTGTCTCCGGCGTCAATCGCCGGGGAAGTGACTTGCAGGCGCAGGTTGCCGCTATCGGCATCCACGAAGAGCGGGTCGGCGTCGAGGTTGTGGCCGTTGTCCGTACCGCAGGCGCTATTCCATCCGCTGCCGGACCCGCCGCAGCCCTGCACATCGCTGTAGGCGATGGTGGGGGCGCTGGTTGTGTCGTTGTAGATTTCCGGCCCGCTGGGGGCGCTGTCGCCCCACAGGATGACGTTCGTCAACGTCGGGCTGCTGTTTGCGTTGTACATCCCACCGCCTTGGGAGTCCGCGGCGTTGCCGCTGAAGGTCACGTTTGAGAGCGTCGGGCTGCTGCCGTAGTTGTACATCCCGCCGCCGATGGTGGCCGTATTGCCGCTGAAGGTCACGTCCGTCAGCGTCGCGCTGCTCTGGTGGTTGTACATCCCGCCGCCGTTATACGCGGTGTTGCTGTTGAAGGTCACGTTCGTCAGCGTCGGGCTGCTGTTGTTCTCGTTGTACATCCCGCCGCCCCAGTCCGTGGCCGTGTTGCCGCTGAAGGTGACGTCCGTCAGCGTCGGGCTGCTGGAGAAGTAATTGCACATCCCGCCGCCGTGGTAGGTGGCCGTGTTGCCGCTGAAGGTGACGTTCGTCAGCATCGGGCTGCTGCCGCCGTTGTACATGCCGCCGCCGTTGGTGGCCGTATTGCCGCTGAAGGTGACGTTGGTCAGCGTCGGGCTGCTGTACGAGCTGCACATCCCGCCGCCGTGGATGGTGGCCGTATTGCCGCTGAAGGTCACGTTCGTTAGCGTCGGGCTGCCGCCGTAATTGGACATCCCGCCGCCCCGGTTGGTCGCAGTGTTGCCGCTGAAGGTGACGTCCGTCAGCGTCGGGCTGCTGGATTCACTGGACATCCCGCCGCCGCTGAACATCGCAGTGTTGCCGCTGAAGGTGACGTTCGTCAGCGTCGGGCTGCTGTCGTAGTTGCGCATCCCGCCGCCGTAGGTGGCGGTGTTGCCGCTGAAGGTGACGTCCGTCAGCGTCGGGCGGCTGGAGTAGTAATTGCACATCCCGCCGCAGTAGGTGGCGGTGTTGCCGCTGAAGGTGACGTCCGTCAGCGTCGGGCTGCTGTTGTTCTCGTTGTACATCCCGCCGCCGGAGTCGGCGGTATTGCCGCTGAAGGTCACGTCCATCAGCGTCGGGCTGCTGTTTTTATCGTTGTACATCCCACCGCCCCCATTAGCAGGGCCGGAGCCATTGGCCTGCCCGGCGGTGATGACAAACCCGTCCAGCACCACCGTGGCATTTGTGCCCCCGCCCGTCACTACGTGATAGCTGTTGGCGCCCACGATGTTGGCCGTGTCGGTCACCACGCCGTGGGGGTCGGTGATGTCATTCCCATCAATGTCGCCGCTGAGCACGGTGACGTGGGCTGCCCAATCGCGCTGGTCGCGGGCGGTCTCGGTGCCGGCGAAGCCGCCAT
>DATKXO010000314.1:0-27327 GCA_035528995.1 Phycisphaerae bacterium | reverse complement strand
CCGGGCGGTGAAGCGTCGTCCGAAGCCGCACGACCTGCTCACCAAGCCACGCGCTCAAGCTCGCGCCGAACTACTCACGGAGAAAAGGGACAAACCGGCGCAAGTCCTTGTCAAATAAGCGGCAGTGCCATTCGGGTCGGGAGTCTTATTGACAGATTGGGACGACTGTAGTAGTCTCTGTCCATGCCTCGACGACCTCGGATGGCCATGGGCGGGCTGGCCTATCACGTCCTGAACCGGGCGGTGGGGCGGGGGACGCTCTTCGACAAGGAAGCCGACTACCAGGCGTTCGAGCGAGTGCTCGAGCAGGCCTGGGAGCGGATGCGTACCCGCATCGCGTGCTATTGCCTGATGCCCAATCACTGGCACATGGTCGTGTGGCCGCGGGAGGACGACGAGCTGTCGGAGTTCATGCGCTGGCTGACGGTCACCCACACGCAGCGCCGGCATGCCCATCACCACACGGCCGGGACGGGGCCGGTCTACCAGGGGCGTTTCAAATCGTTCCCGATCCAGCGGGATCACCATTTCCTTACGGTGTGCCGGTATGTTGAGCGGAATTCCTTGCGAGCACACCTGATCGATCGGGCGGAGGATTGGCGGTGGGGCAGCCTGTGGCGGCGGCGGAACGTCAAGCCTGAGGACCGGGCGTTTCTGTTGGACCCGTCGGACTGGCCGGTGGAGCCGCCTCGGAACTGGCTGACGCTGGTGAACCGGGCGGAGACTGCGCAGGAACTGGAGGACCTGCGGCAATCGGTGGTGCGGGGCGCGCCGTTTGGCGGCGACCGGTGGCGGATACGGACCGCGTTGAAGCTGGGCTTGGCCTCCACGCTGCGACCACGAGGTCGGCCGAAGACAGCGCGGCGGTCGGACGCCTAAAGACTCCCGACCCCTTTTAACGGCCGCTTTCTTCCGCTGATCAGCGGTCGTGCGAGCTCGTGGAACTGGATTTGGGAGGTGTCGCATATCGCCAAGGAACTGCCAATAGCAAGATGCTCTCGGAGGCGTGTGAGGATGCTTCTGTTGCGTTGGCCGTGGAACATCGGGTTCGGCCTGCTCTCCCTTTTGGTGGCTATAGGGTACATTTGGTTGCCTCCCGTTGCGTTCGTCATCGGGCTGCCCCTCCTTCTTCTCAACTGCTATTCGTTGGTACTGTTCGTCAAACCTTTCCATAATGCCCGCCCGCTGGCCTTCGTCGTTCGCACGGGACAGATCTGCTGCCTTGTTGGGGTGTTGATTGGTGCTGCAAGTGTCCTCTTGGCAATCGAGGTGACAGTAACACCTAACGAGCAATGGACCCTCGGCGATGGCGTTCTTCGACGAGAGGTCTATCGGACGCAGATGGCTCGCTTTGCGGGTTTGCCAGTGCTTCAGGTGCGACTGAAGCCTGGCGTGGGTCGCTGCGCAATTGGTGGCCCAGTCATTGCCATGGGCCACCTCAGAGACGGGTCGTCTCGAAGCGCGCAATGGCCGACATGGGGGCTCGCCGTGTCGAGTGGGTTTCCGACGCTCGTGCTGTCACACTTCAGGAGGGAGCGGATTCGGCCGTCGCGCTGTCGCAAATGTGAATATGACCTCACAGGGAATAAGAGTGGTAAATGCCCTGAGTGCGGCACGCCGATCGAGTTGGCCCGTGATACGGGAAAACGAACAAGCCCAGCATAAAGGGGTCGGGAGTCTTTTTCCTGCGCGGTAAAACGCGTGCGCAGATCATCTTCGTCGGATGACCGTAAGGACCACAGGATGCCGGAGTTCTTACGACAGCCTGGCCACCACAAAGGACCGCAACCGGCGCGTGGAAAACAGCTCACCAGCCAAGCCCACCGGGCAGCTGCGCGCAACTGGCCACAAGATAACCCGAATGGCGCTTGCATGAGAGCCTGGACGGCGCTTGCGTGAGTTCCAAACGCGCACCGTTTACTGCTGGCTCTCGAGCTGATGCGACCGCCTTCGCGCGGCCATTCGCAAGCAGGGGCCCGCCCCGGCCAGTTGCAGCGCGACCAGCGACGACAGCGTCGGGGCACGCCAGTTGGTCGCGGTCCGGTCGAATATGTGCTGGGGGCATTGGTCGCAGGTGTGATCGGGGGGAGCCGCTGCCGACCAGCATCGCCCCTGGCCGGACGGCGGCCGTCGTAGGGCAAAGTCGCCCTAAAAAGACTCCCGACCCTTTTGCCTTTTCGCAGCCCGTACGTACATGCGCGCACCCCGACCAGGGAATCGTCACTGCGGTCCGGGGTTTGTTCCGGCGTTGAGCGGCTTGGTGATTCGAGCGACCGGGTACACGTTCATCCGGTCGTCCCAGTAGGGCGAACGCTCGTAGAAGAAGTACAGCCGGGCGCGGGGGTCGGCCGCGAAGGCCCGGTCACTGCGCAGCCTGTTCTCGAATTCCTCACGCAGCTTGGGGTCGGCATCCAGCATCTCGCGGGCCAGCGTCTCGGCCACGTAGTGCTCCACGTACTCCTTCTGCTCGAAGATCGCGTTGAAGAAGCCCCAGGACACCAGTGAGTCCGGCGCCTCGGGCTCCAGCAGATGGACGGCCACCTTGGCGTCCGGCTGATCGAGCCGAACGATCACCGAGCCGGCCGGGTAGGTCCGCCGCTCGACGATGGGCTCGGTCTTGAAGCGTGCCCCGAACCGGCCCTCGAAGGGGCTGTCCGCGAAGGTCACCTCATCAAAGCGGTAGGACTGGAACTCGTCCGTGATGGCCTCCGCGAGCCGCTCGCAGCGCAGCCCGTGCGCCTGCAACACGTCAATCACCTCGGTCCACTGCGGCGGGATGATGTAGGCCAACGGTGGGTTGACCTCATTGGTGATCATCGTGTCGCGGTGCCACAACGTCTCGATCTCAACGGGCTTCGTGTTGTCGTAGATGATGCGGACGTCGCCGGAGACCTCGCTCAGCTCGCGCCGGTAGGCATAGCCATGGAACGTGAACGGCTCCGACTCATCGGTACCGCCGATCGCCACGGGCAACCGCCGGGCGGGATCGTAGTCCGCCCCCAGTCGTACGGTTTCGTCGTCGGCCTGTCGGACGACCTGACGCAACGTATCCGGGTCACGGTTCAGCAGCTCCAGCGTGTGCAGCATGATGTTATAGTGGGCAATCACGCGCGTACGATAGGGTTTGAGCATGTGCGTTTCGACCAGGACCGACGGCCGATTCCGGATGGCCACGTAACCGGTCGAATATCGAGGCCCGAATCCGCCCGAGCCGATCCCCTTGGCCGGGTCCTTCGAGTCGACCAGGTGAAAGTAGATCATCGGCACGTGCCCGTCGGCCTCCAGGGTGGTCATCAGTTGCGGGTAGAGCGCGTCCTTGATCCACTCGGCCACCGGCGGTGCGGCGGCCTGGTGCGTGTCGGCCGTAAAGACCACGTCGTACTGCCAGTCGCCGCCGTCGGTGGTGTGGTTGTCGAAGTGCAGGTCCGGCCGCCAGGCGTTCCACAGCGCCAGCCAGGCGCGCATCTCGACCGCGTCGGCCTTGACGTAGTCCCGGTTGAGGTTCAGGTTCCGCGAGGTCGTCCGCCAGCCCATCTCATCCGGGCCGTTCTGATTGATCCGCGAATACGGGCCGAAGCGCTCGTGACCGTCTACACTGAGGATCGGATTGACCAGCAGAATGACCTCATCGAGGAGCCCCCGGCGCGTCTGCGTCACCGCGATATCCCGCAGGAGCATGAATGACGCGTCCTTCCCCGCGCACTCCCCGGCGTGGATGCAGTTCTGGACCAAGACGATCAGCTTGCCGGTCTGCTTGGCCGCCTGCGGTGTGAAGGCCCGGTCCTTCGAGGCGATCAGCAGCGGCAGCTCCCGCCCCTCGGGACTGGTGCCGAAAGTCTGGTAGTCGATCCAGTCCGAAGCCTCGGCCAGTCGTCGGCAATACCGGATCGTCTCGTCATACCGCGGTGTCTGGCGGAACTCGGTCTGCTCCGCCGTAGTCAGCCACTCGGGCGGAACGTTGATCGACGGGCTCCTGAGCTGCCGGGGCTCGCTCGCTCGGGCCGAGTGAAATCCGGGCGGTGCCAGGCCCAACAGGATTACGAGCATGGCGCCCAACAATCGTGACTGCTCGCGCATGTTCGGCTCCAGGATCGATGCGACGTTGTCCACTCGGGCTCAAGGCCCGAAAGCCGGGGGAGGTTACCACATCGATAAGGTTGGTGCGATCAGGACGCGGCCGAGCCGATCACCTCGATCTTTCGGCCGCATTTGACGCAGTCGACGTGCGACGCGGAGAAGCTGGGGCCCAACTGATGCACTCGGCCGCAGGGGCATTTGAACGATTCCCATCCGCTTCCTTTGCGTTGATATTGCATCGGGGCCGACGGCTGTTTCGTCTTGCCTTGTTTGGAGGCCGTACCCGCGCGGGGAATCGGATGCACCCGCCCACAGCGCGGGCAGGGCAGCGAGTCGCGCTTCAGCGTCGGCGGCACCTTGATCCGAACGCCGCACACGCAGGGGATCAGCAGGAAGTCGGCCAGCCGATCGACCAGATCGACGGCCTCCCTGGCCCGTTCGACGGCCGCCTTCTTCTTGTCCGCTTCGGCCGTGGCTCGGCGGACCGCGACTTGCTCGTCGGATTCGAGCGTGCGTTCGCTCAGGCAGTGGTTGTCCTTTCCGAGCACCTTGCGGTAGGCCGCCTCATAGGCCTGATACCCCGCGCCGCCGGCCATGCTGCGCAGGATGGCGACTCGCGTTGCGATGGGCGGGTGGGTCGAGGACAAGGACGCTTTTGGTCCGCATTGCAGCGGATTCACGATGTACAGCGGCGCCAGCGACCGGTTCACCTTGGACCCCTGGCCGGCCTTGGCGGCGATCTTCTCCAGCGCCGAGGCCAGTCCTTCCGGGTAGCGCGTGAAACGAGCCCCGCAGGCGTCGGCCAGGTACTCCCGCCGGCGCGAGCAGGCGAAGTACAACAACTGGGCCGCCAGCGGCGCCAGGACGGCCAGCAGCAGGGCAACGCCCAGGATGACCAGTTGAGCCTGCCCGCCGCCACGAGACGACGACGATCGCCGGCGCCCGCCGCCGTACCACAGCGACCGCAGGAACATGTCGGCGATCAGAACGATGGCCCCGATCATGACCGACGCCAGCGTCATGAAACGCACGTCCAGGTTCTGGATGTGAGCGATCTCGTGGGCGATCACGCCCTGTAGTTCGTCGCGATTGAGCCGCCTCAACAGGCCGGAGGTGACGGCCACGGCCGCCTTTTCCGGGTTGCGCCCGACGGCGAAGGCGTTGGGAGCGTCGTCGTCGATGATGTAGATGCGAGGCATGCGCCCCAGCCCGCTGGCGATGGCCATCTCCTCGACGATGTTCCACAGTTGCGGCGCGTCTTCCTTGCGAATCTCGCGAGCCTTGGCGCTGGCCAGCAGGATCGAGTCGCCGCCGGCGAACGCTACCAGCAGGAGGACGAGCCAGAGGATCAGCGCAGCGACGGCCCCGACCGCTCCGCCCATGCCCGGCGCATAAAAGTACCCCACGCCGAAGCCCAGACCCACCAGCATGGCGCCCATCAGGCCGATCAGATACCACGACCGGCGTTTATTGCTTTGGATCGCTTCCCACATCGTGACCCCGATGAACCGTCCAAGGAAAGGTATGCCCGTCGGGCTAGAACTCGACCTTCGGCACCTCGCGGGCGGCCTGATCCTCCAGCTCGAAGAAGGCCTCGTCCTTGAAGTTGAACATCCCCGCCACGATGTTCGTCGGGACGGACTGGATCCGGGTGTTGTAGCGCATGACCTCGTCGTTGTAGTACTGCCGCGAGAAGCCGATCTTGTTCTCGGTCGAAGTCAGCTCCTCCTGCAACGACAGGAAGTTGGTGTTGGCCTTGAGGTCGGGGTACTGCTCGACGACGACCATCAGGCGACCCAACGCCTGGCTGAGTTCGCCCTCCGCCCGTCCCTGGGCTTCGACGCCGCTGGCGTTGACGGCCTGGTTGCGGGCCTGGACCACCCGCTCGAGCGTGTCCTTCTCGTGGCCGGCGTAGCCCTTGACGGTCTCGACCAGGTTGGGGATCAGGTCGTGGCGCCGCTTGAGCTGCACGTCGATCTGTGCCCAGGCGTTGCGAACCTGATTGCGCAACCTGACCAGCCCGTTGTACGACGCGATCAGCCAGACGACCAGCAGGAAACCGAGTCCGAGGACGACAACCAGTAGAATGGTGAGGCCCATCCTAACCTCCTTCGCTTTCGCTTCGTACGTCGTGCCGATACAGATCGGAGAAGAACCGTCCGATCGCGCCCGGTTCGCCCCCGGCGACCGAGGCGATGACCTTCTGCATCTCGCCCGGGTCGAACCACAGCCCGTGCTTGTAACGGCAGCGGTCCAGCTCCACGCCGGGCTCGTCGCCGACGATCACTTCCTGCATCTTGTGCCCACAGCGGGGGCATTTCAGATCGGTGCGCTTGCCTCGCCGGCGGGCGGCGTGCAGGGCCTGCGAAAGCGGCCCGGGATCCACACCGGCCTTCTCGGCGATCCACTCCAGCTCGCCGGCGTCCAGCCAGGTGCCCCCGCAGCCGATGCAGCGGTCGATCTCGATTCCCTCGAGTTCGTAGGCCACCAGCGGTTCGCGGCAGCGCGGACACATGCCCAGACCCTCCCGTGGCGGAGCGCGACTGCCGAATCACCTGTCCCACCATTGTCCGTTCGGCGACCGGCCGCGCCCGATGCCAAGCATCCCATGTAGCTTACCCTACCGTGCCGGCTTCGCCCACTATAGATTCGGCCCCGTCTTATACCCGGTCCGGCGGTTCGATCGTCGGTCGATCCACCGGCCCCGGGCGTCATCGCGCGGTGCCACGGTCTCGACAACCGCGGTCGCGCCCGAAGCGGCGGCTGACGCGCCCGGTCGCCGGATGCACGCCCGGCAGGCCTGTGGTACCATCCACCCGCATTGTGACCGAGCTGGACGAACCCCTGTGTGAAGGAGGGTCCCGTGTTCTGCAAGCCGTCGATTGATGTCCGTCAGGGAGTGGTTGTTGCCCTGCTGGCCGGCTGGCTGCCCGTTGTCCTGGCCTCGTGCGCCCAGGCACCGCCGTTCGATCCGGCCGCTTATCCGGTCGCTCAATGCGGCGATACCGTAGACCTGCTCCACGGCGTCGAGGTGCCCGATCCCTACCGCTGGCTGGAAGACGAGCAGAGCGATCGGACCCAGGCCTGGATCGAGCAGCAGAACAGCCTGACCCACGGTACGCTGGCCCGCTTTAGAAGGGTTCGGCGCGATATCGCCCGTGAACTCGAGGCCGTCTACGGCGTGGACTCCGTCTCCAACTTCTATCCGCACCGGCAACGCTACTTCCTGCAGAAGCGCAGTGGACTGGCCAACCACTCCAGGCTGCTGGTCTGCGAGGGCGACTACCGCACCGAGCCCCGGGTGGCCATCGATCCCAACAAGTTCAGCGCCGACGGCACCGTGGCCATGGACTGGTGGTTCCCGTCACCCGACGGCTCGCTGGTGGCCTACGGCAAATCGTCCAGCGGCTCGGAAAAGAGCACGCTCTACATCCGCGACGTCGCCGCCGGCCGGGACCTGCCCGATGTGATTCCCTTCACGCAGTATTGCAACGTGGCCTGGAATCACGACGGCACGGGCTTCTACTACAACCGCTCGCCCGATCCGGCCACCGTTCCACCCGGTGAAGAGAACTTCCACATGCGGGTGTACTACCACGAGGTAGGCAGCGACTACGCCCAGGACCGCTACGTCTGGGGCGAGGGTCGCCCGATCGACGAGGAGCCGCGGCCCTATTCCTCCAGCGACCACACCTACTTGCTGCTCAACTTCTACCGCGATCCGGCCAATGACGACCTCTACTTCGGCCGCCTGGACAGCACCGAACCGCTACGGCCGGTGGCCGACGGGCTGAACGCCATCACCACCGGCGACGTGGTGGACGGCCGCCTCTTCCTCCGCACCAACTACCAGGCTCCCCGCTACCGCATTTGCACCACCACCGTGGATCGGCCGGGGCCGGAGGACTGGCGCGATCTGATCCCGCAACAGAAGGGGGTCATCGACGGGTTTAACATCGTGGACCGCAAGCTCGTGCTTCGGGTCAGCGAGGACGTGCACTCGCGCCTGCTGGTCTACGATCTCGACGGCCGGTTGATCCGGGAGATTCCGCTGCCGGGGATCGGGACGGTGTCGAGCTTCACCGGGTCGCTGGACGAGCCGGACCTGTTCTTCACCTTCTCCTCCTGGGTCGTGCCGACGGCGGCCTATCGTTATGACCTGCGAACGCAGGCGCTCGAGAAGCTGCAAGAGACCGCCTGCCCCGTGGACCTGAGCAAGTACGAGACCACGCAGATCTGGTACACGTCCAAGGACGGGACGTCCGTGCCCATGTTCGTGGTGGCCCGCAAGGACGTGCGACTCGACGGCGACAACCCCACGCTGCTCTACGGCTACGGCGGTTTCAACGCCAGCTTCTATCCCAACTACCGGCCGCGGATCATCCCGTTCCTGGAGCGCGGCGGGGTCTGGGTGCTGGCCAACATCCGTGGCGGCGGCGAGTTCGGCCAGGCATGGCACGACGGCGGTCGCCGGGAGTACAAACAGAACGGCTTCGACGACTTTTACGCCGCGGCCGAAAAGCTGATCGACCTGGGCTACACCCGCCCCGGGAAACTGGCCTGCAAGGGCGGAAGCAACGGCGGCCTGCTGATCGGCGCCGCGGTCACCCAGCGACCCGATCTCTTCCAGGCTGCCCTGTCGCAGGTGCCCCTGATGGACATGCTCCGCTTTCACCACTGGGGCATGGGCGCTCAATGGGTTTACGAATACGGCGATCCCGACGACCCCGCGGAGTTCCCCTGGGTCCGGGCCTACTCGCCGTATCACAACGTCAAGGAGGGGACGGACTACCCGGCCACCCTGATCGTGACGGCCGAGTCCGACAACCGCGTGGACACCGCCCACTCGTTCAAGATGACCGCTCGCATGCAGGCGGCCACCAGCGGCAACCGCCCCATCCTGCTGCGCTGCGAGCGCAAGGCCGGCCACGGCGCCGGCAAGCCGCTGTCCATGCGCATCGAGAATCAGAGCGAGGACTGGGCCTTCCTGATGTGGCAGTTGGGGATGATCCAATAGCGAATGGCGCATAGCGGGTAACGGTTAGCGAAATCAGAATGCTGAAGTCGGGAGCGGCATACTGCTGTCGTCGGGAATCCTGCCGGAAGATGCGGCGTCTGCTCTGCGACGGAGTGGTCGATGCGCGCGCCGGACGCGGCCGGCTCGTGGTTGGAGCGCTGCTGCTGGCTTCGCTGCTCGCGCCCGGATGCCGGCTTACCGGCGCCACACGCCGATGGGACGAAGGGGCCGGCGCTGGCCGGCAACAGACGGAGCAAGCCGACGAGCCTCTCTATCCTTCGCCGGAGGACCGCGAGCGGCAGGTCCGCTACTTCCGCGAGCACTACGCCAAGCGCGAGTACCGCATTCCCATGCGCGACGGCGTTCAGTTGTTCACCGCGGTCTACTCGCCGAAGGACACGTCGCAGGCGTACCCCATCCTGATGCGGCGGACGCCGTACAGCGTCGGCCCCTACGGCGAGGATCAGTATCCGAAGTACCCCCACTACCTCGGCCCGACACAGCTCCTGGCCGAAGAAGGCTACATCTTCGTCTACCAGGACGTGCGCGGGTGTTTCATGTCCGAAGGCGAGTTCGTCAACATGAGGCCGCACGTCGCCGACAAGACCGGCGAACTCGACGTCGACGAGAGCACCGACACCTACGACACCATCGAATGGCTGCTGGAGAACGTCCCCAACAACAACGGGCGCGTCGGCCTGTGGGGCATCTCCTACCCCGGCTTCTACGCGGCCGCCGGGATGATCGACGCCCACCCGGCGCTGAAGGCCGTCATGCCCGAGGCCGCGATCGCCGACTGGTACTTCGACGACTTCCACCACCACGGGGCCTTCTGCCTGTCGGACGCGTTCAACTTCTTCTACGTCTTCGGACGGTCGCGGACCGAGCTGACCACCGAGTGGGGCGAGCGCTTCGACCACGGCACGCCGGACGGCTACCGGTTCTTCCTCGACCTCGGCCCGCTCAGCAACGTGAACGAGCGCTACTACCACGGGGAAATCCCCTTCTGGAACGCCGCCGTCGAGCACCCTGACTACGACGACTACTGGCAGGCCCGCAACATTCTGCCTCATCTGCAAAACGTCGCCCCGGCCGTGATGACCGTGGGCGGATGGTTCGACGCCGAGGACCTGTACGGGCCGCTGAACATCTACCGGGCCGTCGAGGAGCGGAATCCCGGCGTCTTCAACATTCTGGTCATGGGCCCTTGGTTCCACGGCGGCTGGGAACGGTCCGACGGCGAGCAGGTCGGCAACATTCACTTCGGCACGAAGACGTCGCTCTTCTATCGCGAGCGGATCGAGCTGCCGTTCTTCAACCACTTCCTCAAAGACAAGGGCGATCCGGCGCTGCCCGAAGCGTCCGTCTATCAGACCGGCGCCAACCGATGGCGAACGTTCGATGAATGGCCGCCGAACAGCGTCGAAACGAGGCGTCTGTTCTTCCGTGCGGGCGGAGGGCTTTCGTTCGATCTCCCGGGCGCCGAGGGCGACGTGTACGACGAATACGTGAGCGACCCCGCCAAGCCCGTCCCGCTCACCGAGAGCATCACCACCGAAACCACCAAAGCCTACATGACCGACGACCAGCGCTTCGCCGCCCGCCGGCCCGACGTGCTGGTCTATCAGACCGAAGCGTTGGAGCAGGAGGTCACGCTGGCCGGCCCCATCCGTGCCCGGCTCTGGGTGTCGACTTCGGGATCGGCCTCCGACTGGATCGTCAAGCTGATCGACGTGTTTCCGGACGACGCGCCGGACGCCGACGACCTGCCGCCCGGGCGTCACATGGGCGGTTACCAGATGATGGTGCGCAGCGAGGTGATCCGCGGCCGGTTCCGCAACAGCTACGAGCGCCCCGAGCCTTTTGTGCCCCATCAGCCGACCGAGGTCGCCTTCGAGCTGCAGGACGTGCTGCACACCTTCGCTACCGGCCACCGGATCATGGTGCAGGTCCAGAGCACGTGGTTCCCGTTCATCGACCGCAACCCGCAGACTTACGTGGACAACATCTTCCTGGCCGACGAGGAGGATTTCATCAGGACGACGCAGCGCGTCTACTGCTCCGGCAGTTATCCGACGCACCTGGAGGTGGGCGTGCTTCCGCCGGAGGGCGGCTGATCTGCGACCATACGATCGACGCCCACGGCGCATCGGCCGCGTTCCACAAGGGATCGCCAATCCGTGGCTGAACAGGTGACACCGAAGACCGGCCCGCAGGCGCAGCCGAGGGCTCCGCGCAGCCTGGGGCTCTCGCCGGCCTGGTGGGCCCTGCTGGCCGGCGCGTTTCTCCTGGTAGTCTACCTGACGGTCCTGGCGTTCACGACTCCGAACGCCTGCGGCTACTACGAAGACGACGCCATCTACCTGGTAACGGCCAAGGCACTCGCCGAGGGACACGGGTACCGGCGCATCGATCTTCCGGGCGAGCCGCATCAGACCAAGTACCCGGTGCTTTATCCCTTCCTCCTTTCGCTGGTCTGGCGTGTGGCGGGCGAGTATCCGGCGAATCTGCCGTGGCTGCGGATGGTCAACGTGCTGTTGGCCGCGGGCGCCGTGCTGTTGGGCGTGTGGTACGCGGCCCGGCACCTGCCGCTGGGAAAGCTGGGAGTCGGCGCGCTGGCCGTCCTGTGTCTGACCACGCCCGAGCTGCGGCTCTACAGCTATTTCACCATGTCGGAGCTCCTGTTCGCCGGGCTGGCCCTGGCCGCGCTGATCCTGGCCGAGCGCGCCGTGACGGTCGTCGGCCGGGGAACGGTGGCGTCGGCCATCCTGTGCGGGCTGGTCGCAGGCCTGGCGTTTCTGAGCCGATCGATCGGCTTGACCCTGATTGTGGCGCTCGTTGTCTGGGGACTCTACCGCAAGCGGTTTGCGCTGGTTGCGTGGTGCGGCGTCTTCGGCGTCGTCCTCGTGGGCGGTTACTGGTTGTGGCGGCACAACGCGGTTGCGGCCGACGGCGCCGTGCAGCAGGCCGCGCTGCTGCAATACGAGTTGGACTATGGTGCGTGGCTGCCGCGTTCGGTCGGCGAGGCCGCGCGCGTGGTTTATCAGAACTCCTTTCGTGTAGCTTTTAACAACTTCTTTTTCATTCTTCGGCTTCCGGTGGAGTGGTTGCAATCGGCCAACGCTGACGGCGGGTGGCGATTGGTGCTCGTGCATCTGGGAGTCTGGGTCTGTCTGCCGGTGAGTTTGATCGGTTTCCTGGCGTCGGCGCGGAGCCGCCTGACGGCCGCACACGTCTTTCTGTTGGCCTACACGGGGGCGGTCTTGTTGTGGCCGTTCGAGCCGCTGCGGTTTCTGGCGCCGGTCTTCGTCTTCGTGATCGCGTTTCATCTGCTGGGCTGGTCTTACCTGGCCGGCTGGCTCGGGCGCGTCCGCCTCCTTCCGAGGCTGCGTTCTCCTTTCCCGCAGCTAGTTGCCCTGGCCGCGTGTGTGTGCCTGACCGGACTGTACGTTGCGTACCATCGAGCGTTGCTCGGCTTCGATGGACAGACGTGCCGCGTCTTCAACAAAACCGTCAATCTGGCCGAGCATCACCGCGTGACCGACCAGTTGCGGCAGAACGCGCCGCCGGACGCGGTGATCGCGGCGCACTCGGCCCCGGAGGTCTATCTGGCCACCGGTCGGAAGGCGGTCAACCAGCTTCCCAGTGTGGACCCCATCGGCTATGCCTACTCGCCGTCACGCGATTGGCGCACCTTCTACATGGTCGAGACGCCGGAAGAGGCCGAGCGCATGCGTGTCGTCGCGCTCGCCCAGCTTGATCAAGCTTATCGCGAGGTCGGTGTGCGCTTCCTGATCGTCGCGGGGCGGAATCCTCCCGCGATTCAGGCGGCGCTCGCGGCTCACCGGGCGGTCGCCCCCGATCGCTACCGGATCGTCTACCGGCCGGCCGACGCCAACGTGGCCGTGTTTGAACTTCTCGACGTACCCAGCGCGAGCCCCCCGCGTTGACGCGCCGACCGGTTCCAACGACGATCGCCGGTGCGGAGTTGCGCCATGCGTGTTGTCAGCCTGGTGCCGTCGTGGACGGAGACGTTGATCGAGGCCGGTGTGCATGTCGTCGGCCGCACCCGGTTCTGCATCCATCCGCGGGAGAAGGTGGCCGCCATACCGGTGGTCGGCGGAACGAAGCGGATTCAGTGGCCCAAGCTGGAGGAAGTCCGACCCGATCTGCTGGTCCTGGATCGGGAAGAGAACGCGCTCCAGATGGCCGACCGGTCGCCCGTGCCGTGGGTCGCGACGCACGTGACCTCGGTGAAAGACGTGCCGGAGAATCTCCGCAAGCTGAGCGAGCGGCTGGAACGACCCGAGCTCCTCGCACTGGGCGAGCGTTGGCGCACGGTCTGCGAGAGGATCACCGCCGAGTCGCCGAAGCCGGGCTGGCTCGATCTGCCGGGCGTGATCGAGTGGTTGCGGCCGGCCGGCCCACAAGTCGACCAGTTCCTTTATTTGATCTGGATGGAGCCCTGGATGGCCGTCGGGTGCGACACGTTCATCGGCTCGATGTTCGAGTTGCTGGGCTTCGGCTCTCGGATGTGCCGGCTGGACGAGAAGTACCCCACCATCCGCCTGGAGGATTACGACCCGACGCGCACGTTGCTGCTCTTTTCGTCGGAGCCGTATCCGTTCGGCCGCCGCCGGCAGGCGCTGGAGGAGCTGCCTTTCGCGTCGGCGCTGGTGAACGGCGAGTCGTACAGTTGGTACGGCATCCGGGCGCTGCGATTCCTGGAGGGACAGACGCGATCGCCGGGCCGGTGACCGATCGGGCCTGGTCGATCCGCCCGAGTCAACCGCGGAACTGACACGGCATCATGGAACACACGCCTCAGCTCGTCGTCACCAATGCGTTCGGGGTCAAGCTCGTTCTTCTCGACACCGAGCGGAACCTGCGCATCCTGCTCAACGACGGCTCGCGGCACGGCAGTCAGAGCGTCGATCCCGGGCGCGGCGACGAGCCGCTGGACTACTACCACCGCAGCGGCCCGCTCGGCGAGGTGTTCACCGCCTTCGCCGGGGCGGATGGCGCGGGCCGCGCGGCCATCATCGGTCTGGGTGTGGGCGCCATGGCCGCCTACGCCCAACCGGGTCAGCATTTCACGTTCTATGAGATCGACCCGGCCGTGGCCGACGTCGCCCGCGACACGCGGTACTTCACCTTCCTGAGCCGGTGCTGCGGAACGCACGAAGTCGTCATCGGCGACGGCCGGTTGATGTTGAGCAAAGCACCCGATCGGCACTATGACATGATCGTTCTGGATGCGTTCAACGCCGACGTGATTCCGGAACACCTGGTATCGCCCGAGGCCCTCGATGGTTATCTCCAGAAGCTGACCGATGGGGGGATTCTGGTCTTCCACATCTCCAACGTATACGTCGAGCTCGCCCCGATTCTGGGCGCGATGGCGGCTGAGGCCGATCTGGTCTGCCTGTCCCGTTTCGACCGCGAGGTCAGCGACCAGGAGCGGGCCATGGGCAAGCTGCCGTCCCACTACGCGGTCATCGCCCGCGGCCTGGCCGACGTCCGGCCGCTGGTCGACAACCCGGCGTGGAAAACCGTTTGAAAACCTGTCGCCTGTGAACGAGGGGCGGTCGGTCGATGGTCTGCCATGTGGAGAGACAGGTCGATGAACCGTACTGTGGGCTGCCCCTCATCCGGGGCGGGACGCGCGCCTACGGGACCAGGATCATCACGTCGATATCGAGCTCGCGCGGCTCGGTCGCGCCGCCCGGGATGAAGCCGATGTGAATCGAGTCGTGCTCGAGGAGCTTGTCCCACATCGGGAGCCCGTACACGTCTTCGGCCGGCTGACGTTCGATCGAGACGACCTTGTCCCCGACGGCAAGTCCGGCCCGCTCGGCCGGCGAGTCGTCCATGACGTGCATGACGGTCAAACCCGCTTCCCCCTTCATCAAGCCGAACCCCGGCGTGCGGAAGGGCGGCAGAACGATGTCGGCCTTGCCGGCACGCGCCAGGCGGACACGCCTGTTCTTCTGATCCACGGAGAATGCGAAGTTCTCGAGGGCTTCGTTGCCGATCAACGACCGCTCCATGCCTTCGCCCACGGTTCCGTAGGGTTCCTTGAACACGTACTCACCGACTTCGAGCCGCCCGCTGAGCCGGCCAACCTTGGTATCGATCTCGCGGTCGAGGGATCGGGCCTTGGGCCCTGCGACCGGTCCGTACGCGTAGGAGCAGCCGTCGGTCACGGCGTCGGAGAAGCTGAACCACCCCGACGCGCCGGTGTCGATGATGAACCGGTGAGGTGTGCCGTTCACGCTGACCGGCACGACCGGAGCGCTGTAAGGCGTCTCGTAGGTGAAGTCGAGCACGTCCCCACCGTTGGCCGCCGGCAGCGGCGCCTCGGTGATGCGGAACCGCCCCGCTGCATAATCGTACGTCAGCACGCAATCGCGGAAAACGCCCATGCCGATGACGCCGTCGAACTCGCGGGAGAGCGGGGAATCCAGGCCCAGCGCGACCACCTTCCGGAACTCCGCCTCGCCGACCTGCAGGGACTCGACCTCGTGGAAGCTCGCGGGGAGCCCCTGTCCTCCCGGTCCGGCCACCATGATCTCGGGGCCGTCGCGGAATCGCTCGGGTGTGGGAAGCGCCAGGTCGTCGGCGATGTGCCGGTTGACGATCAGGACCGGGGAGCCGGTGTCGACCACAAAGCGAAACGGTCCCTTCCCGTTGACGCGGGCCTCCATGATGGGCAGGTGGCGATAGCGATGCATCGGCACCTCGACCGACCCGTTGCGAATGACTGTCGCCTGCGGGGCGGAACTCAGGTCGAACGAGTCCTGGGCCCAGCCGTACGGCCCGAGGAACAAGACCGCGACCAGCCCGGCGGCCGGCCTCAAACAGGAGCAGCGAAGCAGGTCCATGCCTGGTCTCCTCCGGGAACGCGAGCCAACCTCCGGCGCCTCGTCGCGCCGGAGCGAAGATCACCATTATGCCAGACGACCGAGGACTTTGTCACCGGTCGGAAACGCGAGGGATCGTTGTCGGAATGTGTAATCCGCTCGGCGTAGGCAGACGGGGGTGGAAGCCGGCTGAAGTCCCGAACCTTTCTCGTGCCCTGCTGTAAGGCTGATGGCACAGGCGGGTCAATGACCCGGGCTGCCGGACTCTGGATAGCGGGCAGCGGCGGCGTATGATTCGCCGATGCGGCAGGGGGCTCACCAAACCGGTCTACGTCGCGATCTGCGGGCCAGCACGATCGACGGAGCCGCGTTCTCGGTCAACGTGGGCGTGGGCGAGACGTATCTGCCGGCGTTCCTGCTGGCCATCGGCGGTGGCGAAGTCGCGTCCGGGCTGGTCGCCACCGTCCCCATGCTCGCGGGAGCCGTGCTGCAAACTGTTTCACCGGCGGCGGCGCGCCGGGTGGGCTCGCTACGGCGCTGGGTGGTGCTCTGCGCCACGGTGCAATCGCTGAGCTTCGTTCCGCTGATCGTGGCAGCGCTGCTGGGGACCGTGCCGGTCTGGGGGGTATTCCTCGTGGCCGCCGTGTACTGGGGCTCCGGGATGGCGACCGGCCCGGCGTGGAACACCTGGATCGGAACGGTGGTCCCGGCCGGAATGCGGGCCCGGTTCTTCGCCCGACGGTCGCGCGTGTGTCAGGTCGCCCTGCTGACGGGGCTGCTGATCGGCGGGTTGTTGCTGCAATTCGGGAGGCAGTGGGACTCTCCGGTTCGGGCCTTCGCCGTGGTGTTTCTGATCGCGGCGGCCGCCCGGGCCGTCTCGGCCGGCTACCTAAGGATGCAGAGCGAACCGCGTCCGTTGCCGGCCAGCTTCCGATCGGTGTCGGCGCTGGAGTTTCTGGGCAGATTGCGGACCGGGCGGGACTCGCTGCTGCTGCTGTACCTGCTGGCGGTCACGCTGACCGTGCAGCTCGCCGGTCCGTTCTTCACCCCGTACATGCTCGGCGAACTGCGCTTCTCCTATACCGAGTACATGACGCTGATCGGGGCGGCCTTTGCGGCGAAGATTCTGATCCTTCCCAGTCTGGGCGGTCTGGCTCACCGCTTCGGCGCCCGGCGTCTGCTGTGGACGGGGGGTTTGACCATCGTGCCGCTGTCGGCGTTGTGGCTGATCTCGGACAGCTTCGTCTACCTGCTGGCGATTCAGTTACTGGCCGGTTGCGCCTGGGGCGCCTACGAACTGGCCACGTTCCTGCTGGTCTTCGAGACCATCGACGAGGACGAGCGAACCAGCGTGCTGACCCTGTTCAACGTGGCCAACGCGGCGCTGACCGTGGGCGGCTCGCTGCTCGGCGGGTTGCTGCTGCAAACGCTGGGGCAGGACCACGCCGCCTATGCGACCGTGTTCGCCGTCTCGGCCATCGCACGGGGGTTGACCCTGTTGTTGCTCCTCCGCGTGGCACCCGTGCGGCTTACCATAGTGCCGCTGGTGATTCGCACGCTGGCCCTGCGTCCGTCGGCGGGCTCGCTCGACGCCCCCATCGTTGTGAGCATTCCGCCACCGCAGCAGACGGCGGACCATTCCCACAATCCCGCAGAAAGGCCCGCCGACCGGGCGGAAAGCTGAACGGCCGGTCTGTACCGCGCCTGGTCTCTGACCATGGGCGCGGGACCGCTCTTTGCCCAATGAAAGTCGAATTCCGCGGAATCAGATGAATGCGTCGGCCAGGGCCAACGCGAGAACGCCGTGACGGCAGACATTCTGTGGGGCTATAGCGCCCGGGAGGATTCCGGTCGAAAGGGGACCTGACCGGAGAGGCCCGCGTCGATCGTCTGCAGGATGGCGTCGCGGTCTCGCGGCAGTCGGCCTCCGATGGGCAGGTAGTTCGAGGCGTGGTTGCAACGGAAAATCGTGTCGGTGGGGTTGGCCTCGGCCACGATGATGCGCAGCTCGCGCAAGAGACACTCGACGCTCGGCAGCTCGAAGCGATCGCTCTCGGCCAGCTTGTAGATCGGCGTCGTCGGGATGAGCATGAGCGTCAGGGCCGACAGGAACTCCGGGTCCATGGCCGTGGCGAGTCGGGCGGAAGCCGTGGCGTGTTCGGCGCTGCGCTCCGCGCCGCCCGCGCCGAGCAGGAAGATGAGCGACTGCTTGAGGCCAGCCCGGCGGGCCTTGGCCGCGGCCTCGACGTGATCGGCCGCGGTGGCGCCTTTGGCGATGCGCTTGAGCGTGACGTCGTCGCCCGACTCCGGGCCGATGTAGAGCAGCTTCAGGCCCAGATCGTGCAGACGCGTCAACTCCTGCTGAGGTTTGGCCAGCAGGTTTGTGGCCGTGGCGTAGCAGCTTACCCGGCGCAGGTTGGGGAAGGTCTCGCTGAGCGCTTGGAGGATCGGCTCCCACAGTTCGAGCTGCATCGTGAGCGCATCGCCGTCCATGACGAAGACCTTGCGGACGCGGTCGCCGAAGGCCCGGCCGGCCATGGCGACATCCTCGAGCGTCTCGCCCAGGGGGCGCACGCGGAACTGCTTCTCCTGGTAGGTGGCGCAGTAGGTGCAGTGATTCCAGGAGCAGCCGATGGTGGCCTGGAGGAGATAGGAGTCGGCTTCGCTGGGCGGGCGATAGACGGAGCCTTCGTAGCGCATGTCGCGATTATACTTGGCTCGACGCGGTTGGAAAACGAGGAAGAGGTCGTCCGGGTCGATGTGGCGCGTCTACGCGTGGGCGCGGAGTGCCAGCAGCCAGCAGAACGCGAGTAAGGCGAGGGCCGCGAATCCGCAGACAAGCTGGATGCGCGGTTTGGCGGCGAGGCGGTGGCCGATGGATGCGTAGAGCACGCCCAGCAGCAGGCCGGAGATGAAGCCGGTCACGTGGGCGATCACGTCGGTGCGCTCGCCGCCGAATCCGGTGTAGGCCAGCAGGAGCACACCGCCAAACACCGGCGTCCAACGGCGGAACCAGCCGCGTTCGAGCGTCCGACGTTGTTTCCACGAGTATGCCGCCAGGATGCCCAGGGCGCCGAAGACGGCCGTGGAGGCCCCGACGGAAGTGTGCTCCGCCGGCTGGACCCAGGCGTTCATCATGTTGCCCAGGGCCCCGGCCACCAGGATGCCGGCCCATGCCAGACCCGACCCCAGCAGCCGTCCGGTGAAAATGCCGAACAGAGTGCCGAACGCCACGTTGGCGGCCACGTGCCGGACGTCGACGTGGAGGGTCAGGGCCGTCACCGTCCGCCACCATTCACCCTGGCGGATGAGGCCCGCGTTTGTCTTGCCGACGTCCAGCCAGTCCACCGCGAAGGCGTGGCGGTCTTTCAGAATTGCGATCAGCAGCACGACCGTCGCGTAGGCGAACACCCCATACCAGCCGTCGTCCCGCGCGGGCAATGCCGCAAAGCGGGGTGACGAGTCGTGCCGCTCGCGGGCGTATTCATCGAGTTCGGCCGCGGCCCGGTCGGCATCCGCGGCCGCGACGACAAGGACGTGTTCACCATCCGCGTTGAGGATCCGGTATTCGATGCCGGCCGCCTGCAGGACCAGGGCTCGTTCGTTGCAGTCGCGGCGTGCTCTCGATCGGTAGACTGGACGAACTGGCCAGCGTGATGGGTCCATGTTCTTGTGACCAGCTTCCGATCCGGCGTGCACGCGATCTGCCTTGGCCGGCCAGCAGGCGATGTCCCGTCCCAGTTCTGCCTTCGTCGGCGAGCGGGCGATGTTCCGTCCCGCGTTCTGCTCGCCGGGGGGCGCTAGTTGGCGACCGGTTCGTAGAGCCCCTGGCCGACGTACTTGAGGCGGCCTCGGCGGACAAGCTCGTCCCAGACCGCCTTGGGGTACTGATGGGGCGGCACGATGGAGATGATCCCGGAGCGGTGTCCGCTGCTGGTCGCGCCGTGGCCCAGGCCCGATTCCGCGTCAAGTCGGGCGAGCTTGAGCCGCTTCTTGAAGGCCTTCATCGCTTTCCGCAGCTCCTCTGGCGAAGGGACGTTCGCGGGAGGCCCAGCGTCCTGAGACGGCGAGTCCTCTGACGGCGGCGAATCCGAATTCAAGGCACACCTCCTCTGTTCTGGCATCGGCATAGTCGCGGAACGTCGGCCAGGCCAACGGTCTATCATACGCCGGTCGTGCCCGAAGGTCATTGGGGAGAAAGGGGATCGCAGATTCTTGAGGCAGCTGCGCTGCGGGCGCCGTTCGGAGGCGACCGGTGGCGGATACGGACAGCCCGGCAGGGCAGGTCAATGACCTGCTTCAACCATTTGCCGAGGGTAGAGGGGCGCGGTACGTTGCAGTCATGCCGACGTATGTACGATGGCGTGAGGCAGGGGACGGCTCCTTCTTGGGCGTAGCCGGGTAGGGCAGGTCAATGACCTGCGTGCCCTACCAGACTCCCGACCCTTTTTTCGTCGGGGAGGCTGAGTATGCTGAAAGGGAAGCAGGTCACTCTCCGGTTATTCACCGAGGATGATCTCGAGAAGCTGTTCGCCCTCGACTCCGACCTTGCCGCCCGCGGCGAGTACTTCCCCATCGCGCTTCATCCCCTGTCGGACATGCGGAAGCAGTTCCGCGAGACCGGGTGGTGGCAGGAGGATCAGGGCCGTATGGTCATCGCGAGCGGGGACGGAGACATGGTGGGCGCCATCGTGTTCTTTTGGCCGTCGCCGATGCTGGCCGGTTACGAGGTCGGCTACGCGATCTTCCGGCCCGAGGCCCGGAACAAAGGCTACATGAGCGAGGCCCTGCGCATCTTCTCGGCCTACCTGTTTGAGCTCAAACCCATACCGCGCTTGCAGCTCGCCATGTTCAAGGGCAACGCGGCCTCACGCAAGGTTGCAGAGAAGTGCGGGTATCAATACGAGGGCACTCAGCGCCAGGGGAATTTCCTGCGCGGGGAATACCGGGACCGCGAGACATTCTCGTTGCTGCGAAGTGAGTGCCAACCGCTGTCGGAAGCCTTGTCGAGCTGAGTTGCTTGTCCGGGCGGACTGCCCGGCCTGAGTACCGTGTCAAGGCGACGACCATGACAGATGCGCCCCGGACAGGACGACATGTCGACGTCGATCGACCCGGGCTTGAGGGAGAACCATCATGCTGGAAGGACCGAACGTCATCCTGAGGCTCTTCGCCGACGGTGACCTGGACGAGTTCCTGAAGCTCGAAAACACATGTGCCGAGATGGGCGAGTTCGCTCCCGTGGACTTGCGCGTGCCGGCGGCCTTTCGCAAGCACTTCAGCGAAACCGGCGGCTGGGACAACAAGCTGGGCCGCATGCTGGTCACCGACAAGAGCGGTCGCATAGTCGGCCACATCATGTTCATCAAGGAGCCGTCATTTCAGTCCGGCTACGAGGTCGGCTTTGTCGTATTCCGCCGAGAGGATCGGGGCAAGGGATACACAACGGAGGCCCTGCGCATCTTCTCGGCCTATCTGTTCGAGCTCAAACCCATTCCGCGCCTGCAACTGAGTACGCATATCGGCAACATGGCCGCCCGGCGGGTGGCCGAGAAATGCGGCTACAAGCTGGAGGGCACATTGCGACGGATGTTCTTCACGCGCGGCGCCTATGTGGACTACGTCCTGTATTCTCTGCTGCGTGACGAATGCCCGCCCCTGGCAGAGGCGCTAAAGGCCTGACCTCGGGGAAAGGGGTGGGGAGTGAATAGCGCTGCTGCCTATTCGACAAGGACTTACGCCGGTTTCTGTCGTTTCTCCGTGAGCCGGGTAGGGCAGGTGATTCACCTGCCTGAACCATGTCCCCCGCGCCCGCGATGACATTCCCGTTAACCACTATGGTCAAGGCAGCTCATCGATCTGCCGTACCTGCCGAGAATCCGAGCAAAATCGCCGCTTTTGGGCTTGACCTTCTGTGGGCGTTAGGGTACTATCGGCCGTCAGGTAGAGAGAGGGAGCCATTCTCGCCGTTTTGGCAGGTTGTCTCTCCCGAAACAGTTGTGAAGGCAAGACGCAGCCGGAGGCCTTGCGCCCCTCCGGTGGCTGGAGGGATGGTGCGTCCGTTCGACGTGCCGTCGGGAGGGCAGAGATGACACAATGCGGAAGAGCAGTTCTGGCGTCAACACTGGTGTGCCTGGCGAGCACCTGGACCTTCGGCGGCCCGATCGAGGTCACGCGGTACGATTTTGATGACCACGTGGTCGGAGATCGGAATATATCCTTCGGGCAGAGCCCCATCAAGGAGGTGTTCACCAAAGTAGGCGACGGCTTCGGGGTCTACCAGGTGGGCGTGAGCGACCCGTTGCCGGGCCAGTTCCTCGATGAGACGCTTACCTTTCCCAGCGACGACATCGGCGTGGTCAACAGCCATCCCACCAGCGGCAAGCTGGACGCCTGGTTCGGGGCCGTCGATCTGTTCGTCAACCCTGACAATCCTTCGGGGACCGGCACAGCCATCTGGGAGTTCGACGTCTCGGACTTCACGGACCTTTCGGTGTCGATCGACATGGCGGCCATGGGCGCCTTCATTGACACTGGCTATGGGCATCCGCACTCGTACAACTGGACCTGGTCAATCGACGGCAGCCCGGCGGCCGCACTGTTCACCTCCAGCATCGACGCGGACGGCTCGCTGGCCTACACCATGGCCAACGGCGACGTCGAAACCTACGACGCCCCCCTGCTGATGAACGGCTCGGTGCTGAACAACACCTTCCAGACCATGAGCGCGACGGTACCCGATAGCGGCTATGTCCTGACCTTGACGCTCAACGCAGAGGGCGATGGACACTACGCGGTTTTCGTCTTCGACGACCTGGTCATCACCGGCGTCCCCGAGCCGGCCACCCTGACCTTGCTCACCCTCGGCGCCCTGCTGACCCTGCGCCGCCGGCGTTAACCCTGAAAAAGGGGTCGGGAGTCTTTTCGACCGTGCCGCGCGCGGGATGAATCCCGCGGCTCGGCTTTACTCGTGCCGCAACGCGTCGATGGGGTGCAGGATGGACGCTTTGAAGGCCGGGATGATGCCGAAGATGATGCCCACGCCCGCCGAGAAGCCAATGGCCAGGGCGACGGCCCACACCGGCACCGACACCTCGACCATGTTCGGGTGCAACGAGGCCACGTGCCCGATGGCGTAGCCCAGCACGATGCCGATCACGCCGCCGACGGTGGCCAGCACGACGGCCTCGGTCAGGAACTGGAGCATGATGTCGCGCCTTCTGGCCCCGACGCTCTTGCGCAGCCCGATCTCGCGCGTCCGCTCGGTCACCGACACGAGCATCACGTTCATGATGCCGATCCCGCCGACCAGCAGGGAGATGCCCACGATGCCGCCCAACGCGCTGGTGGCGTAGGTCTTGACGTTGTTCATGAACGACAGGAACTGGTCCTGCGTCTCGACGATGAAGTCGTTGGGCTGCCCGGGCTTGAGGTCGTGGCGGCTGCGCAGGATGCGGGTGACCTCGGCGACGGCCTCGGGCACGGAGGTCTCGTCGACGGCCTCGGACAGGATGAGGACGAAGTCCTTGAGGAAGGGGTACATCTTCAGGCCGGCCGTGTAGGGGATCAGCACCAGGTTGTCGAGGCTCTCGCCGGCGAAGCTGCCCTTCTCCTCGATCAGGCCGATGACCAGGAAGCGCTGGCCGTCCAGCAGCACGTACTCGCCGACGATGGACTCGTCGCAGTACAGCTTGTCGAGCAGATCGCGACCCAGGCAGCAGACCTGCGTGGTGTTCTCGATGTCGGTGGGACCCAGGAAGCGCCCCACGTCCACGTAGAAGTTGCGGATGGCCTGGAAGTCGGCCCCGACGCCGCGCAGGCGCATGTCCTCGGCAATCTCGCGCCCGTATTCGACCTTGCACTGCGAGAAGATGAGCGGAGTGATCCGCCCGAGCTTGGTGGCCTGTCCGGCCACGGCGTTGAGGTCGTCCAGGTTGAGAATGGCCCGCTCCATGCTGTTTCGGTCGATCTGCTGGGGGTAGACCCACAGGGAGTTGGTGCCGATGCCCTTGAGAAAGTCGGTGACGTAGTTGCCGAAGCCCTGGACGACCGAGACGACGGTGATGGTCGAGGTCACCGCGATGATGATGCCCAGGACGGTGAGCACGGATCGGACCTTGTTGCCCCAGATCTGGATCAGGGCGGTGATGGCGTTGCGGAAGGTGGCCTCGGCCGAGTAGTAGCCCAGCCGCAGCAGCCGCCACGGGGCCAGGGCGAGCCAGCGGAGCCCGGCCGGCAGTCGGCGCCCGATGCGCAGCTTCATGGCCGTTCTCCATTGCCGGTAGGCTGGTCCAGGGCGACGAGCCCGTCGTGCAGTTTGATAACGCGTTTGCAGCGTGCGGCGATGTGCTCCTCGTGGGTGACGATGATGATGGTCTGCCCCTCGGCGTGCAGGGAGTCGAAGACGTCCATGATCTCGGCGCCGGTGACGCTGTCGAGGTTTCCGGTGGGCTCGTCGGCCAGGATGATGTCGGGCTCCTGAGCGAGGGCCCGGGCGATGGCCACGCGCTGCTTCTGCCCGCCGGAGAGCTGGTTGGGGTGATGGTGGGCCCGGTCGAGCAGGTTGACGCGTTCCAGGGCGGCCCAGGCGCGTTTGCGGCGGTGGCGGGCGTGCGTGTAGGCCAGGGGGAGTTGGACGTTCTTCAGCGCCGTGGTGCGCGGCAGCAGCTCGAAGGACTGGAAGACGAAGCCGATCTGCTGGCCGCGAATCCGAGCCAGCTTGGATTGCGACAGCTTGGAGACGTCGGCTCCGCGCAGGTGATAGCTGCCCGCGGTCAGGATGTCCAGGCAGCCCAGGATATTCATCAGCGTGCTCTTGCCCGAGCCGCTGGCCCCCATGATGGCCACGTACTCGTTGGTCTGGATGTCCAGGGTGATGCCGCGCAGAGCGTGCACCCGCTCGGCGCCGACGCGGTAGATCTTGGTGAGGTCGGTCAGCCGGATGAGGGCCGCGCCGTTGCCGTCGCGTGCGCTGGCCATGGCCGCCTCGCCCGGGGCCGTGACCGTCGGGGATGGATCGTCGCTGCTCATCATTGAGCCTCGGCCACCTCGTTGCCGCCGGCGTCGCTTTCGGCGGCCTGGTCCTTGTCTGTGGCCAGTTTGCTCTCTGCGTCCGCTTCCGCCTGGTCGGTCTGCTCGGCTCCCTTTTCCTTCTTCTTCTCCTCGAGCTTGACCTTGGCGCCGTCCTTGAGCTGGTCGAGCGTGCGGTAGGGTCCGGTGATGACCACCTCGCCGGCGGCCACTCCGTCGAGCAGCTCGACGTGCGTCTCGTCGGCGATGCCGGTCTGCACCAGGTGCGGATGAGCCTCGTCGCCGTTCTTGCAGAAGATCACCTTGAGATACTGGGCCTTGCTGCGCCGCGCGGTCTGCTCCTGGTCGGCCAGTTGTTGCTCGAACTCCTCGACGAGCTTCTCGGGCAGGTCCTTGCGTTTGCGGTGCACCACGGCCTCAACCGGGACGGTGAGGGCGTTCTCCTTGCGGGCCACCTGTATCTCGACGTTCGAGGTCATGCCGGGTTTGACGGCCGAGTCGTCCGACTCGACCAGGATGAGCGTCTCGAAGGTGACCACGTCGCGGCCCACCTGCTTCGTGCCCGAGGTGGCGACTCGAAGGACGCGCCCGGGGATGGCCCGTTGCGTGTCGGAGGGCAGGAAGATGTCGGTGGCCTGATCCGGCTGAACCAGCGGGACGTCGGTCTCGTCCACGCGGGCCCGGACCTGCATCCGGGAGAGGTCGGTGATGACCATGACCACCGTGCCCGGGTTGTTCATCGTGCCGGTGATAACCACCTCACCCGGTTCGGCGAAGACTTGTGAGACGATGCCGTCGATCGGCGAGACGATGACCGTCTTCTTGAGGTTGTCACGAGCCCGACGCAGCATGGCCTCGGCCTCGGCCAGTTGCTGCCTGCGCATCTCGATGTTGGCTTCCGCCTTCAGCAGCGAGGTGCGGTGATCGGCCAGCTCCAGGTCGCTGGCCGCGTCCAGTCTGGCCAGCCGCTCCTGTCGCGAGCAGTCGCGCTTGCACTTGGCCAGGTCGGCTTCCGCGTCGCGGATCGACGCCTTGAGCTGGGCGACGCCGGCCTCGCCCGACTCGACCATGGCCCGAAACTCGTCGTCGTTGAGCCGGCAGAGCAGTTGACCGGCCTCGACCGTGTCCCCCTCCTCGACGGGCATCTCTTCGATCTTGGCGGGCATTTCCGAGCGGATCTCGACCTCGAGCACGGCTTCGATCTCGCCCGGGGCCTGCACGCGACGCACGATGGTCTGCTGCTCGGGCTCGGTCACGGACACCGGCAGGGCGTCCTCCGGGGCCACGCGCAAGAGCGGCGTGTCGGACTCGCCGGTGCGGACCTGGTTGAGGCCGAAGACGGCGGCAACCAGCGCCACACCACCCAACAGTATGAGTATCTTCTTCATGGCTCGCCCTGTTCTTTCATGCGCAGATGAGTCGTCATCCGCTCGGCCACCCGGCGTCCGTAGGAATCATGCGCGCGCCGACGGCGATCAGGCAGAACAAAACACAGGTGATCACCGCCGCCCGCCTGGAAAGCTGCCCGGTGAGCACCAACCCCAGGCCGACCAGCAACCAGAACCACACGCGGAACGGGTCGACGGCCGACAGGATCGTCTTGACGGTCTGCGTTCCTTCCGAGGTGGGCACCAGCAGGCCCAGCGACGTGTCCACCTGCATCGTTCGGTAGTACAGCATCATGGCCAGCCGTAGCGCCGCCGCCAGGACGTCCACGACGGCCGCGTACACGCAGACGGCCATCAGCGTCGGGTAGTCGGGTTTGTTGCCGGTCAGGGCGACCACCGCGAACAGAATCGCGGCGATCAGGGCCACCGAAGCGATCAGTGCCAGGGGAGCGACCACCACGGCGCTGCCGCGCACGATCAGCTTGGTGAACTCGGCCGACTTGCGAATCCTGTCGAGTCGTTCGGACAGCTCGGATCGGCTGAGCAGGTCGATCTGTTCGCGTTCGAGATCAGCCAGGGCCTGGAGCGTCCGCCGATTGACCTCGCGATCGATCAGGCCCGTCTGCATCGTCACCCAGCCGATCAGCGTGGTGACCAGGATCAGGGCTCCGAGGGCCCAGCCGTAGCGCCCGGTCTCGGCGATCCGGTGGAACACCCGCCGCGGGGCCACGAACATCAGCGGCACCTGGCCCAACCCGAGTGACGATGCGTTAGGTTGAACCGCGGACATGGGCACACTCCACCCTCAACCGTAACCCATGACGGTTCGGCCGGGAGAACGTTCATCCCTGAGACGGACACCATTATAAGGGGATTCGGGCGACGGCCCCCGACATTGCACGGCCGGCACAGTTTTTTTGGTAAACGTTGACAAGATTCTACAGAAGCGGCG
>DATKXO010000313.1:0-5805 GCA_035528995.1 Phycisphaerae bacterium | reverse complement strand
ACAGGACGATGGCGTTTATGGCCTCGGCCAGCCGGGTGGTGACGTAGCCACCGACTTCGGTCTTGGCCGCCTCGCGCTCGCGGAGGATCGCGTTGATAGCCTTGGCCAGCGTCGACGCGAGCGTCGCGAGAGTGCCCGGGGAGAATTTGTCCCACTTGCGGTTGCGAAACTCGGAGATCGCCCGCGGTTTGCAGCCGGCCCGGCGGGCCAGGGCGACGGCGGTGATCAGGCCGGTGGTCAGGGCGCGATCGACCAGGCCGTGGGCCTCGTCGAGTGCCTCCTTGCTCTGTACATCCATTACGCGATCGGCTATGGGATTCATCCGTGCATCCCCACTAAGACGTTCGAAAACGTCGGTTATGTTATTGAATTCACGAGGTTGGTCAGTCATCGGCCGGCGACTCCCGGCCGACGAAGGCCTGTAAACGGGACCAGGTCGAGGCCGGCTGATTCTCACCGCCGTCCGCGCGCTTCACAAATTCGGCCATGCGCTGTAGGGCGTCGCCGTGCCGTTCGACGACAGGTTCGTACGCGGTTCGTTCGGGGATCGCGGCGACGTCGAAGCCGGTTCGAACGGGGACTATCGCCGGGGCGGCGACGGCGTCGTCGGTGCCGGTGGCCATGAGCGCGGAGCGCTTGGCCCGGGCGTGCTCGGCGAGCCGGGCGCTGACCGTCTTGATCCGGTGGGGGGCGGCCCGGCGGGCCTTGTGCATTATGCTGCGCTCGCGCATTGACTCGGCGATGACGTCGCGGGCGTCGTCGGCCGTGGTGCGCGGCTCGATGAACTGGTTGGGTTCGAGCCGGCCGATCAAGGTGCGCTTGTCGCGATCCGGGGTCAACGCCCAGGCCACGCTGATGTCCTGCGGATTCAGAGCGACCAGGACCCGGCGGCCGACCCACCGCTTGAGGGCCGCGCACTTGGCACCGTAATACAGCGTCGCGGCGCCGACCTTGAGACTCACCCCGTTGGCCCCGACGCTGTACAGGCCGCGAATGTCGGCGAGGCAGAGCAGCTCGTTGTCGACGGCCCGGCGCAGGTGAGTGGCGGTCCCCCAGACCGCCAGCGGAGTGCGACCCTCCATGGCCTGGCCGCGATGGCCGGTGCGATGGTAGATGTCCAGCCACTCGGCGATCCGGGTGCGAACGTGGTCGAGCGCGGGGACCGCGGACTGATCCACGAGCTTCAAGACCGCGATGCGCTTCCAATCGCGTCCGTGCAGTTTGCGCAGGCGGCGCTTCTGCTCGTCGGTGTACCCGCGCCGGATCTCGTGCAGGCATTCCGGTTTGTTTACCGCGGAATTGCCGCAGTAGGTCGGGTAGCACTTGGCGTGCTGGTCGGTGAAGGTTCCGAAAAATCGTTCGATCATTTTGGACCACGGGCTGTATGGAATAGCGTAGATCAGGTCGATGTCCAGCTCGCCGGCCAGACCGAGCCAGCGGGGGTCGACGCAGTCGACGACGTGCGCGGCCCGCTTGACTACCGTGCGCCAGTCGGCGCCGAAGGCGCGCAGTAAACCGTCACGCTGGCGCTTGGTGGGGCCGGTGATCAGGCGGCTGGTGTAGTCGCGGCCGTTGTCTATGCGCATAACCGTGGGAACCGCCCAGTCGCGAAAGGCCATGCGTAGTGACGATAAAATGGCATCTTGATGCGGGGCGGGGCCGAGGTGCCAGCCGACTATGCAGCGGCTGCGGCAATCCTCGACCGCGGTGAGCCAGGGCCGGATCTGGGTGCCGTTGTAGTCACACCATAGATCCAGCTGGTGATGGTCGCAGACGTACATGTAGCCGGGCTCGATGGCGCTGTAGTCGATCTGCAGGTGGGGCAGGTAGCGGCGGGCCCAGCGGTCCTTACCCTCGCGCATCAGGCAGGTCAGTGAGAGATCGTCGTATTTTGCGAGCCAGGCCACGGTGGCGGCGTAACCGGCCGGCCAGGTCCAATCCCGCCGGCGGGCTTCGCACAGGGTCACCTCGTGGCACGTTCTAATGCTGAGCTTGTTCTGGGTGTGGTAGAGGTCGTAGAACCAGTCGACGGCGTCCGGCGATCTGTTGGCTGATGACTCGCCGAGCTCGCCGGATGCGTAGCGGTCGATGAGACCGGCGACCGCCTGGATCTGCCCGTCGGAGCCGACCTGGTTGTAACGCCGCCACCAACCGTACAAGCTGCGCACGGAGATGGCGAAGCCGTCTTGCTCAGACTGGCGGGCCGCGTCGACGATCCGAGCGGCCAGGTCGCCGTCGGTGACGCCGGCGGGGCGGGCCTGCTCGCAGGCGCTGCGCCAGGCCTGGAGCCAGTGGTTTTTGCGCAGGGCCCGGTCGACCAGGTGGGCGGGGTGAGTGGCACTGAGCGCGTCGCGTAAACGTTGGTCGCGGGTATCCCGCGTGGGGCAACGGGCCAGGCGGTGGTCGGCACCGCGATGGACCCACCAAGTGGGGCGGCCCTGGCCGTTGCGGGGCGGGGCCAGCTTGGCCAAGCCGGCCCGGACCCACTGGGCCCGGGCACGCCAGCGCACCGTACGCGGCGGATCGCCGATCAGGGCGGCGGCCTCGTCGATGGGGAGCCAGTCGTCGGACTCGCCCGCTTCCTGACGGGCGCGGTTCGGATTGCGGAGTGCCATTGCCATGACGTATATCTCTAGGCGGCCCGGGAATCCTCCAATCGGGCAACGAAGCGCCGGAAGCTGTCCGGCTCGGTACGTTGCCGAAAATCCAGGGCGAATAGCTCGCCGTCTATGTAGGTCTCGATTTCCCAGCCGATTCCGCAGTGTTCACACAACAGGGTCAGGCGATCGCGATCGATGAGGTGGGCGATGGTGCAGTTTTCGCGATTGAGCAGTTCCTCGCAGACCGGGCAGTAGTGGGGTGAGGCGGCGATCATGACAACGCCTCGGCTGGCCCGTCGCTCGGATTGGCCGCTTCCTGACGGGCGCGGTTCGGATTGGCCGCTTCCTTATCCCGGCGCGCCGGGACGGTCGGAATGGCCGGCGCTTGGAGGCGGCAGATGGGGCAGAGGTCGGAGAGGTTCTCGCGGATCTGTGTGAGATCGCTGTCGTCGAGGATGACGCAGTCGCGGGCGGTGTGGCGGCCGCAACGACACCTCACGTCGATAATCTTCATGGTGTCGACCCAGTTGACGACGACGAACGACAGGGTGATGACGGCGCTGATGTAGGTGGCGAATACGAGCCAGACGATCATGGTTGTCTCCCCAGGGAATTTTCGAAGGCGGCCAGGGTGGCCCGGTGCAGGGCCGCTTCGGTGGCCCGGTGCTCGTGAAACGCGCGATCGTAGGCGGCGACGGCGGCGGCGTCGCTTGCGTCCACCGTGCCGTCGGCGATGATGTCGGCGAGGCTTTTCTGCTGGGCGTGGAAGGTGCCGATGACCTCGACGGCCTGGTGAAACCATTCCACGCCGACCGGCGGCGGTGGGGCAACGTGGGGGGTGACCTCGACGATGTACAGGTCGGAGATCAACAAGCGGACGATGCGCATGTCCAGGTAGTGATCGAGGATGCGGCGCCAGAAGTCGATGGGGATGTTGAGCTTGCCGGTGCGGTAATCGCTGACGGTCTGGACGGCCCGGCCGGTCCAGTATCCGATGACTTTGGCGCTGAGGGCCTGGGTGTGGCCGGTGCGCTGCTCGGCGACCATGGGGGCCTCGTTGAGCAGCACGTTCAACAGCTCGGCGTCAGTTCGCATTTCGTAAACCATCAGGCCTCCCTGCCGTAACAATGCTCGAGGTAATCCGTTGATCCGCCCCACGGGCGGGTTACCCTTTACCGGGCTGCCCTACGGGCGAAGCGGCGGAATGCGGAATGGCGAATGCGGAATGCGAAAACGACGCGGGAGTTTGCCGGTCCGCCGCCTTCTCGAATTCCGATCGCCATCCTTCCTCCGCTTCGCCCGTGCTGGGCCTGTCAAAGAAACATTCTGCCGCCGAGACGCTCCCGGCGACCTGATAGGCATTCAGAAACCCCGCTGCTTGTGGCGGCGGTCGTTGAGCTTGGTCATGCGGTACCGGCCGCGCAGGAAGCGTTCGACCTTCTCGGCGACAATGTCGCGGTCCTGACCGTAGACGGTGAACGACACGCTCTTGCCGGTGGCGTTGTCCACGAACTTTACAGTGATGGTGTTTGGGGGCATTAGCCGGCCTTTCGTTTCGATGGTGTGATGGCATGAAGTATGAGATCTATCACACCTTGCGGGGTAAGCCCGTTGCCGTGTAGGGTGATCGTCTTGGAGCGGCCGGTTTTGGCGTCCCTGGCTGTGACGTAGACTCTGGGAGGTCTGATTGTCGTGATCGGTTCGTTCATAGTGAACTAAGTGTACAACTAGTTTTGTGTGTACGCAAATGGGTTTTTTAAAAAAAACGCGCAGAAGACACTACATGACGACACGAAAGGGCTTTAAACCGAATCCGGCGATTGAGGTGTGCACGTGGATGCGCGAAATTGAGCTGGATCTGGGCGTATCGAAAACGCTGGTCGTGACCGCGGGTATCGCCGCGTTGCGGCTGCTGGAGAAGGAAGAGCGGGCGGCGGTATTGCGCTGGGCTAAGCTGATCGATGACGGGGAAATCGAGTGGGCGGAATTTGAGAAGGCTGCCGACCTGAAGGCGGGAGAACGCATGGCGGCCTTGCAAAAGTTGGCGGCCGAGGCACTACGACGTGCTGCTGAAGAAGGGGGAGAAGGATCAACAAGGTGCGGGTAGAAGAGGTCTCGATCAGGGCTGTGATGTCTGCGATCAGGTGCGCTCGTGCACCCGGCGGATCGGCTGGATGGGCGAATGTAAGCATGGCAGTTCCTCCCTGTGCTGCCGGGGTGCGGACCGCCATCCGTGACGGTGTGATGGCCACCACCGGCGCGATGCTTTGGCTGGCATGACCTCGACCGTGACCGCCACGGGGGAAGTCATCGTCCATTAAGGTACGGGAAGTGGGGGGGGGAGGAAAGAACAAGACCAATATTATATCCATGACGGCTGTTCAGGGGACATGGACAGAAGGATGAAGGATGCAGGAGGAAGGGCGAATGGATGAGCCAGACGCGGCGACCGGCTTCCGCGCGGCAGCGGCGCTATTGAGCGTTCAGTGTCCGGAATGCGGGCGGGGATGTGCCGACCAGTGGAGTGAGTGCCCGAACTGCGGGCGGGTGCTGAGGCCGGGTGCGCGGCGTCAGAGTGCGTCGCCCCGGCCGGTCGGTGAGATCCGCTTCCTGCGAATCGTGGGACTGGGGTTGATTGGGGTTGGGATAGTAGTGGTGATGACCGGCGCCGCGTACGGCATAGAGGTTGCGGCGAGCGGCGCGGTGTTGGCGTTTGTCGGATTGTTGACCAATTCGCTGGCCGGGATCTGGGGGGCGCTGGAGAGGATTGCGCAGAACGGTGAACACGGCAATCCAGGCTCCTAGTGCCGTTTCGCTGTTTCACCGCTTGCGGCGCAGCCGCCGTTCCGCGGCTGTGAGCAGGTCGGCCAGCACGGCCTCCGGCGTCACGTTGCGTGCCTCAGCCAGGCGTTTGACCCGATCACGCGTAGCCCGTGTGACGTATATGACCGTGTTGCGCCGTTGCTCCGGGGGCAGCTCCGGCCGCCCGCCGACATTTACACTCCGCTCTAGCATACCCAGATTATACAACCCGCTCGCCGGTTGTGCAATTGAAAAATCCTCGGAATATTTTAGGTTTTTCAATTGACAAACCTCCCCCGTGTTGTATAGTTGAGAGTGAAGGGAGGCCAAAATCATGGCAACGACAACCAACGGTAAACGATCAGCCCGCAATCACTGGCGACACGTTCCAATTACGCTATCA
>DATKXO010000312.1:0-2756 GCA_035528995.1 Phycisphaerae bacterium | reverse complement strand
CGCCAGACGATGGCGCCGTTGTCCGGTTCGGCCGACCACCTGCACACGCGCCGGGCGGCCTTCAGCACGCCGAGGAACGCTTTCGGCTCGTTGAAGACCCACGGGCCGAGGTAATCCCCGTGGCGTGCCCAGCCGCCGGTTTCCACGAGGTCGGGGTCTTGCGTCTGGTCCGCGGCCGGGGCCCACTTCGTGCCGTCATGCTCGCAGATCACGCCCTCCAGGTTCAGCCAGTTATCGGTCTGGCGGTAGTAGACTTGCCCCCGGTGCATCGTCCAGCCACCGCCTTGGAGGCCGGGGTAGCGCAGGATGCACGCGTCTTCCGCCACGGGCTCGAAGGACCATTCCTGCGTTCCGTCATCATAGATGGCCACGTCGCCCTCGTGGCCCTCCCATGGCTCCGGGTCTTCCTCCGTACCGGCGCGCAGGCCGAACGCCACGGCGTAATACCGGTCGGCGTAGGGGCTCTTGGGGGCCGCCGACAAGATGTTCTCGACGCAGTAGTCGAACAGGTAGCCCCAGCCGTCGAAGCACCCGTTGTTCCAGTAGCTGGGATACCACTGCTCCATGCCGAAGCTCGCGTAGGGCAAGTACGCCTTCTGCGTCCCCACCAACTTCCGCGGCTGGAGGAAGTCCGAACCCTGCACGCCGTAGAAGATCCACTTCGTCCCGTCCCACTTTGCGGTCGTGCCTTCCTTGCCGAACCACGCGCCAGTTGCGTGGTACGCCACGGGCCAGTACGTATCGGTGCCCGGGCTGGGGGGCGGCGTCTGGCTCGGTTCCCCGTGGATGGTGATGTAGCGCCACCAGTCGAACTCGATGTTCGCCGACGTGTAACGGGCCTTCCAGCCACTGCGGCCGTGCTGGCCCAGGCAGCAGATCTCCCGCGGGAACTTGCGGGAGAACCCGGCGCGGCCGTCGATCCAGCCGTAGCCGGCCTCGTACTCCCACGAGTGGGGAATCTCGCGCGTCCAGTAGGACTGATACGGATCCTGATACATCTGCCGTTCGCCGTCGTGGAAGACCTCGACGCGGTAGCCGTCGCCGGGCGTCTCGAACGACCAGTAGGACGTGCCCGGATACGCCACCCAATGGAAGGTCGCGATCGTGTCGGCGTGGCCGGCCCAAGCACCAGTCGGCCAGTGCCACACGCCGTAACGGTTGCCGTCTTCGGAGTACCCGACCGACGGCGGCGTGTTGCCGCCGGAGACAAGCACTTCGTCCACCGTGCGCAGGCCGGCGGCGCTGCGCGGGATGTTCAGGCAATCGTACAGCTGCACGTCCGTAGCCCCGTCCCAGCCGGTCGGGTACGCCACGGTGTCACAGAACAGCCGGGCGATCCGGTCCAGGTCGCGCTGCATCCGGCCGAAGCTGATCTCGCTGTCGCCGTAGCGGTAGAAGTGAGCGGACGACATGACGACGAAGGGCATCCACTCCATGTCGTAGGCGTTGTAGAACCAGACCGACCCGTCCTGGGTCTCGACGGTGCAGTGCGGCGCGGGCCCCATGAAGTCCCAGCCGCTGCCGTTCCACTCGGCGATCGTGTGGCTGTTGCCGGCCCAGTCCGTGTCGGCCTGGGCGGCCAACACGACGTACCGATCACCCGTCTGCGGGTCTTCCGGAGGCTTGATCCGGGCGCTCAGAACGTCGCTGTGCGACAGGACGATCCGGAACCAGTGCCCCGCGTACGTCCAACGCGAATCGCGCCGGGACCAGCCCATCAGCGTGCCGGTCTCCAGCTCGTACACGGCGTCGTAGCTGGTGCTGCTGTCGAAGCTCCAATAGCCGGGATCGCCGGCGTGCCAGTGCGCCCGTTCGTTCGCGTGGCCGGCCCACGCGCCGGTCGGACTGTCGCCGATGAGCCAGTCCTCCCCGTCCTCCGCGATGCCCGGCGGCGTGTTGGCGTAGCCTTTGTAGAAGTAGGTCGGGGCGTACGGGTTCTCGGTCTCCGAGCTGGTTTTCATCTTCTCGCGGCCGTACAGGGCCTTCCAGCGCTCGTAGATGGCGTCGGGGATCTGCTTCAGGAAGCTCGCCGCCGACCAATCGGTCTCTTGCGTTACCGGGAAGCCCGACCAGGCCATCGCTCACACCGGGTTGCCGTGCAGCCGCACGTAGTCCCACACTTCGCGGACGTTGTCGCCCGTGCCCCGAACCATCAGGCTCTCGTATTCGTCCGGGTCGCTTGGCCGGGACGGGCCCACGCCGAGAAGGATCACGGCCCACTTGTCGCCGCCGAGCTCGTCTTCCTTCCAGAGGATCCGGCCCCAGCCGGCCGAAGCCGAGCGCACGGTGTAGCGCCCGGCAGCCAGGTTGTAGTCGTTGGCCTTGACGGCTGCGATGGTTGACCACCAGCAGCGGGGTTCTTCGCTGCCGGGCTCCAAAACGGTGCTGGCCTCGACGCCCGGCGGCTTCGTGAAGCCCGACTTCCTGAATTCCGCCCACTGGTTGAGCAGATCCGGGATGTCGTTGCGGTCGGGCGTTTCGGGTCGGCCGCCGCCCTGAATCTTGTCGGGGTCATAACCGTCAATGCGGACCTCGTAGAACCAGACCTTGTCCTTCTGATGGGCCTTCTTGTCCTTCTTGGCTTCAGAGGCGGGGCGTCGAAAAACGACAACTGCGGTCTTGACACCGGCGTAGGGCTTGAAGACGCCCGCGGGCAGCGACACCACCGCCTGGAGGTCGTAGTCCTCGACCAGCTTGCGGCGGAGCTCGGTGTGCGCCAATGTGGAGCCGAACAGAAGTCCCTCCGGCACGACAAC
>DATKXO010000311.1:0-2325 GCA_035528995.1 Phycisphaerae bacterium | reverse complement strand
GGAAGACCAGCCGGGCGGCTCGGCCAGCGCTAGCTCGAAGCAGGTCCGCTCGCCGGGCGCCAGGTTATCCAGGAAGGTGTAGGTGAAGACCGTCCCCACCACCTGCCCGCTTCCGTCCAGAACCTCCGCATCGATGCGCAGGAAACGCAGGTAGTCCGTACTGTCGTTCTGCACCTCGCCGGCGATGATGAGGAAGCCGGCGAAACTGATGAAGGCCGAATGGTTCGGCAGGATGTAGACGTTGCCCGCCGACGTCGTGGGCGTCCGGGTGGGCGTCGCCGGCCTGCGGGTGGCTGTCGGAGTCGCGGTGGCCGGCGGCGAGCGGAACAGCAGCGGCAGGTAGACCCGGTGGGCCGGGCCGGCGCCGGTCGTGGGCGTCGGCGTGCGCGTGGCAGTGGACGTGCGGGTCAGCGTCGGGGTACGAGTCAGCGTCGGCGTCCGGGTGGGGGTCGGCGTGCGGCTCGGCGTCGGCGTGATCGTGGGCGTGTGGGTGGGGGCCGCCCCCCCGTCCTGCACGACCGACACCAGGTCATAGTAGAGATGGGCGCTGTAGATGCGCTCCGTCTGTTCGTTGACCTCCGGATAGGGGTTCGAGGCCGGCAGGTCGACCGTGGCCACGACGCTGTTGGTAGCGCCGTCGGCCACATACAGCTTGCGGCCACTGCCCACATAGATGCGATCCGTGGCCGAGTTGACCGCCGCGTTGCCCACGTGGGGGATGGTCGGCCCCACGGCAAAGCTGCTGCCGTCCACGACCACCACGCCGGCGGCGGTCTCCACATAGGCCTTGCCGCGCCCCGTGTGCGCCGAGACCATGTCCACGTCGCTGCCCACGGCCACCTTGGCCAGCACCGCCAAGCTGGCGCCGTCGATGATGGACAGCGTGTCGTCGCCCGTGTAGGTCGCGTAGCCCCGGTTCAGCACCGGGTCCACGGCCACGCGGATCTGCTCGATTATGGTGCTGCTGCTGCCCAGGTCCGCCCGCCCCACCACCGTGTTCGTAGCCCCGTCGTAGACCACCACCCGGTCGGGCACGCTGAGAATGGTGCTGCGGTCATCGATCCAGATGCGGTTGCGGACGGGATCCACGGCGATCGAGCCGCACTCGAAGATCAGCTCGTCGATCACCGCCAGTTGCGCGCCCGTGGTCGCGTTCAGCACTAACAGGTCGCGCACGGCGCCGCCGGCCACGTACAGCCGGTTGGTCTGGGGGTTGACGGCCACAGCGCGCGTCCCGCCGTCGATAGGGAACTGCTGCAGGACAGTGTTGGTCTGGCCATCCAGCACCGTTACCCCTGTGTCGGTGGCCACGTAGATGCGGTTCGCCTGGGGGTCCACCGCCAGGCAGCGCACGTCCTCGATGGGCACGCTGGCGATCACGCCTTGGGCGCTGACCAGCAGGCCCGAGGCCAGCCCCAGCGCCAGCAGCAGAAGCAGCATGGCGGCCCGTGGCCCGGCGAACCGGCGAGCGATGGATCTCTTGGATCTCAGAGACCCTAAGGACCCCACAGTCCCGATGGATCTTCTGCACCATTTGCACTCTGGCATGATCATCCTCCTTCAGGCAAGGGTTACTTGCGCGCCGACGTTCACGTATGCCCGTTCAGGGAACGTCTGACGGCGCCGAGAACTCCGACGTGTTACCGTCGGGGTCGGTTGTCGTGGCCGTGAGACGGGGTCCGGCGAAGCCGCCGGGCTTGCTCAGAGACCAATGGCCGGCCTGGTCCGCAACGGCCGTGCCCTCGTAGATGGCCCCCTGTCCGCCTGCGTCTGAGAAGACCTCGACAGTGCAGCCGCCGCAGGTGGAGCCGGAGGCCAAGGTGCCATCGGCCTGAGCGATGGTGGGGGCCGCGATGGAGCCGTTGGCCCCGCTGACCACGGCGATGCCCAGGCCGCCGTTGCTGTGGATGCTGTTGCGGCGGATGCTGTTGAACGAAGTGGGCGACATGCCCTCGGCGCCGTCGATACGGACGCCCTCGTTCCCACTGTAGGCGATGATGTTGGCCTCGCCGGCGGAGGTGCCTCCGACGAGGTTGTGGCTGGAGCCCGCGCCGATGAAAACGCCGGACTGGGAATTGCCGATCTCGCTGCTGCCATCAGCGGCGGGGCCGATGATGTTGCCGCGCACGAGGTGGTTGCCGGCATCCCACAGCACGACGCCGTACAGGTGGCCGGAGATGAGATTGCGATTGCCGGGCTCAGCGCCGCCGACGCTGATATCTGTGGCTCCATCGGTGATGAGCACGCCGGCGGTCTGGTCGTCGTAGGCTGCTGTGCCGTCCGGCGTGGTGCCCAGGAAGTTGCCCTCGATGCGGCTGTCGCTGC
>DATKXO010000310.1:0-5667 GCA_035528995.1 Phycisphaerae bacterium | reverse complement strand
TGAAACCGGCCCGAGTCGATCTCCATCACGTGCACCGAGACCTCCTCCGGCGAATCGGGGATCAACGGCTTGGACCGCCATCCGCGGATGTACAGGCTGTCATGCTCGGCCGACACGTCGATCTTCTCCCGATCCACGCCGGCCAGTTCCACGCACACCACGAATCGGTCCGGCAGGTCGTACACGTTCAGGGCCGGCCGCCAGCAGTCCGGACTCGAACTACGGAAGTAGTTCTGGCCCATCATCTCCTTCATCATCGTGTCCACGTGCTCGATGATGCGGTCCATGGGATCATCGTCGGACTGAAGTTTGACTTTCATGGCGCGCGCCTCCCTCGGGCTCACCGGCGCCGACCGCGGCGAAATGTACGGACTCGACTGCGGGACACACCGGGACCCCCGTGCCCTCACCGCCGGTCGCCGACCACGGCGGGCAACCTCGCACCCGCTCGACTCCAACCGCGCGAACGGATCGATCCTGGCCTTGGCCGACCCGAATCTAACCGCCCACACCCCCCCGGTCAAACCCAGCCCGCCCAACACCCTCCCCGGCAATCCGCACGCTCATCACAAACGTCGGCACGCGGAGCCCCCCAACACGCCGCTCCGCCGGCTCGCTTCCCCCTCGTTGCAATGGGGCCACCTCCGCGGTATCCTCGGGCCCGTGGCGGGTACGGGCAAGACGACCATCAGGGACCTTCGCGCCCGCAAGCGCGACCATCGCCCGTTCCCCGTCTTGACCTGCTACGACTTCTCCACCGCTCGCCTCCTCGCCGAGGCGGGTATCGACGTCATTCTCGTCGGGGATACCTACGGCGAGGTCATCCTGGGGCACGATTCCACCCTCCCCGTCACGGTCGACCATCTGGTCACCGTCACCGAGGCCGTCCGACGCGGCGCGCCCGACGCCTTCCTCATCGGGGACATGCCCTTCCTCAGCTACCAGGTCAGCGACCAGGAGGCCATCCGAAACGCCGGCAAGTTCATGGCCGTCGCCGGCTGCGACTGTGTCAAACTCGAGGTGGATCGGCGGCACGCCGACACGGTGGCGGCCATGAGTCGGGCCGCCATCCCGGTCATGGCCCATCTGGGGCTTAAACCCCAGTCCGTACGCCACTTGGGACACTACTGCTGTCAGGGCAAGACCGCCCAGGACGCCCTGCGCATCGTTGAGGACGCCAGGATCATGGAGCAGGCCGGCGCCGTCGCCCTCCTGCTCGAGGCCGTGACCAACGAGGTCGCCCGCACCGTCACCCAGCGCACGCGGCTGCCGGTCATCGGTTGCGTCTGCGGCCCCCACTGCGACGGCCAGGTCCTGGTCCTGCACGACGTTCTGGGCTATTCCGCCGGCCACCGCCCCCGTGCCGTAAAAAGCTACGCCAATCTGCACGAGACCCTGACCCGGGCCTTCGCCCAATACGCCCACGACATCGTCGAGCGCGACTATCCGACCGAGTCGGATGGTGTCGCCATGCCCGACGACGAATGCCGGCAGTTCCAGAAGCGGCTCGCCGACTTGCCCTGAACCGCCCCCCGACACGATCCGACACGCCGCCCGGCAACGCCCCGGCCGCCGGCTCTAAGCTCGCCTTGACACCCCCCCGGGCCTAGGCTAGGGTGCGATCAGTGGCTTCTAACGCCGGGATCATCGCTGTGCTCGTGCAAATGGACTTAGCTCGAATCGTGATCATGGAGACCGGCGAGTCCCAGATGATCGTCCTCCGCGAGCGCAACGGAGACCGCTTCTTCCCCATCCTCATCGGAATCTCCGAGGCCTTGGCCATCGAGCGACGCGTCAAGGGGATTCAAATGCAACGCCCCTTGACGCACGACCTCATGGCCAGCATCATCGAGCAGTTGAACGCCGATCTGGAGCGGATCGTCATCAGTGACCTGCGCGATCACACGTTCTACGCCAAGCTGATCGTCCGGCGCAACGGTGAGTTGTTGGAAATCGATTCCCGGCCGTCCGATGCCATCGCCCTGGGAGTGACCAGCCAGACACCGATCTTCGTCGAAGAAGAGGTGCTCCAAAAGGTGTGTTAGCACTGGGAAACCCTGGGGACAGCGACTTGGTTTCGGCTGCGGCGCAGACAGCATGATAGAAAGGCCCATGAGCGTAGATTCCACCACCGGTCCCGCTCTGACTGCTGAACTGGACCAGTTCGTCGGCCGCCTCGGGTCCGCCTTGGGTGAGCAATGGGCACCCGCCGCCCGGAAGTGGGTCGCCCGGGCCCCCGGACGCATCGACGTCATGGGCGGCTTCGCCGAGTACACCGGCTCACTCGTCTTGTCCTACCCCTTGGCACGAGGGGTCCTGGTCGCCGTCGCCCCGCGCGACGACCAGCAGGTCGTCATCTGCGCCCTGACCCACGAGGGCAACGGCGCCGCTACCCAGTGTTCCTGGCCTCTGGCCCAATTCTACCAGCCGGCCGGCACCCTGGCCGACCCCGGCACCGTCACCCAACAGCTCGCCGACAGACCCTGCGACGGTGCCGGTGATATCGCCGCCGCGCTGTACGCCCTGCTCCAGCGCCAGACCATCCCACATCTGGGCGGCGGCCTGACCGTCGGAATGGGATCGGCCCTCTCCGGCGTCGTCGGTGCCGGCGCTGCCGCGGCCAACTCCGTCGCCACCATCCTGGCCATCAACCAGTGGTTGGACCTCAATCTCGACGCCATGACTTGTGCCGAGCTGGCCTGTCACGGACAGAATCTCTTGTGGAACCGGGCCCAGGACGTCGCCGACGCCGTCGCCGTCACCTTCGCCCAACCCGAACGCGTGCTGCAACTCAACTGTCAAACCCGACAGGTGATCGGCTCGCTGCCCCTGCCCCAGGGCGCCACCCTCACTGCCATCGACTGCGGAGCACGAAGCCCCTCCGCCCACCAGAAGTACATCGATGCCCGCGTCGCCGCACTCATGGGACGCAACCTCATCGCACGCGTCCTGGCCCTCGAACCCGCTCGGGCGCCCGCCTGGGACGGAGCGCTGTCCAAACTCACCATCCAGGACTACGTCGAGGGCTTGCGCGATCGACTGCCCACGAAGATCAAGGGACGCGACTTCATCGACCGATTCGGCCAGACCGGTGACCACCTCACCCGCATCGACCCCGACAAGATCTACAAGGTCCGCTCGCGCGCCGAACATCACATCTATGAAAACGCCCGGGCCCATCAGTTCGCCGAGCGACTGGCCCGCGCCGGACGAACCCAGGACCCCCAGACTATCCTCGAGGCCGGCGAGTTGATGTACGCCTCGCACTGGAGCTACGGCCAGCGTTGCGGCCTGGGCAGCATCGAGACCGACCGACTGGTCACCCTGCTGCGCCGCATCCATCCGGACCTCGGCGTCTACGGCGCTCGTATTTCCGCCCGAGGGGCCGGCGGAACCGTCGTCGTCCTCCATCGAGACACCGATGACACGCGAGATGCGATCCGCGGCGCCGCCGAAGAGTACGCCCGAAACACAGACTACCAACCCGACATCCTCACCGGCTCCAGCCTCGGCGCCCACGCCTGGGGCGTCCACGAGATCATCTAGCCGCCCGCCGCCACCCCACAACTCCGCGATTCGAATCGCCGACCTGTCTCGCTTGCCGTTCGCAACTCTCGAGACTCAGAATGGCTAATTGTCGCCATCGCGACCCACGAAAGGGACCCGTCCCGACGGAGTCGGGAGTTCGCCCGGTCTTTCACACGGATCGGGAGAATCGTGTCCGCCCCATACTCCGACGCCGCCCCATCGCGCCCACGACGCCATTACGGCGCCTGCTGACCGATCGCCGGAGCCGCCCCATCCGGCGACGGAAAGCCGATCAAGTCGTGCTGTACTGTCCGGCATGCGACGGACCACCACACCTCTCGTTAGATCCACAGGGTCAGCGGTCGGACGTGGGTGTGCCGCCCATTGACACCGTCTAAGTGTTGCAGTAGCATTATGGGGGGCGTGGATGCGCCCGTCATTCCCATCCTGTGTATCGGCAGGTCTGCGTACGACGTTACCAGGGAACGAAGATCTGCCGTATGGCTGCCAACGGCCATTGCTGCGCCGACGAGCTGCGGCGCGGTGCAATCAGGAGTCTTGTCATGCGTTTCCCAACTGTTGCGATCGTGGTCGTTGCCCTGCTCGCAGGAACCAGCGCCACGGCTTCGGCCCAGAGCCGCACCGATCCCGAGCCCAACGACACGCTCGCCGATGCCGTTGAAACGGGCCTGGTGGACCAGGGCACGTACAGCCTGGCCGGTGCCTGCATCGGCAACGGGGATTCCCCCGAGCGCGACGTGGATTACTTCCGGCTGGAGATATCAACCAACGCAGATTTGCCGGCGATGCTGACCGTCTCGGTCGAGACGCCGCTCTCTTTCCTGGACGGCTACCTCTGCCTTTACGACGCACTCGGTGGTCGGCTGGAGAGCGCCGATGACGACGCCTACCCCCAGCTCGACCCGGTGCTACGCACGTATCTGTTGACCGCGGGGAGCTACTACGTTGCCGTCTCCGCCTGCGCCTTCCAGACCCAGGGGGCCTACGATCTGGCCATCAGCCTCGTACCCACCACACCGCCCGCCAGCGCCCTCGAACCCAACGATACACACGCCACGGCCACCGACACCGGCGGCCCCCCACCGAGTGGATACCAGGTGCTGGGCGAGTTCATCGGTGACGGGACCGAGGCGCGAATGGACATCGACGTCTACCGGCTCGACCTGACCGCCCCCAGCCTGATCGAAGCGTCGGTGGCGGTGGAGCACCTGGACTCGACCTTGCACCCTGCGCTAACGCTGCGGTCGCCCGCGGGGACACTGGCCCTCGACGACAAAACCGAACTCGACAGCCGGGACGCGCATCTGCGAGCGGCGGTATTCGTCGGAGGAGATTACTATCTGGAGGTCACCGGCGTGGGTAACGTCCTGCCGCTCTTCGACCCCGCGCTGCGGGCACCCGGCAGCGTTGGCTATTACGATCTGACGATCACCACCACGCCTCTGCCTGGCGCCCCGGCCGACCCGGCCGAGCCCAACGATTCGATCCTCCAGGCCACCCCCAGCGGGCTGTTCGGTCCCGGCCAGGTCCAATTGCTCGGCACCATCGGCAACGGCCCATACGCAGCCACACGCGGCGACGTCGATGTCTACCAAGTCGGTGCCGGCTATGCGGAGTTCCTCACGGTTGACCTGGACGCCGCGGCCCTGGGCAGCGCCCTGGATACCCTGGTCGTTGTCTACGACTACTACGGCACGGTCATCGCCACCAACGACAACGACGGAGTGACGACGGACAGCTACCTGTCCGTGCCGGTGCCTTGGTGGACGTTCTACGACGACGTGTACGTCATGGTCACCGGCACACGCCAGGCCCGCCCACTGGATCCCTTCGTCCCGAATCCCGTGGCCGGTCAGCCGTGCTGGTCCGAGCATGTGGTTGCGGGCGAGTCTCCGGTCTTGGATGATTATCTGATCACGATCACGCTCAGCGCGTCCCGCGCCGCTGCGGACAACCCTCTTCCCTCCCCCGCTCGAGCTATTGTCAAAAGTCGTTGATGACCAGTGATCAGGCGGCGGTCTTCCCGGGTCGTTCTCCATCGACGAAGCGGACGCCGGCGATCACCTCCGGCAGCAGCTTCGCACCGTTGATGGCCCGCCACTTGCGGGCCGCACTCTC
>DATKXO010000309.1:0-3258 GCA_035528995.1 Phycisphaerae bacterium | reverse complement strand
GGCGTTTGACACGCCCGAGCGGCACGCTCACGCTGACCATCAGCGGAGCCGGCATGGTGAAGGAGAAACTGCTCAGCATGCTCAACCGCCTACGCCCCGCGGCGTGATGCAAATCGATCAGATTTATGCAACGTTGGGGTTTACCACAGGAGTGCAGACCATCATAGGTATTGTCATCCTCGGAATCGTACTCAGCCGAGCCATCTCCGATTTAGAGAATCTTTACGATATAGATACTGTCAGGGGCATTGTCTTGGTACCGGTTCTCTCCATACTACTTGCACCGCTGCTGTACGGCATGGTATTGGTTTCGAGGTACGAGCTTCTGTTTGTCAGACTCAAGTGCGGCGTCGAGAAGAGAGCAGGAGTAAGACGGTATGCGCAGCGGCGCATCGTGATGCATGCGGGCCTCAGCCTGAGGCGTGTCGAGCACCTTCTGAGAGACCACGCAGGGGATGTGATGCGCATTCAGACGAAAGCCGACATTGACCATTTGTTGGACGATGTAAAAGCGTTGGAGTCATCGGCATCGGAAGAATGAGAACTGAAAACAGAAGGAGCACACGCACGGTATGCCGCAGGGCTCGCCAATACGCCCGACGGGGCCGGTGTTCCACCGGCTGGCGCCCGGCTGAAGCCGAGCTGTCAATGACGGGAGCGGGGCGCGGCGAAGCGGGGAAAAGCAAACCACAAAGACCCGGAAGCACGGAGACGGCAAACGGCGGGGCGCCGGCGGGCGAAAGCTACGGGCTCGCCGCGGGCGGACCCATGCATCCCGGCGTTCGACATGCCTACCCGGGCTTCGCCCGTGAAGGCATGCCACGCGCCGAGCTGTCAGCTTTCAGCCATCGGCTCTCAGCAAGGAGGTGTATGGAGACGCACGCTCCGATTGGGGCCGTGAAAAGATGGGAGGCAGGCCGTTGCGTTTCAGGATCATGGCGTCCCCCACCTCCTGAAGGAGGTGGGCCACCCGGCCACGGGGCTGTCAGCTTTCAGCCATCGGCTCTCAGCAAGTCAGTTGCATCGAGATGCACCCTACCACTGCCCCGTCTCGCGGGGCAGTGGCAGCCGGCGTCGCACATGCTCACGCGAGCGTGAGCATGCCACCCAACACGGGGCCGCCCCGGCGGCGGACCCATGCCACTCAAGCATTTACCTGTAAGCCATAGCACTGGCGGGCGAGCCGCCAGTGGCACCCGGCGACGCACGGGTCCGCCAAAGGCGGACCCATGCCACCCGAGACCAGTCTGTGCTACGCCGGCGTTATTCGCACATTCCTGTGTCGGGGTTGCAGGTCTGGCCGTCGGGACAGGTTATGAAACTGCATATGTCGAAGTCGGGCGGCGAGCAATCGCCCACGGCGTCGCAGCATTGGCCGGTGGACGAGTCGCACGTCGTGTCGGGCGGACAGGTTATGTAGGCGCAGACGTCCGGCGTTGTCGGCGGCACGCATTCTCCGGTGGCGTCGTCGCAGCACTGGGCGGTGTCGGGATCGCAGGTAGTGCCGTCCGGGCAAGTGACCAGCATGCAGGTGTCGAAATCACCGATGTCATAGTCGGGCGTGGCACACGCGTCGGTGTCGGGGTTCCAGCACTGGCCGGTGGCCGCCTGGCAGACGAAGCCCTCCTCACAGGTGACGTACTGACACACGTTAACGGTCGCGGTCTCGCATTGGCCGGTGTCGGGGTCACAGCACATGCCCGTCTCGGGATCGCACTCCTGTCCCTCGGGGCAGGTTCGAGAGGCGCAGAGGTCGACTTGCGGCATTTGCATGCACCCGTAATAGGAGATGCAGGTCTGGCCCTCGGGACAGGTGGTCGTCTCGCAGACGTCCTCGCAGGGCAGCGGCGAGAGCGGGTCCAGCAGGCAGCGATCACAGCCGCGGCCCAGGAAGCGGGTGTAGAGGCACGTCAGGTCGGGCAAGGCCGCGAAGAGTTCGTCGCCGACTTCAGTGCAGCGCTGGGGGCGGTCCCAGGTCATGGGATCGCAGGCCGGCGGCATGCAGGTGCACGTGGTGAGCAGCTCACACATGAGGGGGCCGATCGTGTCCCACAACTCGTGCAACTCATCGTTCAGCGTCTTGCACACGCCGTCGCACTCGTCGCCGCTCATGGGGCAGGTGGGGTCGTCGGGGCACGGGTCGCAGACGTCGCCGAAGGTGTCGCCGTCGCGGTCGGCCTGGTCGGGGTTGGGCACGAAGCGGCAGTTGTCGGTGCCGTCGGGGACGCCGTCGCCGTCGGTGTCGACGATGCAGGTGTTGTGGATGTGGCTGCCGGTGGGGTTGGTGTGCTCAGCGCAGGCGATGAGGGTGCCGCCGCCCTGAAGGGTGGGGCCGGCCTTGCCGTCGCGGATGAGGCGGGCCGCCTCGGGGCCGCCGGCCACACCCAGGATGAAGCTGGTGGCTGGGTCGGGGTTGGCCGGATCGAGGTAGTGCACCCAGGTCATGTCGGCCTCGAACTGTACGGGTTCGAGGTTGCTCTGGCCGAAGTCCAGCGTCCGCTGCACGTCGGGTTGCTCGACGTTGTTGAAGGTGAGCTTGAGCAGAACGGGAAGCGTGGTGCGGGCGGTGCCCCCGTTGGCGTGGGTCTTGACGGCGGTGAGCGTGCCCTTGGGCGAGGGGGTGTCCGAGAGCGTGGCCTGAATACGCCATTGTGTGGGCTGGCCGTCGCACATGACGGTGACGGGTTCGGCGCTCCAGAGATTGAGGTTGCTGATCTGGACTTCTACGGTGCGCTCGGTACCGATGGGGTCGGAGGGCACGACGGGATCCTCCGTTCGGTTGACGGCGGTGTCGGCTGCGCCGGAGGTGGTCTCGTTGAGGGCGGCGCCGACGAAGTCGGCGGTTCCGCCGAATCCCTGGCAGGTTTGCCCGTCGAAGTCGAAGAAGCCGGCCGGGATCGGCGAGCCGGAGAAGTCCTGCTGGGAAGCGGTTTCGGTGTTTGTGGACCAGAGGTCCTGTCGAGCGGCCCCGGCCCCGGCGGCGCCATTCTGGTTTTCGTTGTCGGCGGCGTTCTCGTTCAGAGCACCGGTGCCGTCACCGCCCCCGCCACCGCCGCCGCCTCCCGAAGCGCAGGCTCCGATGATGACGAGCAGGGTAGAGCAGAGAACGATGACCGGGATGAGTACCAAACGGCGGAGCCAAGAACGATCGGACATGAAGCACCTCGCTAGAATGGACTAATGATCGGACTGTTGGTCCTGGCGTCCGAAGACCGCTCATCGGACGCAGCCGGGGCAGCTTACCGGAAAGCGGGCGTT
>DATKXO010000308.1:0-2321 GCA_035528995.1 Phycisphaerae bacterium | reverse complement strand
TTACGGCCTAAACGAGTTGATGTAGTCCACGAGACTCGACACGGCTCCGAGGGAGCCGGTACGCATCGCTTTCATTTCTGCCAGCCACCGTGGGTCGTCGAGGAAGTCCTCGTTCAATACGAGTTGCGACCCGCTCGTTCGGTTGATGGTCCCGTCCCAGTAGTCCACGGGGGTATTGGCGTCGGTATCGAAACGGGTTGCCGTGGTGGTTCCTCCACAGTTCCGTGTCATGCCGTACTCGTACCCGTTGCCGTAACTTTCGCAGTCCGTCCAGGTGAAGTTGTGTGACCCTTGCCCGTCGTGCCAAAACCGCCCGAAACTACCCGAGTCCACGGTGATGCAATGAGCGGCGGAGCCGGCGTTGCCGACCGCGATGTGCGTGTTGACACCCTGCCCGCCAAGGCGCTCGGACGACGGGGCGGCGCTCTCCAAGCAATCGACCGCCACTAATCTCAGTCCACTGAACCCAGAGCTGTTGTACACGTTGTAGATCGCGTGTGGCTCGGCGGCGTCGTTCCACCCACCGTCAAACCGGAAGATGACGTCTTGAAGGGTGACGCCATTCTGTTGGTAGTCGAGCAGTAGATAGCGCCCGCCGAGCCCATGAAGCAGCGACTCGGTGATCGTCGTCCCTGCGCCGACCTGGCTGTTCACGGTGTTGCCGCTTGAGGGACCTCCGGCAAACGTCATTCGGTTATAGGTGTTACCCGCACCGAGGATCTTCTCGTTGGTGGACTCCACCCGTATGCCGCGCACGGTGAACCCAGCGTTCCCCGGCTCGAACGTGCCCGTGAAAATGACGGCCCCGTCGTTCACCGCCTCAAACGTGAGATTGGCGGGAATGGTCGGCAGGTTCTCGGTGAACGTGCCGTCGAGGAAGCCCAACGACTCCCCACCGGACATCTGGGTGATCGCATACGCCATCGTCGCCCACGGCTCGGATTGCGTGCCGGGGTCGCCATTGTCACCACTAGGAGAGATGTAGTAATCGAACGCCCCGGCACCAGCGGCCGAGACGCTCCCACTACCGACAAGCGTTCCCGTGTCTACGCCGTACTTCCGAAGACGCAACACCATGCCGTCTTCACACGCCGCGCTGCCCCGACACACCCGCAGGACGGCCATTAGCTTGACGTGTAGAACGCCTCGACCGTGTGCTGGCCGGGCGTTAGGTTGGGGACCGTCTGCGTGACCGCGCCGCTACTCAACGGCATGGCCGCGCCCAGGTCCGCACCATCCAGCCTGAACTGCACGCTCCCCGTCGGTGTGCCAACCGCCGAATCCACCACAGCGGTGAACATCACGTCATCACCCTCCATGGACGGATTCAGGGACGACGCCAAACCTAACGTCGTCGCCACCTCAAGTTCCGTCACGTCCTGAACGAGTGACGCGCTACTGGCTAAGAACTTCATGGCCCAACACCCCCATTTCAACCCGAGACGGACAAGCCAGCTCACGCAACGCCTCCGCAATCCGCCCGTATTCTTCCCGGTACTTGCCGTATTCGTCGGGCGTTAGGCCCGCCGGTGGCGTGTACGTGAACGCCGGGGTCCAGTTGCACCCTAGCCGCCCCGCCGTACCAGCACGGGGCGGGCTAAAGCTTGCTTCTCTATACCACTCGTCACTCAATCCCGACAGCTTCACTAGGATAAAGTCAAGGAAGCCGTGAAGGTCCAAGTTGCGGCCGCGGTTTTGGTTCCGAGATCCTGCGCCTTCCTGTTCAGCATCGTTCCGCCGATGGCCGCACTCGCGCTCGACGCTTGGGCGAAATTGGTGATGCACCATTCTTTCCAAGCGAAGTTCGCTTCCGTGGTCGTAAAAATCGCTTGAAATTGTGCCGTCCGTGCCGCCGTGCTCGTTCCGGTCGTGTGTGCCGGGTAGGCCGCCGTGGACATCCCGCGGATACGCCGGCTGGTTGTGCCGGTGGCCCCTACGAGGTCCGTCTGGCCTGCGGCTGCGGCGTCCGACGTATCACCCACGCCGATACCCGCTCGCCCGTTGGACAGTGCGCCCTTCTTGTGGATGGTCGCCAGTGTGGTCGGGTTCAGGACCAGCGTGCGGTTCCACAGGAGGTCCGCGCCGCCGTTGGTCAGTGTGTTGCCCTGCCCGAAGATGGTCTCGTAGGGCCTGGCGTCGGCGAAGTTCGAGGGCGAGCCCCAGTACTTATCGACTCTCCACTTACACCCCCACTTGATGCCGTCGCCCTGTTCGTAGTTGGACTGAAGGATGACCTTCTCGCCCAACTTTGCCGCTTCGTTCATGTTGTCGCTCCCTAGCTAGGGTTCCTCCAGTTCACCGCAGTCGGAATCGGCTAGCGG
>DATKXO010000307.1:0-15756 GCA_035528995.1 Phycisphaerae bacterium | reverse complement strand
TTCGCTGCGTGGTGACCTTGCGGCCCGGCCGGCGACGAACACGGCGTTTCTGGCGGTGGGTGCGGTGCTGGCCAGCTTCATCGGGACGACGGGGGCGAGCATGCTGCTGATCCGTCCGCTGCTGCAGACCAATTCGGAGCGCAAGCACGTCAGACACACGGTGATCTTCTTCATTTTCCTGGTGAGCAACATCGGGGGGTGTCTGCTGCCGATCGGCGACCCGCCGCTGTTTCTGGGATACCTGAAGGGTGTGCCGTTTCTGTGGACGTTCGGGCTAACGGTTCCGTGGGCGGCGACGTGCGCCCTGCTGCTGGGGGTCTACTACGTGTGGGACACGGTGGCGTTCAAGGGCGAGCGCGAGATCGATCTGATCAAGGACCGGCTGGTCAAGGTGAGGCTGACGCTGCGCGGGAAGGTGAATCTGCTGTACCTGGGCGGTGTGGTGTTGTGCGTGGGCCTGGTGGACCCGGGCAAGGAGTTTCTGGGGCTGGGGTTCAAGCCGTTCCTGTTCCTGCGCGAGCTGCTGATGCTGGGGCTGGTGGGTATCTCGCTGTGGAGCACGGCGCCGCAGATTCGCAAGGATAACGACTTCAACTACCACGCCATCCTGGAGGTGGCGGCGCTGTTCATCGGGATCTTCATCGCCATGCAGATCCCCATCGAAATCCTGAACGCCAAGGGGCCGGCGCTGGGTCTGAGCAAGCCGTGGCACTTCTTCTGGGCCACCGGGTCGCTGTCGGCGTTCCTGGACAACGCCCCGACGTATGTGGTGTTCTTCACGACGGCCGAGTCGCTGACGCACGAAGCGGGAGCGGGGGTTCTGGCGCTGGCCGGCGGTCAGTTCGTGCTGGAGAACCTGCTGGTGGGCATCTCGCTGGGTGCGGTGTTCATGGGTGCGATGAGCTACATCGGCAACGGTCCGAACTTCATGGTCAAGAGCATCGCGGAGCAGTCGGGCGTGCGGATGCCGAGCTTCTTCGGGTACATGCTGTACAGTTGTGCGATTCTGCTGCCTCTGTTCGTGCTGGTTACGGTGATTTTCGTGCGGTAGGGTGGTCGGGACGGCGCGGCTCCCTGCGGCGGGGCGGTGTTGCGCGCGGGTCGGGGGCGGTTGACACTTCCGGAGCGGCAATCTATCGTCGCCATTAAAAAGGAGGCGGCATGGGCAGGCACGACGGGCGCCGGGCGGGGGAGCTTCGGCCGGTGGAGATCGTCCGGGGGTACACTCAGTTTGCGCCCGGCTCGGTCCTGATTCGCTGGGGGCAGACGCACGTTCTGTGCACGGCCTGCTGGGAGGAGGGCGTGCCCGCCTGGAAGGCGGGGCGGGGCAGCGGGTGGGTCACGGCGGAGTACGACATGCTGCCGGGCTCGACGTCGGAGCGACGGCGGCGCAACCGCTACCGGATCGACGGGCGGACGCAGGAAATCCAGAGGCTGATCGGGCGGGCCCTGCGGGCGGTAGTGGACCTGGAGTTGCTGGGGGAGAACACCATCCTGCTGGATTGCGACGTGTTGCAGGCCGACGGCGGGACGCGCACCGCGTCGATCACCGGGGCGTATGTAGCGGTGTGCGACGCCGTGAAACACGCGCTGCGCGAGAAGGTTATTCGTCGGTCGCCGGTGACGGACTCGATCGCGGCGGTGAGCGTCGGGCGGGTCAAGGGTCGGACGCTGCTGGATCTGGACTATGCGGAGGACGCGGCGGCCGAGGTGGATTTGAACGTGGCCATGACGGGCGGCGGGCGGTTTGTCGAGGTTCAGGGCACGGGCGAGGGGGCGACGTTCACAGGCGGGGAGCTGGACAAGATGGTTCGGCTGGCTGCGCGGGGCATTCGAGAGCTGCAGGCGCAGCAGGCCAAGGCCTTGCGGAGGAGGCGGAGACCGTGAGACGGCGGATCGGGCTAGCGCTGCTCCTGGCGGCGGCCGGCTGCAGCCAGATGGGATCGTCCGAGGGATGGCTCGCTGGGGCGGGCGAGGCCTGGACGATTCTGTGTCTGGAATTGCAGGGCGAGGGCAGCGAGGCGACCGCGAGGGAGATCGCCGACGTGCTGCGCCGCACCAAGGGGATCGAGCCGGAGCTGGTTCGCGTGCAGATGGACCGGGAGGGAGCCCGGATCTACTACGGGGATTACCGTCGCCGGGTGAAAGCGAGCACGCGGGAGCGGTCCATTCCCAGGCGGATGCGGGCGGATCTGCGGCTGCTCAAGGAACTGGCCGACTCGGAAGGGACGCGGTTCTTCCTTCACGCCCGGACGGTGCCGGCGCCGAACCCGGACGTGGGCCCGGCGGATTGGGACCTTCGTCGGGCGGCGGGGTCTTACACGCTGCAGGTGGCGGTCTATTTCAACGACGCGGAGCTGCACAACCGCAAGCTGGCGGCCGTCGAGAAGGCGCGACAACTCCGAGGCCAGGGGTTGGAGGCCTACTACTATCACGGTCAGACGCGGAGCATCGTGACGGTGGGCACCTTCGGTGAGGAGGCCGTGGTGGACAGAGAGGGCCGCGTGCGCCACGTCGAGAGGGGCGGCGAGCGGCAACAGGTCGTCCACCGCTACAGCGACGAGGTGGAGGCTCTGCAGCGGCGTGCGGAGTGCATGTATAACCTGACCAACGACGGGATCTGGTACAACCTGGACAGCAACGGCAGACGGGTGCCGGTGCGTTCCATGCTGGTGCGCATTCCGCGCGAGGAACCCCGGCCGTGAAACGGGCCAAGACGATCCTGGTGGCGACCTCCAACCCCGACAAGCTGGGCGAGGTGCGGGCGGTGTTGGGGGAGTTGGGTGTCGAGTTTGTGACACTGGGCGACTTCGGCGATCTTCCGGCTGCGGTGGAGGATGGCGACACGTTTGCGGCCAACGCCGAGGCGAAGGCCCGGCACTACAGTCGGCTGACGGGGTGCTGGACTCTGGCGGACGATTCGGGCTTGGAGGTGGACGCGCTGGGCGGTGGGCCGGGGGTGCGATCGGCGCGGTACGCCGGGCGGGACCGGGACTACGCGGCCAACAACGCCAAGCTGGTGTCGGCGCTGGCGGGTGTGCCGCCTGAGCGGAGGGCGGCGCGGTTCCACTGTGCGATGGCCCTGGCCGCCGGGGAGAGGATTCTGGCCACTTCGGCGGGCACGATCGAGGGACGGATCATCGACATCCAACGGGGTTGCCACGGCTTCGGTTTCGATCCGCTCTTTCTGGTCCCGGAACTGGGGATGACGACGGCGGAGATGCCGCCGGAGCAGAAGAACCGGATCAGTCACCGGGGTCAGGCGTTGCGGGCGATGGCGCCGGTTCTAGCGAAGCTACTTACACGTGCGGACCCCGCCGATGCGAACCGGGTTTAGGCGCGCACCGGGTCGCCGGGCCCAGCGGCGTTGGTTGTGCAGCCCGGGTGGCCCGCTATAATCCACCCGGGTTGGGCGTTCGAGGTGCGAGGAGATACCCATCAATGGGCAAGCCAATGGTCCCGCGTCAGATGTGCTTCACCAAGGGCGTTGGGAAGCATGGTCATAAGCTGGAATCGTTCGAGGCGGCCTTGCGGCAAGGTGGCCTGGCTCCGTTCAACCTGGTGCGAGTCAGCAGCATCCTACCGCCGGGGTGCAAGATGGTGCCGCGCCTGCGGGGGCTCAGCCAGCTCGAGGCGGGCGAGATCGTCTACTGCGTGATGGCCGAGTCGCAGACGAATGAGCCGAGCCGTCTGTGCTGCGCCGGCATCGGGCTGGCCCAGCCCGCCGAGAAGAGCCAGTACGGTTATATCTCGGAGCACCACGGTTTCGGGCTCACTGAGCGGAAATGCGCCGACCTGGTGGAGGACATGGCCGCCTCAATGCTGGCCACCACGCAGGGGATCGAGCTGGACCCGGACAAGGCGTACGACGAGCGGCGGGAGATCTACCGGGCCAAGGGCCTGGTGGTGCGTACGCGGGCGGTCGCCCAGACGGCCGAGGGGGACAAGAACGGCCTGTGGACGACGGTGGTGGCGGCGGCCGTTTTCATCTGCTGAGCCAGTGCGCTGACGAGGCGCTGCCGACCGTGCTCCAGGGGGCGCTCGCCCCGTCGATCCTCCAAGCCCGAGCAAAGGGGTCGGACACCGGGCGGGCTCGAAGCTCCGGAAGGCGACGGAGGAGAGCACCATGCATCAGTCGCAGGATGACAAACCCTGCCTTGGGCCCGAGGACGTGCTGTCCGGGCCGCAGATCGAGCGGCTGGCCCTGGCGGGCGAGAACAACGTGGGCGACAAGGTCGGAAATGTCTGCGGCCGGACTGGACTCGAGACCCGACGGCCAACCAATAGGGCGGGTCTGAAGGCCACCGGCGCGAACGCAGAGTTCGGCTAGTGTCTCTTGGGGAATCTGGGGTGATGGCGCAGGTGGTCAAAATCACTGTCTTGCTCGAGGCGCCGATAGAAGGCGGCGTCAAGCCTGGTGGCTTGGTCCAGTGCGGCTAATACCCGCTCAGCCCAGCCGTCGCCCGTAGTTCCAGCGGCTGCCCGGCCAGCGCGTGCGGCGCACCAAGCCAAGTCGTAGTATAGGGCTGCCTCCTCCGGAAACAGCCGGATAGCTTGCTCAAGGAGTTCCGCGCCCTTCTCGAACTCCTGCATTTCGCTGTACGCTACCGCCAGCTTGAAGTAGTACTCGCAACGTCCGGGCATGAGCCCCAAGAGTTTCTCATATGCTGCTATCGCCCTTCCGTATTGACCGGAATCCAAGAGCACCTGGCCGAGTAGTTCCCAGGCATGGCAGTAGTCGGCCTGCAACTCTATCGCTCTGCACAGCGCGTCCTCTGCAGACACCAAGTCGTAGACGGCCAGATAGGTCCGCCCCAGCCTGAGGTGGCAACGTGGGTTATCGCGGTCGTCCTCGAGCGCGGCGGAGTATTTCTCAAGAGCCTCCCGGTGAAGTCCATTAAGCCGCAAGTTATCACCCCATGCGATGAGGTAGTCTGGCGATGGGGGTTGCTGGGCTTTTGCAGAGGCTTCGGCATGCAGGATCATGAGCTGCTTGGAGATAATGGCAGGCACCTTTGTGGCCCTGTCGGGATTGTAGGGCACAACCTTCATGCCGGCCAAGTCCGAAAACCGTTGGAAAAGCTGCCTCATCTCGTCTTGGGGCACGCAAAACACCGTAGGCTTGCCAAGAGCGTAGGCAACGCCGGCCTCGAACGCCACGTTCAACGAGATCGACTCAGCCAAGACAACTACGAAATCGGTCCTTCGAATGGCCTCAATTACACCGTGAAAGAGAATGGTACTTGGTGGGAGCATGTCATCCAGCACGTCGATCTGCCAGCCGAGATCCGAGCTGAATGCGCCCTGTTCCAGATGCTCTTTCAGGTGTTCGACGGTGTCCTGCAACTTCTCCTTATAGCGAAAGACCACGAAGACGCGTTTCGTCTGAATCGCGTTGTTCATGTTGTCCTCTGGCAGTATTGCGTAGGCGGCGTTCTGCACGGCTGTCTGGCGCTGCCATCAGCTTCGTAGCCGATGGGCGTAGTGTTCGCGAAGCAGGCGCACGTTCTGATCGAGCTCGTCAAGGAGTCTTTTGGCTTTGCGTTTTTGCGGTTTTGCGAGGACATACGCGACAAAGAGTGGCAGAACTAGTGTGCAGTCCGCATAGCAGACGACTGTGTTGGACAGAGCGTTTGGGTCTATTTTGCCCCAGGTTACGGCTTCAGAGGGAGTCGCACCGCTCAGACCGCCGGTGTCGACCCTCGCATCAGTGAACTGGATGAAGAAGTCGTGTCCCGTATCGGAAAGGCCAAGCACTTCCTGGATGTGAGGCTCGGTCTGCAACTGGAAGTTCTTGGCGACTCCGCCACCGAGAATCACGGCTCCAGTTCGACACCCCCTCTTCCTAGCAGCATAAACGAGTGCTGCCGATTCGGTTATATCAAGAAGTGGGTCTATGGTCAGTGCGTGGCTTCTGAGTGCGACGGCGGCAGCGTTCATGCCTATTGAGGAGTCGGCGATCGCCGGGCAAAACACGGGAATAGCCTCTGCAGCTGCCGCCGCGAGTATGCTCCTCCGGGCCGCGCGTTCGTCTAGGGAAAGCAATCTCTCACCGAGCAACTTGCAGACTCGTGATGTAGACAGGTGCTTATCCGGGCAGGAATCGCTCAGATGCTCGAAGAACTCCTGAAGGAAGCGATCTGTGACGAAGAGCGCCTGCTGATCGAATGCGACGTTGTGGATGCGAATGACGCCCTCGTCGCGAAGACGTCGGTCGTCGTTCTGGTCGCGGGCGAGCCGCATCTCGTATCCCAATTGGGCGTGCAAATCGTGATACAGGTTGGCTCCGGTGGATACGACCCAGTCCACCAGATGTGCCTTCATGAGGGGGATCAGCGCGGACTCACCCAGCCCGGCAGGCACGAGCGCCCCGCCCACGGAAAGCCCCACTACGCAGTTGTCCTCCGACGCCACGGCGGAGAACAGACCACAGGCATCGCGAAAGGCGCGGGAATTGTGGGCCCAGTACGATTGGTTGACCAACTCGTCGACGCTCATACCGCCGTAGACAGCTTGAGGCGCCATTACGGGCAACTGATTGAGAAGCGGGATCTTGGCCATAGCGAGCTTCTCCTCTGGTGAACTCACTGGCGCGCCAGGAATGGCAAGTTCCGACCGGGGCGGCGACGGGGCTCGCCATTTCGAGTTGCAGTGTGTAGAAACCCGTCTCCTTCCAGCAATTCCTCGATGGAGTCTACCTTCCTGCCCATGACGTTCTCGCAAATGGATTTTGTCACAAACACGCAGGCGTCCAGCGCGCCGTTTATCGTCGTATCATAGAGATAGTCCCCAAGCATGAAGACGTTCGGATAGTCCGCTGAAGGAGCGTGGCGCTTCGCCAGAGGGCGTAGCGGCACGCCTCCTGGCAATCGGCTGACGCCGACCTCATTGGTCCACCTGTCCACCCTGAAGGTCGAGACTAAGTTGCGGTCGATGTGCGCTTCGTCCGGAAGAGCTTGGAGCACCCGGTGGAAGACTTCGCCATCCGGGCGATGTGCTAACTCGGTGGCGTGGCGCCCGCCGATAAGCAGGCTAAGGATGGGGATCTCTTGCGAATCCGACAAGATGCTCTTCTCATAGACTGTGGTGCCACCGAGTCCTTGGCAGACGAAATAATCTTCCGGCAGCTCGTCCGCCCAGACACGCTCCGTCGTCCGAAGGGTCACCCGCACGTAGTCTGCAGGATAGCGGTGATGCCTGATGTGCGCGCGAATTGCGCTTTCCAGCGGGGTCGGGGTCCAACAGATGGTGTCCAAGCTAAGCGGCGGGGGAGTGACCAGTATGTAGTCTGCGTGGAAACGCCTGGTTAATTCACCTGTATAGGTCACTTCGTATGATCCACCGCGCTGAGCACAGATCTGTGTGACGTGTGCGTTCAAAAGGACCCGGGCGGAGATGCGCTCAGCGAGCGCGTGGACAAGCTGCTCATTGCCGCCAACGAGTGTAAACATTTGCACGTAGTCAGGGTGGTCTACAAGTAGGTTGTCGACGCCGAAGAGACCAGTCGTGAGATCGGGCTCGGTGGACACGTCGCTGTGTACTTGGACTTCTGTGAAATGTCTCGCCTGTGCGTCCTCTATGAGTCGTAGGGTTTCTGAGAAACTCTGGCGCGACCATGGGTGACAGTTGTCCGCAGGATGCCCGGCCAACGCATACTGATCCGGCGTTCGCATGGAGGTCAGGAGTTCCCAGAAGCGTGTCAAGGCCGCTCTTGCGGGCGTTCCGAGCACGGCCTGAAAGTCGTCTTCGCAGCGCAGGAGGGCGTCGGCAAAATGGAAGAATGGCGTTGCGACCATGTCGCGGGTTTGGAGGCCAAGGGCGTGTACCAGTGCCTTGAGACTATACCCGCCGGCTATTTCGTACAGCTCGGCTGCTCCCGAGTCGTAATACGAGTCAGGTCCGCCTAACTCCAGAGTGCAAATCCGCCCGCCGAGCCTGCCGCTGCTTTCGAAGATGACGATGTCAATGTCAGGCCCGAGGATTTTCTCCAAGAGGAAGGCCGACATCAGTCCGCTGAAGCCTGCACCAACCACTGCGACTTGCACATGTACCTCCCAAGAGTGTGGCCTTGCACCCAGTCGCACACCGCGCCCGGCCCTGGGCATGGAGTCGCGATGCGTTCTACGGCAGGTTGGCCAAGTGTCCCAGCCTGATTCCGTGCAGGGACCATAGTGGCCAACCCTATTGATGTCAACGCAGGGGCGTTGACGGCATTACGCCCACCGTAGGGCACTGATGGCCTGTGGGCACCTAGCCGCGTTGCCTGCAGCGGCTCGGTGAGGCAGCCTGATGGAGGCGTGTCGGGCGGGTCAAAGGTCTGTGCTACCCCGTTCTCGGCTGGTACCTCAAGGGTGTGCGGACTGCCCGGAGAAGTCGATGGTGGCGACAGCGGCGCAGTACGAGGTGCCGATCTATACCTCGTCACGGGGGGACTCTTCGATCGGGATGAACCTGGTGATACCGTACCTGTTCGACAAGCCGGTGGCGTTGAACCCGATTCTGGACGTGATCGAGAGGACGGCCATCGTCCGGGAGGCGGAGAAGAACGGGGTGGTGGAGGTGGGCGGGGGCTCGCCGAAGAACTTCTACCTGCAGACCCAGCCGGTGTTGCAGCAAGTCCTCAACGATCCGACCAAGGGGGGGCAGGACTACTTCCTGCAACTGACGACGGACTCGCCGCACTGGGGCGGGCTGTCGGGGGCGACACCGTCAGAGGCCAAGACCTGGGGCAAGGTGAAGGACGCCCGGAAGAACAACGTGGTGGTCTATTCGTGTGCGTCGATCACACTGCCGCTGATCGCCCAGTACGTTCTGATCCGGAAGAAGCCGCGGGAGCACCGCCGCCTGCTGGGCCGGATGGACGAGCTGGTGGCCACGTTGCGCGACTCGGCGATGGAAACGACGCAGTTCCGGGCTGGCCGGCCCGGGCCGAGCGGTTTCGAGGAGCTGTGGCGTCATCTGGATGGCGACGCGAGCTGACGGAGCGCATCCCGACTCCGCGACGCAGGTGTGCGCCCGACGGCTACCAGACTCCGGCGGTGATGCCGAAGCAGATCTTGTCATTCTCGATGTCGTAGAGGACGTCGCGCTGCCAGCGGCCATCGGTCCGGCGGTAGCGGCAGACCTGCTGCTGGCTGTCGGCGGCGACGTAGATCTCCTGAGTGCCGTCGCCGTCGAGATCGGCCAGGACGGTGGCGTGCTCGAAGCCGCCGGAGTTCCGCTCGATGAGCTCGGTTTTCCACTGTCCGGGGCCGGGGCGGGCCATCCAGAGGCCGATCTTGTGCATCGAGGCGGTGACTTCGGGCTTGCCGTCTCCATCGAGGTCGCCGGCGTTGAGGAAGCGACACATCTTGTCGGGCAGGGCGCAGACTTCTTGGCCGACGTATTGGCCGTCCTCGATGCGGTAGCGCTTGAGCACGACCTTGTCGGAGTCGGGCTGGGGGTTGGGCTCCTTGCCCAGGTCGGCCTCGACGGCGGCGATCAGGCAGGGGCGGCCGTCGATGTCAGCGGCGAGGATTTCCTTGGGATGACGTTTGGCAAAGGACTCCACCACGACTCGCTCGAAGCCGTCGGCGGTGTGGCGATAGGCGACGATTTGTCCGGGCTGGGAGGTGCCGTTGAGTCGGTTGGGCTGGGAGGGGGTGGTGTAGATCTCGGCCAGGCCGTCTCCGTCGAGGTCGGCCAACTCGACCTCGTGGATCCAGGTGCCCGGTTTCCGATCGAGTTCGGTGGCCTTCCAGCCGTCGCTGGAGCGGGTCAAGACGACCACGACTCCCTGGTCGTGGGTGACGATGACGATGTCCGGGCTGCCGTCGCCGGTGACGTCACCGACCTCGAAATCGCGCAGTCGGTTCTGCTTGCCGCCGAAGGTGGTCTCCCAGATGGTCTTGGCCGACCAGCCGTCGTCGGTGTGGTGCCAGATCTTGGCCAGGGCGGGCTTGGGCGCCCAGTTGGCTGCGATGGTCAGGATGCCGCGTTCGGCGGACGCGTCGCCGGGGTCGGTGAAGAAGACGGCCTTGTGAAAGACGATGCAGTCGGGGTCTTCGAGCACGTCGCGCTTCCACTCCCGGCCGGACTGGCTGAGGATCACCAGGCGGGCCGGGCCGGGTGTCGACGTGGTCTTGCCGTCGGGGCCGACCTCATCGACGAACTGGGCCTGGGCGACCAGGATGGTGGGACCGGATGGAATGTCGGCCTGGGCGGGTTTGGATTTTTCGCAACCGGCGGCGAGCAGGATTGCGGCGCCGATGATCGGGGTAAACAGGCGATGGACGAAACGCATGGTATGACTCCGTTGGAGGTCGTTGGCCAGAACGGGGGATTCTAGCGGGTGGGGTGGGTTCTGCCAGTGGGTTGCGGCGTCTGGGGCTTTGCCGATGGCTGGTGTGCTTCGCGCGTGGCGAGCGTGCGTCACCGGTGGCTACATTCCTCCGCCCCATCCGGGGCGGAGTCCCTGAAGAGGCGTGGTTTCCACGGGTTTCGCTTCGCCCGCCTTCCGGCGGGTGGGCTTCGCCCATGCTAACCGTGCTCCACCCGTGGCCACATTCCTCCGGCCCTGCGGGCCGGCATCCGTACCTGCAGGGCGAAAGGATTGGCTAGACTGCTCCGGCTTTTTCGGGCGGTCAGGTTCGGGTGTAGGTGATCTGTAGGATTTTGAATTCCTTGCCGTCGGCTCCGGGTTCGTACAGCTCGAGTACGTGCTGGTCGGCGGTGACGAAGCGGGTGGCGCCTCGGCTGGGTCGCTTGACGCCGGTCCAGGGGTCGCCGTGGCGGCCCTGGAAACGGATGAGGTCGCACGTGTCCTGGCAGGTTCCCAGGCTGGTGGTGATGGCCGTGTTCGTCGTGTCCACCCAGATCGAGGTGTACTTTTGCTCGAAGCTGTCGTAGCCGTAGATGGCCATGCCCTGGAAAGGCAGAGCCAGGGAGCCGCCGTCGAACTCCTCGAGCACGAAACGGTCGCCCAGGATCCACTTGCGCTGGCAGGTGCCCTGCGAGGTGACGACCGGGGAATCGGCGTTCATGCGGTACTCGATGGCCATGCTCCAACTGCCGGTCATCCTGGCCAGGAGCTGATGGTGCTCGCCGGGCATGGCGTGTTGGATCCAGGTGTCCACGAGCGAGTCGGTGTCCTGTTCGGCGTTGGGCTTGGCCGGTCTCTGTGGCGCGGACTCGGGCGGTGGCTGGGTGTCCTGTGACGCGACCTGATTGGTGATCAGTGCGGTGGCCCCGACCAGAACGGCCGCACAGCAGAGCGTCGTCAGTTTCATCTGTTGATTCCTCCCGCGCGTTCGGACAGCGTCCGGGTTTTGTCAGGCTGACGGTTTTTCAGGGCGAGCACACTATACCGTGAGTCGGGCGGCGGGTGTACGGACCACGGGGCAGCGGCGGGCTGCTGAGGTGCCGTCCGGGCCGAGCGGGAAGAGGCGTTTGTGCTGCCACTTTCTGACAGGGATTCGGGGTGGTGATCGTCACAGGAGACGAAGCCGGCGGCGGACCATGCTGCACGATGGGCATCCGCTCTGACGGTCGCGGCTCGGAGCGGCGGGTGTCCGCTCCGTGGCGGTTGCGGCCCAGGCGGGTGGGGGGCTTGACAAGGCGGAACAGCGCTGGTTAGAAAGCGGAACTCCGGCATTCCGCGTAACAGATCGCTGCAGGATGAGCTGTCGGTAAGGTCTTAGGAGGTTCGTCGAAGGACGATGATCCACGTCAAGAACCTGAGCAAACGTTTTGGGGCCGTCCGGGCCGTGGACGGCATCAGTTTCGATGTGGCCGAGGGCGAGATTCTGGGCTTTCTGGGGCCCAACGGCGCCGGCAAGACGACCACGATTCGCATTCTGACCTGTTATCACCCGGCGGACGCGGGCTTGGCCACGGTGATGGGCTACGACGTTTTCCGGGAGTCGATGCAGGTTCGGCGGAACGTCGGGTACCTGCCGGAGTCGGCCCCTTTGTATCCGGAGATGCGGGCCCGGGAGTACCTGGACTTCCGGGCCCGGCTGCACGGCATGGGGGCGGACGACCGGCGTGCGGCGATCAAGCGAGTGACGGAGGGCTGCTGGCTGGGCGAGTTCATCGACCGTCCCATCGGTCAGCTCTCCAAGGGCATGCGGCAGCGTGTGGGTCTGGCCGACGCCCTGATCCACGATCCCAAGGTGCTGGTGCTGGACGAGCCGACGATCGGGCTGGACCCGACGCAGATTCGGCAGACCCGGAACCTGATCCAGGAACTGGGTAAGCGGCATACGATTCTGCTGTGCTCGCACATCCTGCACGAGGTGGAGCAGATCTGCACGCGGGCGATCATCATCCAGAGCGGTCGGATCGTGGCGCGGGGCAAGCCGGACGAGCTGCGTCGGAAGATCAGCGCCGAGTCGCCGTTGATCGCGGAGATTCGCGGTCCGGCCGACGAGGTCAAGCGCGCGGTCGGCGCCCTGTCCGGTGTGGGCAGCGTGAAGCTGGAGACGGTGAGCGGCTGGAATCGGCTGGCCATCATGGTGACCAACCAGGCGGACGTGCGCGAGGACGTGTTCAAGCTGGCGGCCGGCAAAGGCTGGTCGCTGCGTGAGATGCGTCGGGAGATCGCCAGCCTGGAAGACTTCTTCGTGAAGATCACGGCCGCCCAGCAGGACGTTGGGGCGTAGCCTGGGCGGCGTAGCTCTTAATCCAGAGCTTATCGCGAGTGAGGAGCGAGCGTCGATGAGAAACGTAACGACCTTGACCCGGCGCGAGTTGAGCGTGTTCTTCTACTCGCCGATCGCGTACGTGGTTCTGGCGGTGTTTCTGGGCGTGACGGGTGCGTTCTTCGTGAAGGACAACTTCCTGCCCGGGGCGGAGGCGTCGCTGCGGATCACGTTCGGCTACTACCTGCCGGTTGTGCTGGTGTTCGTGATGCCGCTGCTGACCATGCGGCTGCTGAGCGAGGAGTTCCGCGGCGGGACGATCGAGACGCTGATGACCGCGCCGGTCAGTGACGTGGACGTGATCCTGGGCAAGTTTCTGGGCACGATGGTGTTCTACGCGGTGATGCTGGTGGCCACGCTTCTGTACGTGGTGCTGGTGTGGGCCTACGGGCCGCTGGACGTGGGGCTGGTGCTGTGCACCTACTTCGGGTTGATCCTGCTGGGGGCGCTGTACGTATCGGTGGGCCTGTTCTTCTCGGCCTGCACTCGCAACCAGGTGGTGGCCGGGCTGTGCACGCTGGTGCTGCTGGCGGTGATCACGCTGCTGGCCAATTACCTGGCCCGCGACCAGGAAGGCATCATCCGGGTGCTGTTGCAGCACGTATCCGTGCTGGCCCACTTTCAGGATTTCGCGCGGGGTCTGGTGGACACCAACCACCTGATCTTCTTCGTGACGACGACGGCGTGCTTTCTGTTTCTGGCGGTGAAGGTTCTGGAGTCGCGACGATGGCGGTAGCAAGCCAGACGAAAGAACGGAGTTCTCGCGGGCGACAGTGGATGGTGGGGGCCAACGTGGTGCTGGCCAGCGTGCTGGTGATCGCCATCACGGGGGCGCTGCAGTGGGGGGCCTACAAGCTGGGCGGCAAGGCGGACTGGACCAGCTCGAGCATCAACAGCCTCTCGGAGGGGACCACCAACCTGCTGGACGGGCTGGAGCAGAAGGTCACGCTGACCTCGACGTACTTCAAGGCCGACCCCGAGGGCGAGAACCAGCCCAAGTTTCGCCGGTCGGTGGAGGACCTGCTCAGCCTGTATCAGAGTGAGAACCGCTCGAATATCGAGGTGGGCTGGGTCAACCCGCTGAAGGACCACGCCAAGTACAAGGAGCTGTTCGTTCGTCTCGGCGACAAAGAGAAGTTCAGGGAGCAGTCCGCCGGGCACCGGGAACTGCTGGGAGCGTTCGAGTCGGACCTGCTGCCGCAGATCAGCGAGCTGCTGACGTCGGAACTGGACGCCATCGCGGCGCAGAGCGAGTCGCTGGCCGGGCGGGGAGCGGCGGTGCTGGGCGAGATCCAGCTCCTGCTCGACCGTTGGCAACGGGAGGCGGCGGCGGTCCAGGAAGAGGTTCAGGCGGCCGCCGAAGGTGACCTGCCGCGGTACACGGCCGCGGTTGGGATCGTGCGGTCGCTCTACACGGGCGTGAGCAAGGCGTTGAAGGACATCGCCGCGTTCGGGCAGAAAGAGGTGTCCCGCGAGCCGAACATGGTCCCGGCGCAGCACGAGTTCCTGGCCGGTGCGCAGGCTCGTTACCAGGCGTTGATCGACGAGCTCGATCGGGCGGTGGAGGCGTCGGGCGATTTGCCTCGGCTGGACCTGGAGGACGTCGCTCGGCAGTTGGCCGCGGATGCCAACGCCGTGATCGTCGAGACGGAGACGGACGCGAAGGTTCTGGGCTTCGCGGACGTGTGGCCGTCGATGGACCCGCAGGGCTCGGTGAGCATGGCGTTCAAGGACCGGGCGTTCGAGGGTGAGCAGAAGCTGTCGTCGGCGATTCTGCAGTTGACTCGTCAGGAGAAGACGGCGGTGATCTTCGTACGGCACGGGGGGAGTCCGTTGTTGATGGGCGGGTTCATGCCGGGCCAGCCGCAGGCGCCGTTCGCCCAAGTGAAGATGCACCTGGAGGACCTGAACTTCGTCGTGCAGGAGTGGGACCTGGCGGCCCAGGCGGAGCCGCCGGAGATCGACCCGGCGCCGGTGAAGACGATCTACGTGGTGCTGAAACCGACGCCGGAGCCGCCCAACGCGATGAGGCAGCCGCAGCAGACACCGTTCGGCGAGGCGCAGAAGCAGGCCATTCTGGACGCGATCGCGGCGGGCGGGCGGGCGCTGTTCCTGGTCGGTTGGTTTCCGGGGCAGTTTGGTGCCTTCCCGGCGCCTTACGAATACGCCGAGTACCTCAAGGGTATCTGGGGCATTCAGGTTGACGCCGACGTGCTGCTGCTGCAGGCGACGCCGATCGGGCCGGGGAAGTACGGTTTCACCCGTCCGCCGATCAACATGATGGACAACCGGTTCGGGGGGCATCCGATCGTCGAGGGGCTGGGCATGATGCGCACGGCGCTGCCGCTGGTGGCGCCGCTGGAGCTGGCCGAACCGGCGCCCGAGGGGGTCACGCTCGACAAGCTGGTGTGGTGCGATCGCCGCGAGGGCCTGTGGGGGGTGAAGAACATCCAGGCCTATCAGGAGCAACTGCGGAACGAGTCCATCGTGAAGATGGAGGAGGACCTGGAAGGCCCGTTCACGGTGGCGGCCGCCGGGTCGAAAGATGATGCCAAGGTGGTGGTCATCAGCTCGCGGGATTTCTGCGTTGACGGTTTTGCTTTCGCTCGGGAGATTGTGCAGAGTGCCGAGGGGTACCGGCTTCGGGCGCGGAATCCGGGCAATATGACGCTGCTGGTGAATTCACTGCACTGGCTGAACGACAACACGGCGATCATGAATCTGGGCCGGCCGATCGACACCGGCAGCCTGGAAATCGCCGAGGGAGGGACGCTCTCGTTTCTGCGGGTGCTGGCCTGGGGCATCTGGCCGGCGCTGGCGGTGATCTGTGGTGGGGCGGTTTGGCTGGTCCGCCGGAGGTAGTGGGCGATGAACTTCAAGACGACGCTCTATCTGGCTGTGGCGTTGGTGGTGGTGGTCGGACTGGCGTGGCTGGTCGGCTTGCGGGAATCGGGCGAAACGGGCCTGCCGCCCAAGGTGACCGAGCTGCTCACGGACAAGTCGCTGATTGCCGAGGACTTCGGCCAGGTGGTCAAGCTGACCTGCGCCCGGCGGGACGGCGAGGAGTGGGTCTTCG
>DATKXO010000306.1:0-2309 GCA_035528995.1 Phycisphaerae bacterium | reverse complement strand
AACCGGGCTTACGTGCTGGAGACGGGCCACATCATCCGCGAGGGCAGCGGGATGGACCTGCTGAAGGACCCGCTGGTGCAGGAGGCGTACCTGGGCACGAAGCGCTCCGCCGAGCGACAGCGGCGGCGCAAGAGCGGCCCCGCCCCTGCGGCAGCGGCTTAGGAACCGGTTCATAGTGCCCAAGAGGAGTGAGCACACCCACGTGCGAACGGCTCTTGCAGCACCCGTTCCGCATCTGGGGATGCTCCACTCCTCATCGCTCCACTCCTCATCGTGAGCGAGACATGACATCGTCAACGCAGTTAGGAGGGTGAACTCACCATGCCATCAATGCAGCCTAGCGCCATCGCCCAGCAGTTCCTCGAGCAATTCCCCGACCGGCTCATCACGATCGACTCCCATACCGCCGGCGAGCCCACCCGGCTGGTCGTCGGCGGGCTGCCGCCGATCCCGGGTGAGACGATCAACGACAAGCGGCTGTACCTCAGCGAGCACCTCGATCACGTGCGGATGCTCCTGACGCAGGAGCCGCGCGGCCACCGGGACATGCTCGCGGCGGTCGTCACCGAGCCGGTGCACGCGGAGGCGGCCTTCGGCGTCGTGTTCATGGATGCCTGCCGCTACCCCTACATGTGCGGCCACGGCACGATCGGGGCCGTCACGACGCTGATCGAGACGGGCTGGCTGGCGGCCGAGGAACCGGAGACTGCCGTCGTCGTCGATTCCCCCTCCGGGATGGTGCACACCCGCGCCCGCGTGCGCAAGGCTCCGCCGGGAGCCGGCGGAGCGGGTGGACGGGTGCGCGTCGAGTCGGTCGCGCTCCAGATGGAGTCCGCCTTCGCCTTCGCGCTCGATCAACCGCTGGAGGTGGAAGGGCTAGGGCGGATCACAGTCGACGTCTCGTTCGCGGGCGGGTTCTTTGTCATGGTGTCCGTCGACCAGATCGGGCTGGCGCTGACGCCGGAGAACGGGCCTGAACTGGCCCGCCTGGGGATGGCGATCATCGCGGCGGCCAACCAACAGTTGACGGTGCAGCATCCCACGCGCACCTACATCAACACGATCGACGTTGCCGAGTTCTACAACGCTGGCGGCCACGTCCAGGGACGGGGCAAGAACGCGGTCATCTACGGCGAGGCGCACATGGACCGCTCGCCGTGCGGCACCGGCACCTCCGCCAAGATGGCGCTCATGCACCGGCGGGGCGAGCTGGCTGTCGGCCAGCCCTTTCTCAACGAGGGTATCCTGGGCACCACGTTCGAGGGGCGGGTGGTGGCCGAGACGACGGTGGGTGACCTGCCCGCCATCGTGCCGGAGGTGCGGGGAAGCGCGCACATCACCGGCGTCAACCAATTCATCCTCGACCCGCGGGATCCGTTCCCGCGGGGATTTCTCGTCTGAGCGCCTGCCCTTGCGAAGGTTTGTAAGCAGATTTCAGGTCGAAAGCGTCGCCGTTCGCCGAGGATGTTTTCATCGACAAGGCGATTTGCAACCTTCGCAAGGGTGGCTACTCAGGCGGCGGTACCCTTGCGAAGGTTTGTAAACAGGTTTCAGGTCGAAAGCGTCGCTGTTCGCCGAGGATGTTTTCGTTGACAAGGCGATTCGCAACCTTCGCAAGGGTAGCTGAGGGATTTCGCTTAAAGTGGAGGTATAATGACAGAGCTCTTTCTGGTAAACGGCCGTTTTCACACCCAGGACCTATCCTATCCCCGCGCGACGGCCGTGGCGATCCGCGACGGTCGCCTGTGGGCCGTCGGCGACGACGAAGAGATCCGCGGGTTGGCCGGGGCCGGCAGCCGGGTGATCGACCTGGAGGGCCGGCTGGTGCTGCCCGGCATGACCGACGGGCACGTTCACTACTACGACTGGTCGCTTGGCCTGCGCCGGCTGCCGCTGGCGGCCGCGACCTCGCTGGACGACGTGCGCGCGCGGGTGGCTCAAAAGGCAGGCGAGACCCCACCCGGCGGCTGGATATTGGGCCAGGGCTGGAACGAGACCCGCTGGCCCGACCCGCGCATGCCCACGCGGGTCGAGCTGGACGCCGCGGCCCCCGACCACCCCGTCATCCTGTGGCGCAACGACCTGCACCTGGCGTCGGTCAACTCGCGGGCGCTCGAGCTCGGGTCCGTCACGGGCGACACGCCCGATCCCCCCGAAGGCATCATCGATCGGGACGAGGCCGGGCAGCCGACCGGCGTGCTGCGCGACCTGGCGATCAACCTGGTGAGCGACGTCATCCCCCCGGCCACGGAGGACGAGACGGTCGAGGCCATGCGGGACGGGTTCGCGGTCCTGCACCGGCTGGGGCT
>DATKXO010000305.1:0-21128 GCA_035528995.1 Phycisphaerae bacterium | reverse complement strand
GATCAGCCGGCGAAGTTCCTCCTCCCGGCCCGATTTGGCGAGGAGGTCGCCGATCCGGGCTCGCGACGGCCAACGCAGGACCAGGCTGATCGTGGAGGAGAACAGCAGCACCACGATCAGCAGGAGCAGACCCACCCACAGGACAGGGTCTTCCACCTCTATGCCTCGACGGCAGACGATTCCGTTCTCACCACGGCCCGACGAGTCTGCAACGCGGGCCGCGGTTCCGTCAGACGTTCAATGCCTTCTTGGGACGGTCCGGCACCTCACCGAACAACGTCGTCTCCTCCCCCACATCGGCCGCCAGAACGCACCGGCCGCCTGATGCCCACAGTCCGCTGCCGCCCACGAACGCCGCCCGGTCACAGCCGCGGCCGACGAGGCCGACCGCGCACACGGGTGTGCGGGCTTGCCGGGCCAGTTCAGCAAGCCGGGCGTGGACGTCCGTGCCGGCACGCCCGCCATGCTCGGGCGGGGCCGTCCACCGGCCGTGAACCAGGAGAACATCGCATGGAACCGCCGGTGGGGCCAGCCGGGCGTCATCCGAATCCAACCCTATGCCGAGCCGACCGAGCGGCGTGTCGCGGACGGTGAAGACCGTCTCCCGCTCACCGGGACCGGTGCCGATCAGGGCGTCGCCGTCCGGGTCGTATACCCGAGCCTCCTCGCCAAAGCCGTCCCCCCCCCAGCGCAACAGGCCGGCCGCCACGTAGACCCCCCACTCCCGGGCCATCGCGGCCAACGACTCGGCGAATCCCTGCACTATCGCCGGGCTGAGACCTTCAGACACCGGCCCGTCACAGCCGGCCGGCAGCATCACCAGATCCGGCGCCGGGACCGCCTCCGCGGCCCGGACGACCTGCCGCAGAACGTGGCTGAGGTTCGCACTGCGGCTGTCGGTTCGAATGCGGGTCTGTAGCAGGGCCACCCTCACGAGGCTTTCGCCCCGTACACAGGCCCTATTCCCAACTCAGTCAGCAGCGTGTCCTCCATCTCATGCATTCGCCGGGCGTCCTCGGGTGTCGCGTCGTCGTAGCCCAACAGGTGTAACGTGCCATGGATGCAATAGAGCAACACCTCGGCCTCAGCCGAGTGGCGGCGTTCCACCGCCTCGCGCCGGGCCGTCTCCACGGAAACGACGATCTGACCGTCCAGCACCTTGGCGCCCGGCTCGGCCAGATCGAAACTCAGGACGTCGGTCGGGCCTGGGTGGCCCCGATATTTCTCGTTAAGGTCGGCGATGGTGGCATCGTCCACCAGGGCGACGTGCAACTCGGCGCGGGAACACTGATGGTGTCGCAGGGTCAACTCCACCGCTTGTCGAAGGCGAGCCTGGTCGAGATCAGCCAATAGAACGTCCTGCCGGCTGATCTCGATGGAGTATGACGGAAGATCGTCCATGGAACGGCGGGGTCCTCTGCGGTTCAAGCCCGCTTACGCTCTCCGGGCTCACCCTGCTCGCTGTGGCCGGTTTCACCCTTGCCGGGCGCCGCCTTCGGGTAGGTCACGCGGCCATGATAGAAGGTGCACAGGCTCTTGACCAGCGATTCCTCAACGGTCTGGAGTTCCTTGAGGGTGATCTCGCAATTGCCGAACTGCCCGTCGTTAAGGCGATCCATGAGCACCTGATGAACGACGCTCTCGATGCGCCCGGCGGTGGGCTCGGCCAGAGCGCGGACGGCGCCCTCCACGCCGTCGCAGAGCATCAACACAGCCGATTCCCTGCTGCGCGGTTTGGGACCGGGATAACGGAACTCGGCCTCTGAAACCTCCCGGTCGTGCTTGCCGCTGGCCTTCTTGGGCTGCTCTTCGGTGGCCTTGTGATGGAAGTAGCGGACCACGGTGGTGCCGTGATGTTCGGAAATGAAGGAGTGCAGCACCTTGGGCAGACCGTACTCGCGGGCCAGCTCGATGCCGTCTTTGACGTGGCCCAGAATGATGAGAAGGCTCATGCTGGCGGCCAGGTTCTCATGCCGGCTGATCGACGCTTCCTGGTTCTCCGCATAATAGTCGGACTTATGGATCTTACCGATGTCGTGGTAGAGGGCCCCCACGCGAACGAGCAGCCCATTGGCCCCGATGGCGTCGCAGGCCGCCTCGGCCATCGTGCCCAGCACCAGACTGTGGTTGTAGGTGCCCGGAGCCTCGCGGGCCAGCCGCTGCAACAGGGGGCGGTCCGCCGAACTCCATTCCAGGAGCGTCATCGAAGTGGCGATCTTGAACGCCCGTTCGATGAAGGGCAGAACGCCCTGTACCACCAGAGCCGCACCGACGGCACTGCCGCCCGCCAGGCCGGCACCCGCAGCAGCGAATCCGACGCCCTGCCGGTCGATCAACCCGAAGGCGAAGGTCACCACGAACACCGCAACGCCGGTCAGCAGCCCCGCACTGATGATCTGTGTGCGGCTGCGGATGTCCTCCAGCAGGTAGACCGTCGTGGAGAGCCCCACCAGCAGCGTGACCAGCAGGCCGATGCCGCCGCGAACGGTCAGGACGACAAGCAAGGCGACAATGGCCATCGTCCCGCCGGCGAACCGGCGCGGGTACGCAATCGCCAGGCAAGCGGCGACGATCATGCCCGGCAGCAGGGTCAGCTCCTCACGCTGCAGTCGGATGTCGATCAGTCGGGCCACGGCCAGGGTGCCCAACACCAGGGCGACCAGCGCTACGGTGCGGGTCCGGACTTCCAGGATGCGCCGCTGGTACAGGCCGACATGCAAGAAAAGCCCCACCGAGAGGATCACCATGATCACGGCCAGCCCGGCCCGTTCGAGGTAGACCTGTTCCCTGAGTGACCCGGCGGCCGGATCATCGCCCGCCAGCAGATCACGGTAGTGCTCATGTTCGGCCTTCAGGATGGCCAGGTGCTCGTTGTCCAGCACCAGGGCCTCGCCACCGGCGGCGGGCGACACGATCGGCTGCCCGCGCTTGAATGAAATGACCACCGGCTCGACCGCGTCGGCCATCTGCCGCATGGCCTCCTCGGTTCGAGCCCGGTCATACTGCAGCAGTGGCTCGGCCGTCAGGCGACGCGTGAGCACGGCGGCAACGGCCGGTTGCAGCGCCGGGCCGGAGAACCCGGCTCGGCGGATCAGCTCGCCGGCCAACAGCTCCATCAGACTGGCATTGGAGATCGGCACGAGATTCAGCCGGTCCACCTCGATTGGCTCTTCGCCGGTCGCCTCGGGCTGACGAGGGTCATTCGGAAAGACCCGGACCGTCGGCCCGCTAGCCACCGGGCGGCGGTCCTCGCTATCCGATGTCCGATACGTGTAGCGACTGCGCAGCAGCCCCCGCAACGACTCGACCCAACCGGCATATGCCTGGGCGCCGGGTTCGTCCATGCGGGCCCGGAGATCGCTGAAGAGTCCCGGGCTGGCCTCCCAGCCGGCCTTTCCAGCCGATTCGATGAAGGCCTCCGCCGACTCGGCCGCCTTGGCATCCTGATACAGTGTCTGCAGGGCGGAAGCGATCTCGTCGATCAGCTTGTGGTTGATGCGATAGCAGCTCGACGCCGCCGCCCGAGCGGCCTGGCGGTTCTCTTCCGTGCGGGCATCGTCCACCCAGTTGAAGTCCACCCGGGCCGTGATCGCCTGACTGATCTGCTGCCCGACCGCGTAGCTTAGAGATTGCTTGCCGTAGAGGACGATGGCGGTGGCCGCCACGGCAAACACGATGGCTACGAACACCGGCCATAGCCCGACCGCGGAGCGGAACCGCTCCCACACCGAGGCGGTGCGCTCGGCCTTCTGCCTGCGCACCTGCCGGCGCCGGAAGGTGGATTTGCCAGTCTGGGCCATCCCGCTCGTCCGATCCGAACCGCCTGTTCGCACGGCGGCCGTTTGGAGCAGCGCGTCCGCCGCGGACTATCCTCCCGCGCCTACCCCGGCGACCACGCTACGACCGGTCCGCCCGGCCGTTGCCATAGGCCTCGACGATGTTCTGTACCAGCGCGTGACGGACGATATCACCCTCGCGCAGGCGCACGATGGCGATGCCGTCGATGCCGGTCAGCCGCCGTGTGGCATCACGCACGCCGCTGGTCTGTCCCGGCTCCAGGTCGATCTGTGAGTCGTCCCCGGTCACGATCATCTTGCTGTGGTGTCCCAGGCGCGTCAAGAACATCAACATCTGCAAGACCGTCGTGTTCTGAGCCTCGTCCAGAATGATCACCGCACTGCTCAATGTCCGACCGCGCATGAACGCCAGGGGGATGACCTCGATCACGTCGTTCTGCATGAAGCGCTTGATCTGCTCGAAGGTCATCATGTCGTGCATGGCGTCGAAGAGCGGGCGCAGGTAGGGATTGACCTTGGCCTGCATGTCCCCGGGCAGGTACCCGAGTTTCTCACCCGCTTCCACCGCCGGCCGGACAAGCACGATGCGTTTGATCTGGTTCTGCTTCAGCATGCTGACGCCCAGGGCCACGGCCAGGTAGGTCTTGCCGGTACCGGCCGGACCCAGGCAGAAGGTCAGGTCGTGACCTCGAATCGCCTCGACGTAGGCTCTTTGCCCCTTGGTTTTCGGGAAGATCGGCGCGTTGGACGCGAAGACCTCGATCGCCTCGCCCCGGGCGGCGCCGCCGGGTTTAGACGCGTCGGCCAGAGCGCGCGAAACATCCTCGCTACCGATCGAGCCGGTCTCCCGCAGGAGGCGTTGCAGGGCCTCGATGACCTTGGCCGCCTTGCCCACCGCCTCGGCCGACCCGGTCAACTTGATCGACGAATCCCTGGCGCTCACCTGCACGTCCAGCGCAGCGCGGATCAGGCGCAGGTTCCCGTCAGCCGACCCGAACAGGGCCGCCCGCCCGGCGAGGTCTTCAATGGCAATGGTCAGTTCCACGCCCGAGGTGATCGCTCCTTCAGGGCCCGTCCCGCCGGTCCGGGCATGCCCGCACCGGTGGCCCAACCATCATACTATATCCCACCAAACGGTCAGGACGAACCAGGCAACCGGTGCCGCGAAAACTGGACTGTCGATCAAATCGAGCAGGCCGCCGTAGCTCGGCAAAAGTGACGCTGAATCTTTCTTGCCCGCCGCCCGCTTGAAGATCGACTCGAACAGGTCTCCCAATTGACCGAAAACGGACATAAGTGCCCCAAAAACAACGGCTTGCCAAAAGGCGAGGGATCGGACCGGGCGGCTGATTTCCTCGAATCCGATAAGCACGTCTGAATCACTCGGCAGCTCGGCTCCGGCGACGAAATAAAACTGATGGAAAATGACGGCCACCAGGATACTGACCAGAACCCCGCCGACAGCACCCTCGATGGATTTTCCCGGACTGATGGCCGGGATCAGCTTACGTCGCCCGATGGCCGTTCCGGTCAGATAGGCCCCCACGTCTGAGGCCTTGGTCACCGCCAGAAACATCAGGATCAGCCAGGGGCCTTCCGAGCCCGGCACATCCGGGCTGCTCCGTAGCTGCGTGGCGAACGACGGCAGGAGTCCCAGATACAGGATGGTCATCCAGGTCGCCGCAATGTCGCCAATGGCGCCGTCGGTAAACCCCCGGCGCAACTGGGCCACACCCGTCACCAGGGCGGCCAGCCCGAGCCAGATGAGTTGCCATTGAAGACCTTCGACGTCACCGGGACTCTCGCCGAGCAGGCCGGCCGCGCAGAGCCACGGCGACAGCATCAACACCACACACATCACCACGGCGATCAACGCATGCGGGCGCAGGCCAACCGAGCGCAACAGCCGCATCATCTCGAGACTGCCGCCCAGCACCAGAGCCGCAAACAGTACCGGGATCAGCGTGCCGCGACTGACCAGATGCCCCAGCGTCCCTCCGGCGGTCTTGGGGCTGGTGGCCAGGAACCAGTCAAGCACCACGACGCAGACCACCGCACTGATCGCGATGAAACCGTATAGAAAGCGTTGGAGCATGTGTCGCTCATCCGGGCTGTTGGCGTCGTGCTCTATGGTCGGCGGACCGCTGCGCCGAGCCACGAGCTCATACCATAGTCACCGTGTCGGATGCCGTCCAGTAAATCGCGCTGTTGCGGAATTCCGATCGGCTGAGACCGGGACGGGAACGGCCGAATCGGGCGTCGTGGCGCAGGTCAGGGGCGGGCGCTCGCTTCCGGCGCGGACATGGCGCCGATCGTGGCAGCGGCCTGGACCAGTGGGTCGCCGCAGCGAACGCTCTGGGCAGCGATCAGCTCAGCCGCTTGTTCGCAGGTTCGCTGCTGGACCCGACGGGAAGGAGAGTGCGGTGAATGATGACGATCGGCCCAGGAGTCCTCGTACCGCCAGGCGCGGCAACCGGGGTTCAGAAAATCGGAGAAGGCCGGCACCTGCCGGGCGCGCCGACTGTAGTAGTACTCGATGCCGCGCCAGATGGCGAGGTTGGCCAGCCAGGCGAACTTCTTGAAGGGCAACACTCCGAGCCGACGAAACGACGAGCGCAGGGAGTAGAACTCGGCGAAGGCGGCCATCTGAGCGTGGCGAAGCTCGCGGGCCGACATGCCGGCGGGCGTGTAGCAGACGGACGCGCCGTTGTAGCGGTCCCAGTCGTCGGTCACCAGGCGACCCTGTCGCCGGTAGTCATTCCACACGCCGGTGCCCGGATACGGCGTCAGGACAGGGTAACAGCTCATCGACAGGTTCACGCGCTGGGCGAACCGGCAGGTCCGGGCACAGGTTTGCCAGGTGTCGCTGTCGAACCCCAGAATGAACGCGCCCCACAGGCTGATGCCGTAGCTTTGGATCTTCCGAATTCGCTCTTCATACGTGCGCGCCTGGACGAAGCTCTTGCCGGCCTCACTGAGCGTGATCTGGTCGGGGCTCTCCAGTCCCAGGATGAGGCCGAGGCAGCCGCTGCGTTTCATCGCGCTCAGCAGCTTCTCGTTGTTGCTGATCAGGGCGTCGCATTGCGAGGCCCACTTGATCCGCAGGGGCTCGAGCGCCGCGCACAGCTCCCGGGCCCATTTGTGGTTTCCGCCGAAGTTGTCGTCGGAGAAGATGAAACACCAGCTCCGGTACTTCTCTTTGGCTTCGCGAATCTCCTCGACGATGTCCTCGATCCGGCGCTGGCGGAACTTCCGCCCGAAGACGCCGGGGGTCGTACAGAAATTACACGTATGCGGACAGCCGCGCGTGGTCTGGATCGGGTTGAAGATCAGGTAATCCCGCGGGTCGAGGAGGTCCTTTCGCGGCGTGGCGATCGGGGCTGTGGGATAATCCTTCCAGTCGTAAATCCGTTTCAAGCCGGCGCCGGGCCGTTGCGCCCGGACGGCCTCCCAATCGGCCAGCATCCGGGGCAGGCAGGTTTCACCGTCGCCCAGGCACACCGCGTCGCAGTGCGGCAGGGCGTCCTCGGGCAGCGCCGACGGGTGGATGCCGCCGAGGAACACCGTCACGCCAAGACCGCGGTACGTATCGGCCAGTTCGTAGGCGCGTTTCGCCTGAGTGGTCATGGCCGTGATGCCGACTACTTCCACGTCGGCCCGGGGTTGATGTGGGCGGTCTCGGGCACACTCGTCGATGATCTCCACTTCCCAGTGGTCGGGGACGACCGCGGCACAGACGGTCAGGCCGACCGGAGCGAAGATGGCCTTCCGTGTGAAGGTCATTTGCCGGACGAGTTCCGGCATGGTGATTGTGGACAGGGCGCAGTTGGGGTTGATCAGGCGAATGCGGGGTCGGCGGATGGGCTGCGCGTAGACCACGCAGGCACGCTCCTGCGACTGTTTGTGGACCGGCGACTCCGTCCCGGGCACCGCGCCGCTGAACAAAGGCAACCTCGTCGATGGTAGCAGGCCGGATTCCCGCGGACAAGCGCGCTCCGTCGTTCGTGCCTGGGGATCGCGCCAGCGGTGTTCAACAGCGGGCGTGGAAATCCGCGATGGCGGCGGTAGAATACGCCCGCGACCTGAAACGGGAGAAGACCACATGAAAGTGTCGATCGAGTACTGCGGCGAGTGAAACTACCTTCCCAAGGCCGCCAGTTTGGCGGACGCAATCAAGGGCGAGTTCAGCATCGAGCCCGAGTTGATCCAGGGCGGCGGCGGCATCTTCGACGTCCGCGTCGACGGCAAGCTGATCTTCAGCAAGTTCCAGACCGGCCGCTTCCCCGAGCACAACGAGGTGCTCCGACAGCTTGGCGGCTGAGCCGACCGGCCGGCCGCAATCATCGCTGCTTACCGTGACAGAGGGGCGATCGAGGACTCCGTGTCGCGACGCGGGATGTTCGCGCATTGTCCGCAGTCCGCGAACCCGTGAATGAGTCAACTCGTCCCTTGATCGTTGCTCGGGCCGGGGCCACTTGCTAGGCTCCGCCCCTGCGCCGTGCGCGCGCTGGCAAACATCCGCCCGGATGAAGAAAGGGGTAGCTCAATGACACACGTCCGACTCGTCCGGCACCGAGACGCCGGCACTGATTCCGCCCGCCGTAGGGCGAGTGTCGCCCTACCGGGCGCCCTGTTGTTGGCGGCCCTCGTCGGTCGGCCTTCACTCGTCGCAGCCGAGCCACCCCATTCCCTGGCCGTCGTCCACGCGCGGGTTGTCACGGGCGACGGGTCCGCCGTCGACGACGGGACCATCCTGATCGAAGGCGGCCGGATCATCGAAGTCGGTCGCGACGTGGTCGTGCCCCCGTATGCCGAAGTGATCGACGCGACGGGACACGTGGTCTACCCCGGATTCATCGACGCCCACACGCATCTGGGCATCCCGAAGGAAGAGCGCACCGTAACTGAGCGCCGTCGTATGGAGGATGAGGACCCCGACCCGAAGCAGGGCCCACTGGCCGAGACACGCGCGGCCAACCGGCGGGGCGTTCGGCCCGAGACGCGCGCCGAACAGATCTACGGCCCGCCGGCCGACCAGCTCGACAAGCCCCGGCGGGCCGGCTTCACGACCGCGCTGGTGGCCCCACGCAGCGGCATCTTCGCAGGCAGCTCGCTGCTGGTGAATCTCTCGGATGCGCCTTTGCGCCGAAATATCCTGCTGCCGGACTCCGCCCAGCACGCCGGCTTCGTCACCGGTGAGCCGGGGGAGTACCCCGGGTCCGTGCTCGGCGCCATCGCCCAGTTTCGACAGGTGATGTACGACGCCCGCTGGTACACGCAAGCCCGGAACTACGCGACCCGGCACCCACGGACCGCCGACCGCCCTCCGTTCGACCGCGCACTCGAGGCACTGCGACCCGTACTGACCGGCGAGGTGCCGCTGATCTTCGAGGCCGACAGCGAAGCCGAAATCCACCGGGCGCTCGATCTGGCGGATGAGTTCAAGCTGGCCAACGTCGTGATCAGCGGGGCGGCGGAAGCGTGGCGAGTCGTCGATCGGCTGAAGGCCCGCAACGCGCCGGTGATCGTCAGTCTCAAGTTCCCCGAGGAGCCAGCTCACGGTCGAAAGGAGAACGACGCCTCACCGCGCGCACGAACGGAACCGCCGGGCACACACCCGGCCAGCGGGTCACAACCCGCGAACCAAGCCGATCAGAAGGAGCGAGTCTACGAGCCCTTGAAGCTCCGGCAGGAGCGTCGCCGCCTCTGGGAGGAAGAGGTGGCCAATGTGGTCCGCCTTCACGAAGCAGGCGTCAAGTTCGCGCTGGGCACGCGTGAATTCGACGAGCCGGGCGAGCTGTTCGACAACCTGCGACTGGTCATCGAGCGGGGGTTGCCCCAAGAGGCGGCCGTGGCAGCGCTGACCCGCCACCCCGCGGAGTTGTTCGGGCTGGACCGGCAACTCGGCACCATCGCCGCCGGGCGCGTTGCGAACCTGACCATTACAGACGGGCCGCTGGCCGACAAGAAAGCCAAAGTCCGCTGGCTGGTGATCGACGGTCACAAGCTCGATCTCCAGGAAGAGACGGACGCGAAGGCGGCGCGAAACGCATCGGACCGGGCCACCGACACCGTGAAGGCAACCCCGGAGGCCGCGCCCACACCCACCACCGATACCGTCAACGCCGGCCCGGACTGGCGCTGCGAAATCGAAGCAGACCGCGTCCCCAAGAGGACAACCGGTGGCAACGTTCTGATTCGCGGGGCTACCGTGATCCCCGTGATCGGCCAGACGCAGGCCAACGTGTCCATTCTGGTCCGGGAGGGCAAGATCGAGGTGGTTGGAGAGGTCCGCGATGCATCGAACGACATAGCCGTAGTGGACGCGAGCGGGTGGTACGTCGTGCCGGGCCTGATCGACGCCCACTCGCACATCTCGGCCGATGACCTGAACGAGACTACGTTAGCCGTTACCGCGGAGGTGCGCGTTCGAGACGTGCTGTACGGTCAATCGATCAGCATGTACCGCGCTCTGGCCGGCGGGGTGACGAGCGCCCTGATCCTGCACGGCTCAAGCGATCCGATCGGTGGTCAGAGCCAGGCGATCAAGCTGAAATACAACCGACCCGTGGCGGAGATGCCAATTGGAGACGCCCCGGCCACGATCAAGTTCGCCATGGGCGAAAACGTCACCGGTGCGAACTCGGACAGGGACCGCGGCCAGCGGCTCCCCGACACGCGCATGGGCGTCGAATCGGTCTTGCGTAGATCGCTGACAGCAGCGCGGCACTATGCGCAGGAAGAGGCGGACCGCCGGGCCGCGGTGGCCGCCGGCCGCGACGTGCCGCCCTGGAGAACCGACCTGCGTCTCAAATCGCTGGCCGAGGTGCTGGCCGGAACGCGTTATGTCCATTGCCACTGCTACCGGGCGGACGAAATCCTGCGGCTGATTTCCGTGGCCGAGGGCTTCGGCTTCCGCATCGGCTGTCTGGATCACGTTCTGGAGGGGTATCGTGTCGCGCCGGAGATCGCCCGGCACGGCTGCGGGGCCTCCAGCTTCGCCAACTCCTGGGCCTACAAGCTCGAAGCATACGACGGGATCCCGCACAACGTCGCGCTGATGACCGGGCAGGGCATCTGCGCGTCGGTCAACTCGGACTCGGCCAACATCATGCGCTACCTGCAGCTTGAAGCGGCCAAGTGCATCAAGTGGGGCGGGTTGACCGAGAACGAGGCCCTGCGGCTGATCACGATCAACCCGGCCCGTCAGCTCGGCATCGACCACCGCGTCGGCAGCATCGAGGTGGGCAAGGACGCCGATCTGGCCATCTTCAACGGCCACCCGCTCAACGCGTTCAGCAAGTGCGTCATGACGCTCATCGAGGGCGAGGTCTACTTCGAGGCCGAGAATCCGGCACCGGCGCCGGCGTTCCAGAATTCGGATTCCGCGGACCGCACACCGCATCCCGCGCTGAAGATGCCACCGTTGCCAGCCGAGGTGTCCCGCGAAATCCCCTCCACTCGGCACCGACTCTACGCCATCGTCGGCGCCACGGTGCATCCCGTCAGCCGCCCGCCAATCTCCGGCGGAACGGTGGTGATCGAAAACGAATCGATCCTGGCGGTGGGTCGCGACGTGCCGGTTCCGCCGGGCGCCGGCGTGATCGAGGCCAAGGGGCTGCACGTGTACCCGGGCCTGATCGACGCCGGATCGCGGCTGGGCGTCTACGAGATCGGGCAGATCGCTTCGACCCGTGACTACGACGACACGCCCGACTTCGCTTCCGACCTGCGGATCAGCAGCGCGATCAACCCACTGAGCGTGCATGTCCCGATCGCCCGCACGGGCGGGATCACGACCGCCCTGGTCACGCCCTCGGGCGGCTACATCTCCGGTCAGAGCGCGATCATCCACCTGAACGGCTGGACAACGCCGGAGATGATCGTCCAGGACCCGTGGGCCCTCCACATGTCCATCCCCGTGCTGCCGATCCACGTGCCGGAAAAGGAGAGGAAGACACGCACGAAGGAGCATGGTGAGAGTATCCGGGCCATAGAGGAGTTCATGGCCCAGGCTCGGCGCTACGCCGAGCGCGTAACCGCAGCCCAAGACGATCCGACGCTGGCCCCGAAGCCCGACCTGACAATGGAGGCCATGCGGCCGTATCTGCGCCGCGAGCGGCCGGTGGTGTTTGCTGCGTCCGACTACAAGGCCATCCTGGAAACGATCGAGTTCGCCGAGAAACAAGACCTGCGCTGCGTGATCGCCGGCGGCGCGGAGGCCTGGAAACTGGCCGACCTGCTGGCCGAGAAGGGAATCCCTGTCATCCTGGACCCGACGACCGGGCTGCCGCTGGACCGCTACGAGCCGTGGGATTCGGTCTACTCGTGCGCCGCCGCCCTGGACGCGGCCGGCGTCGAGTTCTGCTTTTCCTCGGGCAGTGCGGCCGGCGCGTACAACCTGCCGTTCTATGCGGGGTTGGCCGTCGCCCACGGCCTCGACCCTGGGCAGGCCGAATACGGCCTGACGCTGGGTGCCGCCCGCATCCTGGGCATCGATGACCGCGTCGGCTCGCTCGAACCGGGTAAGCAGGCCGATCTGATCGTCACCACGCACTCGCCGCTGCAGACCGTCTGCCGGGTGACCCACATGTTCATCAACGGCCGCCCCATCGACCTAACGGACAACAAGCACACCCGCGACTACGAGCGCTTCAAGAACCGCCCCGAGCCAAACCTGCCGCCGCATCGGGACCTGGTCGGCCCGCCGTCGCTGACGAGGTAGCGGCAGGCCGCGTCGCATGTCATTCGAATGAACTGGAAGCGCGGTGGTGGGACAACGGCATCCTTCGCCTCGGTCGTAGCTACGGCGCGGCCCCGGCGGCGATGAGGTCGCCGTGGTCCCGGCGGCGTTGGACGGGCGGCCAGTCCGTGTTGGGGTCGTACCAGCGGTCGAGGACGGCCTGGAAGTCCGGGGGCGATTTGACGGCGATGAAGGCGTCGCGGACCTGGCGGGCGCAGGGGTGGTGCTCGCTGTACTTGATGCCGAACTTGCGCATGATCTTGCCGGCCCGGGTCTCTCCGTGGACGCGGACAGCCTCGGCGAAGTGCCCGGCAATGACGCGACCCTGCTCGTGGACCGACGGCGGCGGTGGAAGCGGCCGGCCGGCATACAAGGCCCGGCACTCGGCGAAAATCCACGGGTTGCCGATGCTCCCGCGGGCGATCGTCACGCCATCGACACCGGTTCGCTCCATCATGCGGATGCACGCCTCGGCGCTGAACAGATCGCCGCTGCCCAGGATCGTGCGGCGCCCGACGTGCTTCTTGACCCGTGCCAGGAAGTCCCAGTTGCTCGGCCCGATGTATCGCTGCCGCACCGTTCGGCCGTGGACGGTGACGGCCGCGGCACCGATCTCAAACGCGCCGTCGAGGATGGTGAAGAAATCGCGCTGCGCCTGGTCCGTGTCGTCCATCCCACGCCGCATCTTGACGGTCACGGGCCGCCGACCGCCGACGGCGTCGCAGACCCGCCGTACGATCTCCAGAGCCACGTCCGGCTGCGACAGGTGGAACCCACCGCGGCATCGGCCCAGCACCTTTCGCACCGGGCAGCCGAAGTTGATATCGATGACGTCGTACCCGGCCTCGACCATATCGGCCGCAGCCGCGGCGAACCGCGTCGGCTCAGCCCCCATCAACTGCCCGCCGACCGGATGGTCGTCGTCCTTGACGCGCAGGATACGCTGCCGCGTCTTGCCCTTCTGCGTGACCAGCTTGTCGAGTACGACCTCGTTCAACGCATACGGCGCGCCGAGCCGCCGTGCGATCCGCCGCATAGCCAGATCGCTGTAGCCGCTCATGGCCGCCTGGACGAACGGTACGTCGAGTTGGATATCCCCTAGTTTCAACGGATTCTATCGCCTGCGGGCCTACTCCGGCGGACTATCGGTCTCGTCCGTGCGGTCCAGACGCTCGATCTTCTCTCCCGGCTCCGTGCCGAACGCGGGCCAAGCCCCGACCAGGGCAATCAGCAGCGAAACCGCCAGGTGACGCAACATGGTCTTGCCCTCCCGCTGGCGAACGGCAGACGAGTTGCGTCGAGTTCATGCCGTCCGGAAGCCGTCTGAGGATAGCTGCGGTTGGCAGGCTCAACAAGACATTCGGCCGATCACGCCAGCCCGGCGACGGCGGCGGAATCAGCTCAACCAGGGGCCGATAACGTCCGATGATCGGGAAGCGCGGCGCCGGATGGCGAGCGCCTGCAGGGAATCGCTGCGATGCTTGTCGGCCTGGCCAAACATCTCGGTCTGAACCGCTCCCGCGTGCTGTACCACGTGTACCACCGGTACGTGTCGCGAGCCCCTCATCCGCTGAACATGCCGCGACGCGACGTAGTCTTGGAGACGGACGGCCAGAAGTTCCTGGTCGGCAATCCGGCGGAATCGCTCATCGGACAGGCGATCTTCTACCACGGCGTCTGGGAGCCCCAGGCCACGCGCTCGATCTGCCCGATGGTCAGGGAGGGGATGACCGTCGTCGACGTGGGAGCGCATACCGGCTACTACACGCTGCTGTTCGCCCGGCGCGTCGGCCCGGAGGGACGAGTGCTGGCCTTCGAGCCGGAAGAGCGCGGGCTGGCGTTCCTGCGGCGGAATCTGGAGCTCAACGGGCACCGCAACGTCACGGTCCTGCCGGTTGCTCTGTCGAACCGCGCCGCCCGGGCCGCCGAATGCCAGAAGGCGTTCTACGCGTCAGACGCGGGCGCCGAGCCGCCGCCTGACGCAAGCGGGGTGGTCGCACGCGTCTTCGACCGGCTTGTCGACGATCTGGGGATTCAACGACTGGACGTCGTCAAGATCGATGTGGAAGGGGCCGAGCTGCACGTTCTGGAGGGCATGTCCGAATCGCTGGCCCGCTGGGCACCGCTGATCCTGCTCGAGGTTCACCCGGGCAAACTCGAGAACTGCGGTCGCAGCGAGGAGGAGCTTGCCGCGTTCCTGGCTCGAACCGGGTATCAGACTCAACCGGTCTGCGGTCCGAGCGACTCGGGAGTGTACACCGTCCTGTGCGCGCGGCAGGCGAAGGCCGCGGCGACGCCCGGCCCCTGCGTCAGCTTGGCCGCGGACAGCTAGCGTTTCCGGCCCGGCTGCGGGAATCGGGAATTCAGGAAACGCCCGTTCTTCGAGATCACCTTGCCGTCCACCTCGACCTGCCCCCCCTTGCGCAGGTCGCAAACCATGTCCCAGTGCAGGCCGCTCTTGTTCTTGGCGCCGGTCTCGGGGTAGGCCATGCCCAGGGCCGCGTGGAACGTACCGCCGATCTTCTCGTCGAACAGCGTGTTGCGGGTAAACCGCTTGATCGAGTAGTTGGTCCCGAAGGCGATCTCGCCCAGAATCCGGCCGCCGCGATCTTGGTCCATCATCTTGAACAGGAAGGCCTCGTTCTTCCCGGCCCGGGCGTCCACGACCTTGCCGGCCTTGAAGGTCAGCACCACGTCCTGGACCTCGCGCCCGCCGTGGACGGCCGGGTAGGTGTAGTGAACGGTCCCTTCGGTGGCGTCCTCGATCGGCCCGGTGAAAACCTCGCCGTCGGGGAAGTTCTCGTGGCCGCTGCAGTTGATCCACTTGCGGCCCTTGACCCCGACACGCAGATCGGTGCCGCCCGGTACGACGAACCGCACCTCGCGGGCCTTGTTGAGCACGTCCGCAAGCCGCTGCTGGGCGACGTGAATCCGTTTCCAGGCGGCCGCCGGATTGGGCAGATGGAGCAGGCCGGCCGTGTAGACGAAGTCCTCGTACTCGGCCAGCGACATCTCGGCGTCCTGGGCCGACGCGCTGCACGGGAACTGCGTGCCGGTCCAACGCAGCTTGTCCTTGCCCTTGGCCGACGCTCGTTTCAGGAAGATGTCCAGGATCGGCTTGCGGGCCTTGCTGAGGAGCTGCTGTTTGCGGGGATCGACGTTGGACATGCTCTTGGTGTTGCGATCGGCCCAGATGCCGATGGAGACGTCGATGGTCGAGAACTCGCGTCTGGCCAGCGGCGAGACGTAGGTCAACTGCTCGTCGGAGCCGTGCTTGCAGAGGATCTCGGCCACCTCTCCGGGCGCCATGCGAATCAGCGGATGCCCCCCCGCCTTCACCACGGCCCTCACGATGGCCAGGATCAACGGCTCCGCCACGCTATTGCCGCGAATCTGGACCACGTCGTCTTTCTTCACCGCCGTCGAATACTTGACCAGTACCGACGCCAACTTATCGAGTCTGGAATCACTCATACGAGCCTTTACTCCCTCAAACGATTCGCCAGGAATCGGGAAAGCGACAATCTACGCCGGTCCGCCCCGCCCCTCAACCCCCACGTGTCCGAGATCGGCCGCCGCGGCTTTCGCTTGCCGGATCACACACCGTGCCCCGGGCACTGCAGGACGTGCCAGGCGACTCCACCGACGCCGGCCGTTACCGCGGCCACATGGTCGTCGTGATAGAAATGCTCGATCCCCCACTCGCGCCCTTCGAAGAGCGTGGTCAGGTGCGTTTCATCGTGGACCGCGGCGATCCGGCAATCACTCAACCGGCCGATGCCGAAACTGTTCGCTTTCAGCGTGGCCTCGTTGGCCGTCCAGAGGCGGAAGAAGTTGGGCCAGTTCCGATCGCCGATCAAGGCCCACTCGTCCGCGCCGGCCACCTTGTCGAACAGAAGCGTGTCGCGTCGCGGCCTGATCGCTTCGAGGTCAATTCCGACCCGTCCGTCCGACACCACGCCCGCCGTCCAGGCCGGCTTGTGCGACAGCGACCAGTAGATCCCCTCTGACGGCATCGGCACGCCGTCCGCATCGCGCGGCCACTGGCGCGGAGCCAGGCCGCTCAGCCGGGCGGACTCGTCCACGGCTCGCGCGGATACGAGGCGCTGGGCCGGCATCCTCTCGGGTCGGGGCAGGTCCGCCCCACCGGGGACCGGCATCAGGACGGGATGAAGGATCATTCCTCTTCAGTCTTTCGATCGGCCGGCCAGGCGCCGGTGACCGTGTGCTTGACGATATCGGCGTCGAAGTAGTTCGTGCCCATCCCGCAATCCACCACCACGGTCTGGGCGTTGATCCCGCCGGCTCGCTCACTGAGCAGGAAGACGGCCGCGTTGGCCACCTCTTGGGTGGTCAACGCACCCTTGCGCAGAGTCGCCTGCTCTGCGAACAGGTAGTTGTCCACGTAGCCGGGAATGCCGGCCGACGCACTGGTCTTGAGCAACCCGGCCCCCACCGCGTTGAACCGCACCTTCGAGAACCGGCTGAATGATTTGGCCAGGAATGCCACCGAGGACTCCAGCGCCGCCTTGGCCGGAGCCATGTACCCGTAGCTCTCGACCGTCATTCGCGTCGTCGAGATGCCGATGGTCACCACCGACGCCCGCTCGTCCAGCAGTCCCTTGAAGGCGTTGGCCACCGCGATCAGCGAGTAGCAACTCACCTCGACCGCCTGCAGAAAGTCCCGCCGGCCCACCTCGTGGAACTTGCCGGAGAAGCCCTCGTAGTTGGCAAAAGCGATGGAATGCACGATCCCGTGAACGGTCGAATGCTTCCGCCCGACGGCCGTCGCCAGGCCACGGACCTCCTCATCATCCTGGACATCGCAGACGTGCACGTCGCGGCCTTCGAGCAACCTGGCCACGCTCCGGGCTCGCTCGGCCGACCGCACGCTGTAGACGACCGTGGCTCCCTCGTCCTCGAGCGTACGCCCGACGTGATAGGCGACGCTGCGCTTGTTGGCCACGCCCATTACCAGGAACGTCTTGCCTTCCAGCCCCAGGAAGCTCACGATCCGCCCTCCCCCGCCGCCGTCAGCGTACAGGCGAACTCCACGCGTAGTGCCGGCTTGCCCTCCACCGAGACCCGGCCGGTCATGAAATACGCGCCGTCGAGTTCGTCATCCAACACGACCTCGACGTTCAACGTCTGCCCCGGCCGGACGATTTGCCTGAATTTGGCCTCCTTGATGCGCGTCAGGACGGGCATCGCGGTGGACCGGGCCGTCTCGTCCAGCCGATGGGCCACCAGCAACGCGCCCGCCTGAAAGGCGCACTCGCAGATCAGCACCCCAGGCATGAGCGGGTTGCCCGGATAATGTCCGGTGAAGAAGTCGGCCTGGGAGTCGGCTCGCACCGCTGTGACGATTCGATCCGCCGAAAGCTCGATCACCTCGTCGATGAACAGGAACGGCCGCCGGTGCGGTATCAGGCCGAGAAAGTCGGACTCGTTCATCGGACCGCCCCCTCCGGTGCCCGGTCGCCGCATAGAAAGCTGTCCACCTCGTTGGCCACGATGACGCCGTAGTTTATGGCCCCCAGCCACCCGGACATGATGATGCCCACGGACCCGGCGTGGAACAGCCCCGCGATCTGCTTGGGCAGGTCCATGCTGACCTGAAGACCCTCGAACTTGGTGCCGAACGTCGCCCCGTGCATCTGTTGCGTATAGTAGCGGAACGTGCGCGGCGTAGAGGCCTCGACGTGATCGATCTTCGACCGGACGTCCGGCAGGTACTTCTCCAGGGCGTCCAGCGTGGTCTCGATCAGGTGCTGCTTGGCCGTCGCGTAGGCCGCTTCGTCGAGATCGGCCCAGTCGTCCCAGTTCGCGTTGGTGGACGAGACGATCGAGTAGCGGTCCGACCCGGGCCGGATGTCGGGGTAGTACATCGAGAACGTCCGGCTGGTCACGTCCTTGGCGCACAGGGCCACCGAGTCGAACTCCGGAGCCACCGAGGTGAACAGCAAGTCACCGATGTAGTCGATGCGCTCGCCCTTTCGGATGCCCATGTACACCTGGCAACTGCTGTTGTTCAGCCGGACCGCCCGGGCCGCCTCGTGGAAACCATCGTTGAAATGCTCCTGCCCGACGAGCTTGTCGATCGTAGTCTTGAGATTGGCGTTGGACAGCACGGCGCCCGAGCGAATCTGCCGTCCGTTGACCACCACGCCGCAAACCCGCCCGCCTTCGACGACCACACGCTCGACCAGGCACTGCTTCCGCAGATCGACGCCGTTGCCGGTCAGCTCGCGCTTCATCAGCCGGATAAGCTTGTCGGTGCCGCCACGGAAGATGTAGACCCCCTTGCTCATGAAGTTGGAGAACACGATGCCGTAGGTGATGGCCGGATCGTCGAGGGTCGAGCCGTTGGCGTAGGCGATGGGCTCCATCAGCAGCCGCCACACGTCCTTGCGCCCGGGAAAGAACTGCTCGAACAGCTCCTGCGTGGTGGCGGAGTTGTCGTCGTAAAAGTCCATCCTGCGCACGGTCTCGAAGAAGCGCTCCACCGTCGCCGCCTCGATGCCGAACCGCTGCACCAGAATGCGGTTGAAATCCTGGCGATCGAACGTCGTCTCGAGCTGGAACTGCGGGTTGTCGAAGCGGATGGCTTCGAGCTGAACGATGCTGTCGGCGATCTCCCGGGTCCAGTACTTGCGGCAGCTCTTGATCATCCCGACGGGAAACCCGTGCAGCGAGATGTCGAAGATGTGCCCGCCCTTGCGGCGGAACCAGGTGGCCATCCCGCCGAAGTTGTAGTGCTGCTCCAGCAGCAGCACGGAGTGACCCGCCCGGGCCAGTCGGTTAGCCGAGGTCATGCCGGCCAGACCGCTGCCGATGACGATCACGTCGTAGGACTCCTTCGCTCCCCGTAACCGATCCGCAGGCATGGCCGGCCGCTTCTACTCGCCCTGAAGTACGTGCAGGTTGGCCATGGCGATCCCACTCAGCATGGCCCCGATGATCCCTACAAACCCCTGATCTGTACCGCAGATGAACAGGTTCTTCAACCGCGTCCGTCCGCTGCGGACCTTGGCCGGCGCCCCGTAGACTGCGCCGTTGACATGCCCCGTATAGTGACGGATCGTCCGCGGCGTGAAGATGTCCTTGAAAACCACGTGATCGCGGAACTCCGGGACGAACCGCGCCGCGCGGTCCAGCACCCGTCCGTAGCACTCCTGCTTGGCCGCACGGTAGGCCGCTTCGTCCAGCCCGTCCCAGTAGTCGGGATTGGCCAGCGAGGTGACACGAATGAGGCCCTCCGGCAGGTCCTCATGATCGTCGAAGTTGTTCGGACAGCAGATGACGCCGCTGCTCACGTCCACGGGACCGTCCGGCCTGGCATACGTGAACCGCTCGGCGTCGTTGTAGAACAGGACCGCGGCCCCCAGGCCCAGATCCGCCGGCGTAGTGTCCAGACAGGAGATGGATTCGACGAATGACAGCCGGCCGGCCTCGCCCGTCGCCAGAACCGCCTCCGCGTCGGAGCAGAGCCTCATGGTTTCGGTGAAGCCGGCGGAGGAGAGCACCGCATCCGCCGTGATCGTCTCGCCGTCGCTCAGCACCAGCGCGGACACCCCCCCGCCGTCGACCTCCAGGCGCTGGACGCCGCACTTCATCCGTAGCTCGCCGCCGCATTCGCGATACTTCTTGACCAGGACGCGGATGAGGGTCCGCACGCCTCCCCGAGGCCTGGCCAGCCCCTCGCACAGAATGGCCTTGAACAAGGTGGCCAGCGCCGTGTAGTCCATGTCGCCTTCCTGGGCGCTGCCGTAGTACATCAGCGGACACAGGAGCATCTCGATCAACAGCGGGTCGCTCAGATACGTGCCCAGAACCTCTCGGGCGGAGCGGTAGGTGACGTCCGGCTGGAGATCGTCGTACTCCCGGATCTCCGCGACCAACCTGCGGAAGCCGTCCGCCTGGTCCGGGAACCGGTCCGCCACCTCCCCGATCAGCAGCCCGATGTCGTTGCTGAAGCGAAGCCGGCAGCCCGGAAACCGAATCTCCGAGAACCGCTGGGGGCGGAGCTGGAAGGCGTCCCGTGACAGCCGGAGCTGCCGCAGCAGCCTGGGCAGGGGCGCCGATCGCACTTCCGGTCCCACGAAGTTGGTGACCGCGTGCAATCCGACGTCAAACTCCCGCCCGCCGAGTCGATAGAAGGAATTCAGCCCGCCGAACGCGCTGTGTCGCTCGACGATACAGACCCGCTTCCCGAAGTACGCCAGCCGGATTCCGGCCGCCAGCCCTGACATGCCGGCGCCGATGATGACGGTTTCGTAGTGCATGCTCGCCGGCCCACGTCGGACCCGCGCCTGGGGGCGCCCCCAATCGCCCAGCCGGCTGAACGCGGCGGATCAGCCGACGGCGGCGTCCGCGCCGGCCACGCGGAAATGACTCAGCAGGTAGGAAACGCAGCTATCGAGTGTCGCCAGACGGGGGTAGTCCTCTTTCGGCACCTCGATCTTGTACCGCTTGCGCAGCTCCATCACGATGTCCAGGAAGTCCATGGAGTCCATGTCCAACTGGTCCCGCAGCGGAACATCTCCCTTCACCTTGGACAGCTCCGCGTCCGGGGAAACGATCGAGAT
>DATKXO010000304.1:0-5275 GCA_035528995.1 Phycisphaerae bacterium | reverse complement strand
TCGGGGGCGCCACCAATCCCCGTGAGGGTATCGTTGCCGCCGCCACCACCAATCCCCGTGAGGGTGTCGTTGCCGCCGCCACCACCAATCGGCTTGAGGACGTCGCCACCGCCACCAATCGGCTTGAGGATATCGCCACCGGAAAGGCTGTAGGTGAAACCTGGGTCGCCAGGCCCCAGGGTATCGTCGCCACCACCACCAATCGGCTTGAGGACGTCGCCGTCGCCGCCGCCGCCAATCGGCTTGAGGACGTCGCCGCCAATACGCGCGAGGGCTTCAGCGCCGCTATTGCCGAGGTTCAGGTCACGCTGGACAGGGGTGAGCGCCGGGTCGTCAACGACTTCGTCAACGGCCGCGGGGTCTTTCCCCCAGCCGCCGTAGAACTCCTGCCACGCCTGCATCATCCTCATGTACTCTTCAAAGCCGTCCATATCGCCGCCCCAGGGCATGCCGCCGCCGCCACCACCGCCCCACTGCGGCCCGCCCCACCCTTGGTTGTACCCGCCTGGATTCATCATGCGCTGTTCCCCTTATGCGTATTATACGACCACGAGGGTCGCGACCACGAGAGACGGCCCATCAGCCACCACCCGCGCGTAGATATTCTCTCTGTCCCCAGCCCGTCGGAAGACGTACTGGACGCCAGTCGTTCCCAATGCCAGGCTCGTCGGCTCTTGCAGCGTTACGAAGTCAGGGGCCCCGCCGCCGCCAGTCGTGATGGCCTGAACCGTGTGCCATGACGGGTCACCGGCCAGCTTCAGCAGGTCGCCAACCGCCACGCCGTTCGAGATCCAGGCGTCACTCAGGTCGGTCCCGTAGATGATGGTGCCGTCAGACCCGTCGACGTCAGCCAGGGGGTGCCCAGGCGAGGCGAGCGGGGTCTGGTCGTCCGACCCGACCACACGGTCAGAGACGCTGGCGGTGTGCCCGGCCGGGCTGTGGATGATGGCCCACCAGAAACGCGGGATCACCCCCAGACTGTGCGGGACGATGAGGTTCGCGTCGTCCGACGGGGCTACCAGCTCGACGTTGATGCAGGCGTAATGGGCCTTGATGTTCCCCGTGGAACGCAGGACAAACGGCGTCGGCCACTCGATCTGCCCGTTCACAGAGTCGTCCGTCAGACGCTCTCGGATGTCAATGAACATCGCGACCCCACGCTGCCACGCTGCCACCGCCGCGAAGTACCCGAACAGCGACGGCTCGTCGAGCGCGGACGGAGGCGTCGGGGGCGCCGGCATCAGCGGGAACTCGGAGATGAGCACTACGTCTGCCTGGTCTCGAGGCGCCGCTTGAACGTCACCGCGATCAGCTTGATGTGGACATCCTGCTCCGCGGCCGACAGGCGAAGCCGGAACTTCGCGCCGGTGACCCCGGCAAACGTCACGAACTTCTCGTACTCCGACCCGATGGCGGCGTTGCTGCCGATGTCGAACGTCTTCGCGAACGAAGGGGTGACGCCGCCGTCGAGGAACCACTCGACCAGGATCGGCAGGGCGGACGGCGCGTTCACGTCTTGCACAATCAGACGGAGCCTGGTGATCGTCTTCTGGCTGCGCGTGTCGCCAAACGACATCGTCGGGGAGAACCACGACCACCCAATCGCCTGACCGTCGTCGAGCGCCACGCTGCGCTCGTACGAGTACAGCTTGTCGTTGATGGACCCGCCGATCCCACGGCCGATGACAACCATCTCGCAGTCCTGCCTGACGTCAGGCGCGCCGGCCGAGTTCGCCCAGTTCAGCCCGACCGCGAACCTCTTCGTCCCGCTATCGACCCCGACAGAGTGCCTCAGCCAGTAGTCACCGTCGACGTCGTAAACGAGGAAGTCGGAGCCCGCCCCCTCGATGAGAACGTACAGGCGATTCCTGATGTCGTCGTAGTGGAGCGCGCCCTTCGTCGCCAACTCCACCGAATCCCTGATCCCGTACTCGCCACGCAGCAACTCGTTCACTGGCGCCGACACCTGCGAGATCGAGCCGCCGTCGAAGGCGTACAGGCCGTCGGTCGCCAGGAAGTAGGCGTTGCGCCCGTCTGCCAGCTGGGCCTTCGACCTCGGGGTGATGATCTTGCTGGTCACGATGATCCTGATACGGAACGGGTCGTAGGCGTTCCCCGTCTCGTTGATCGCCGCGATGCCTCGCTCAGACAGGGCGTACGTCACGCCGCGCATCTCGAACAGGTCGTGGATCGGGCCGATGGCGACACCGATGTCGTCGATGAACCCAGCCGTCGCGTCACCACCAGTGGCCGGGTCGAAGTTGAACGACCGGATGTTGTTCGTCCTCGTCCAGGCGATTCTCCCAGGGTGCAAGACCTGGGGCGTGAGCCCGTCGTTGATGTTGTTGAACGTGCCAAGCGTCAGATCGTAGGAAAGGTCCGACGCGATCATGAGCCGCCCAGCCTTGATGATCGAGGCGTTGGCCCTGTACTTGATCGGGTCGTCGGCGTCCTGGTACGGCCCGGCCGACGTCCCGAGGGAGTCGACTATCGTGCCGCCAGGCCACCCTGCGACGTAGTACTCGGCCGGGTCTGACAACGGGATCTTCGTAGCCCCCGTCGCCGATGCCTCTGGAGTCGTGAACGGATACGACCCGTCCATGATTGGGATGGCGATGAGGTACGGATCGGCGGAGTGACCGGCGAGCGGGCTGTCGACGGTCAGCGTCATCGCTGTCGCGGCGATGATGCGTTTCCATTCGGACGATGCGTCTCCGGTGTACTTGAAGAACGCATTCGTGAAGCCACCAGCTGTTGTCCCAAGCAGCCGGTACTTGTCCCAACTCGGCGTCGCGCCGATGGACCCAAGCGTCGACGACCCGGCTAGGTTTGTCGCGGTCACCCCGGCCTCGGAAAGGTTGCTATTGATCATCACCCACGGGCCAGCCAACCCAGGAGGATCGCCGAACCTGACGACGCTGTCCGGGAACCAGAAGTTGTACTGGCCCCACAGGAAGAACGCCCACCGCGACAGCGTCTTGGTGTCGCCAGGCGGCTCGGACACGCCGTCGTAGACACGGTTGATGGCCTTGAACACGGCCTCGGTCGAGACGAACGGCTCTGGGTCGAACAGCTCGCGCGAGCCTGGGCGCAGGACCAGGTCCCCGTTCAGGATGTCGAGGTTGTCGATGTCGCTGGCGATCTGTGGCGGGATCTGGTGGAGGGGATCGAGGTCAGTCTGGAATCCGCGGAAGGGCCCGTCGATCTCCAGCTCTTCGTGGACTGGCGGGCCGCCGCCAGACTGTCCGCTCAGGTACGAGTCGTCGACTCTACGGGCCATCGGCTACTGCCTGAACATGACCGGGATGAACGCCGGCTCGGCGTCGTCCATCTCTTCGTAGAAGGGGACCATGATCTGGGCGGCAAGCTCGGCCGCGGCGGCCCTCGTGGACGTCGCGCGGTCGTGCTCGTTCTCCATGTCCAGGAGCTTCCCGTACGCCTCGAGCATCACCACCTCCTGCCATTCCTCGGGGAGTGGCGAGAAGGTGTCCGTGCCGGCCTTGTACGACGGACGGTAGGCGTATCGCAGCTTGAACGTGATCGCCAGGGATCCGCCGGACGCCGAGCAAGAGAACGGGGCCGGGTCGATGAACAGGTCGTTCTTCAGCCGGTCGTAGTAGTTCGGCTGGCTGAGCTGCGGCACGCTCCTGTCGTTTAGGCGAACATCTGCCGAGTAGAGCGGGGAGTTGTTCGTGATGTCGGACAGGTTGTAGATGAAGAAGATCCGATTCGTCGCGCCGACCGGGTTGGTGATCCCGCCGTCCCCATCGGAGAACGGCAACGGGTAGCGGCGCGCCGCCATGAACAGGCTCGCGCTGGTCTGGGCCACCCCGACGCGCGGCGCCACGGTGATCCGGTACGGTGGCGTGAACGGGGAGACCACATTGCTGAAGCTGTCCGTCACCCTGGTGACCGTGTAGGACAGGCCGCCGATCTGGATCACCCCGTCGATCCACCGCTCGAGGGTGCTGATCGTTGTGACCCCGTCAGGCTCGAGCCCGATCGCTGCGCTCGAGCTGGTGACCAGGCTGGAGTCCGCGATCGTGACCCCGTCCGTGGCGGCCACGGCCAGGTTGTCGAAGAAGTGCGGCTTGTCGGCCTCGAACTCGGTGTGCCGGTAGCGGAGGACCGTCTGCACCAGGGCGTCGTTCAGGGCCCTCTCGATGACGTCGTACTCGAACCCGGTCGGGGCGCTCCCGACCTGGTTGTCGAGCAGTTCTGCCTGAACCCCCATCCGGCGGTTCAGCTCATTGGTCATCTCGTCGATCGTGAGAAGTGCCATTACGGTAGATCCTGCAGACGCCTGCGGAGACGGTCGCCACGGTTGAGACGACGGAGCCGGTCGCGGTCCTGGACTTCAACGTCCTCGCGAGACGGCGCGTCGTAGTCGTTCAAGCATACCAGCTCGCCAGTCGACTTCTCACGGCGTAGGTCCGTGCGGGGCCACGGGTCGCCGCACCGCTGGCAGGGGTAGAAGTAGTCGTGCTCGAGGATCTGCTCGCGCCGAGGGACGGCGTACTGCCGGCTACCCTTCGGGGCGTACTTGGTCTCGCGCCCTCGGCTCATGGCGCATCATCAAGCATCACACGACCTCTGCCGTCACGACCCCGGCGTCGTCGACATCAAGCCGCCACTTCGTCCCGTCGGGCGACTTCACGACAGGGCCCTTGCCGCTCTCGTGCTTCGTATCGCCGCCAATAACAGCGTCGCCAACGTAGATTACCTTCCCTACGGCAGGATTGCCGGATGCGTCAATCACGACCAGCCCGTCTGGATCGGTAGGGTGCTGGGAAAGCTGGAATTCTGATGTGGGCGGAGCGTCTGGGATCAGGAAGCTCATGTCAGCTTGACCTCCAAGTACAGTCCTCGGAACGTGCTGCCCGGACCGCCGGTCGCCATCACGATCTGAAGCGCCAGCAAGTCGCCGTCCGCGAACGTGAGCGGCGCGCCCGTGGTCACGCGGAAATGGTTCGCGATCGAGGACACCAGCCCGGTCGTCATCGCCGTACCTGCGCCGTTCTTCCGCACCGTGATCGTGTAGTCGGTGCCGTGAACCGAATTGTTGCCACTCAGTGCGCGGATCGTGCAAGCTGGCATCCTAACTTGCGAGAGCGACTCGGTTGCCGTGATCGCAGGAGCGCCAGTGAAGTAGGCGTATACCGTTTGGTTATTGCCGAGCGCCCCGCCCTCACTTCCCCAGACCTTCATCATCGACCCGCCGGCCGAGGATAGAACCGTGCCGGTCATCGTCAGGCCAGTGCCGAGCGTCAGCTCC
>DATKXO010000303.1:0-5853 GCA_035528995.1 Phycisphaerae bacterium | reverse complement strand
CCAGCGCCAGAACCTCAGACTGACCCTGGTCAGGTAGGTGCAATCGATGGCGTCGGTCGTGAGGTGCCGCTCCGGCAGGTCGTTTTCGTAGTCGCCGTTCAGGTTGTAGCCGTAGACGTAGGGGCCGGTATAGCCGCTGGTAGGGTCGGGCCCGCCGTACTGTCCGCCGCCGCCGGTCGGCTGCCCGAACGCCCACTGGCCCTCGGTGCTCCACCCGGGCTCGGCCTCAAACGTCCACTCGTGTTGCAGCTCGGGCACGCCCACCTGGAGAATCACGCCCCGGGTGGTGTCGCCGACGTGGTTGGTGAGGTTGGTGAAGTAAACTGTGTTACTGTAGCTGCCGATTCCAAGCGTTTCGGCATTGCTGTTGATCTGCACAGTCACTTCGGCCGTTCCATCGGGCGGGAGCGTGCCGGACAGCTCACCCGACAGTGTCACCCAGGCCGCCGAGCCGCCGCTCACCTCGTAGTCGATGGCGTAGTCCGCGTTGTTGTGTAGTTCGTAGGTGATGCTGTCAGGCACGAAAGGTCCGCCCACCGGGCCCTCGGAGATCAGGTCGTCTCTGGGACTGACGAACATAGGGTTCGCGTTGTGAGGCAGGCACAGACTCGGGTCGCCCAGCAGGTTGAACTCCTCGAAGAAGTTCCGCTTGACGTCCACGTCGCCGTCGTAGTCTTCCTCGAAGTGGTACAGCGCCGCCTGCCAGGCCGGTCCCACCTCCCAGATGTCGTCTTCGAAAAACGCCCTGAACCAAGAGTGCTCCAGCACGGTGGAGGGCTCCCATTCTTCGGGGCTATCCCAATAGATGTAGTCCGAGGGGAAGATCACCGCCGCAGCGCCCTTGTTAGCTTCGCGGAGCCACGTTTCACCGAAGCAGTCGCTGAGCGTGAAGTCGCCGACACTGCAGCTATGGCTGGTAACGACGCCGTACAGCCCTTCGTTGCTCAGCGCCTGCACGTCGCTCTGGTAGAATGGCGGATCGTACCATCCGGTGGGGTAGCTGTGACCGTAGTACACAGTCCAAAGACAGCCGTAGTTCACGGCGTCGGCGATGTCCTGGGTATCCCCGCCCTGAGAGCGGTAGATCTTAATGGCCTCGTATTCGTTCGGCTCGAAGTAATTCTCGATGACCCAGTCGTGCGTTGGCTCAGCCATGCCGTACGTATCCGGGTTGGCCACGAACGCGCCACGTCTAATGTAATCCGGATCGGGAAAGTCACCGGCCTCGACGAAGAGGGTTTTGTCCACCACGTTCTGCAACATGCTTACCGACTCGACCGAGAAGCGTCCAATGGCAATCTCCGGATGCCAATCATCGCCTCCATCCATGCAGGCATAGGGCAGGTCGGTGGGCGCCTCTTTACTACCGCCACCGCTCCAGTACGGAAGCCTGGTCGTGGTGGCGGTTGAGATCGCGGCGTCGCCGATCAGCAGGATGTAATCGGGCGCGTCGGGCGTACCCCACAGACTCTCGATGTACGCCTTGATCGTGTTTCTGCTCGTGCCAGAAACCGCCGTGTAGGTCATGACGTTGAAGCCCCGGGTCGCCTTGGCGGCGATGAACTGATTGAGCGGCGCGCTACCGTCGTACTCGGAAGCTGTGACGATCAAGTAGTTGCCCGACCCACCCGCCGCGCTCGATACCATCGCCGCCAGCAGCGCCACGGCGACCACCGCTCGGCCCCACGCCTGGAGCCTCATCTCTGATGCTTGCACTGGACTCTCCTCTCCGTGCTTGCCGTTTCAACAACGATCTCCAACCGCCGTAGAACCCTCCGCTTAACCGAAGTACATACGGCCGGCGCTACGGGCAGCCCTCGCCCCAGTGCGCCAGGAGGATACCGAGGTCACCCTGATCGGTATCGCCGTCGCCGTCGCAGTCGCCGGGGCACGGATCGGGCGGCTGGCAATCCCAGTCAGTCAGCAGGATGCCCAGATCGGCCTGATCGACGCAGCCGTCGTCGTTGAGGTCACCCGGGATGTCCGCTTCGCCGACGTATGTGCGGAAGGCCATGTCGTACTGGCCATCCTGGTACGGGCTTCCCTCGGACCAGAGCACGCCGCGGTCGTAGGGTCCGCCGGGGCTGGGGCTGCTGCCCCCGAACCACAGATTGTCGTCGGTACCCTGGATGCCGATGACGAATTTGTCGTCGACGTCAAAGACGAGGCCGGCCGAGGAGGTATCGATGTAGTTCCAGCCGGGACCGGGCGGATCGAAGAAGAGCTCGAAGTCGTGCGTGTCATACTGCCAGGGGGGACCGACGTTGATGTACACCACGGCATCACCCACGGGGGCTCCGCCCTCCTCGTAGATGTACAGCTCGATGCCGGCCAGCGGTCCGGCGAGACCGACGGTGATCTCCTGTTGCCACCGCGCCCAGGTCGCGTCGCCGTTGAAGCTGTAGGGGTGTTCGGCTTGCTCTTGGTCCAGGATCTGCGCGTGGCTAGGCAGAGTCGCTGCGCCCAGCAGGATCCCCGTCAGTAAAGTCAGCGCTCGCAGTTCGGTTTCCGGCTTGCAGTACCTCATGATCTCCTCCTAGAGAGACGGACACTCGAAAGCACGGCCGTCGCGGCCACAGCGATCATTATAACCCACGCTCTTCGATTTCGGGGCGGTTAAAACGCCGCTGACGGATTCGCTAGGGGCAGCCTTCGCCCCAGTGGGCCAACAGGATGCCCAGGTCACCCTGATCAGTGTCGCCGTCGCCGTCGCAGTCACCGGGGCAATCGCCGCCGGTGCAGCCCCAGTCGGCCAGTAGGATCCCCAGGTCGGCCTGATCGACGCAGCCGTCACCGTTCAGGTCGCCGGGTGGTGGCGCGAGATAGGCGAGTTGCACGCCGTTCACGCAGCAGTCGGACCACCAGAACGCCCCCACGAACTGGATTCGGAGAGTACCGTCGGTGACCTCGGCAGCGTGAACAGCATGCGTGACACCCTGCTCGAATCCCCCGGGCCAGGGACCGCCGACGACCTGACCCTCCTCCCAGTCATCATCGAGCCAGACGGCGCTGTACTGCTCGGGCGACGCCGGCCCCCAGGCGTAGGTGATGACCTCGTACGGGCCGTTCTCAAGGCCCTCGAACAGGAGGGTAACCACGATGTCGCCTCTGCCGAGGAGGAAATCGTCCATGAGCGCTTGGTCGGCGCCGACCGTCTCCGGATCGTCGATGAAGAAGACACCGAGGCTGCAGTCCTGCGTGACCGTCGCCCCGATCGGTTCGCCGTCGAGGCCGACCAGGGCTTCGGGGACATCCGGCGGGCCGAGCAGGGTGTTCCACACGCCGGACAGACCCGCCGCGGCGTAAGTCTCATCGGGTGTGCCGAAACCGTCCCCATAGTCGATGTTAACCGACTGTCCGAGCACGAGCGCGGGTGCGGCCAGGGCCACGATTGTCAGAATGTGAATGCGTTTCAACATGATACGGTCCTCCTTTACGGGCACCCCTCGCCCCATTGGGCCAGCAGGATGCCGAGGTCGGATTGGTCCGTGTCCCCGTCGCCGTCGCAGTCCCCGGGGCGGCCAGGGCAGCGACGCTGAGACGGGGTTACTGGGCCTTCGTTGACAAGCGCTAGCAGGTCGGGTGGAAACACTCCATAGTTGCCTTCATAGGTGGCCGCTGCTTGACCGATGGCGCGCAAGTTCATCCGATAGACGGACGGCGCCGAGGGCGGGCTTGGCCGCGTGCCGGAATCACTGGATGGGAGGTCTGTGTTCGACATGGTGACCAACTGCTTGGACTGTGACTGGCCTAACAAGAATCTGCCACCCATTCCATTCTAGGCTCGCTCCGAGAAGTAGTCCCGGTACAATTGGCAATCCCCGCCACCGCCTGCCGGCAAGAGAGGCACGCCTTGGCACGGGCGGACAAGCCGCCCGCGGCACCCGAGCGTTGTGCGAATTGAGCAGGCGCGCTCGAGGCATCTGCCGGGACGACCCTACGGCACGATCAGCGGGTGGTCGCGGTACCACGGATGGTCGGCATATTCCGACGCTTCGATCTCCCGCCGGATGCGTTCAAGCTCTTCCCTCAGCTTCGCCGTCTTTAGGAATTCGATGTGGGTGTCGACGTAGAGCACATTCCCGCCCTCGCCGTTGTGGTTGGCCGGGTCCTCGTAGGCCAGGATCCAATCGACAGGTACGGTGGCTTGCAGGCCCGGCACGTAGACGTAGTCGAACACAAGCTCGGAGGGGTTCGACTCGGAGGGACATTGCAAGGCCGCCGGCGTGACGTGACCCATATCGATCAGCCTCTGCAGGTCCGGTGGGAACCAGCCGGCGTTGTTGCCCGCGTAGATCTGGCAGCTTTGTCCGATTGCCTGGAGCTGCGCGGCACAGACGGCGCGCTTGGCCAGCTCGCGCGCCCGCGACAGCGACGGCAGCGTGATCGAGAGCGCCAGGGGCAGGACGAGCAGAAAGCTCGCGGCACCGCAGCAAATCCCGGCGATCGCCATCCCTTTGCCGCCGTATTCGACGGGTCGCTTGTTGACGCGCACCAAGGCCACGATCCCGAGGATCAAGGCCACCAGGCCAAGCAGTGGGCCGATCAAAACGCAGGCGGTTGGAAGGGAGACAATGCCCAGCACCAGAGCGGTGATCGCCATGCCGTTGCGCGGCGGCCTGGATGGGGCGGCGTAGTCCAGCGTCGTCTCTTGCCCCGCTGGCACCTGGGCGGCGGCTGGCGGCATCGGAAACACCGCGTTGCAGGCCCCGCAACGAACCTGTTGGCCGCGCGACGCTGAGACCGACAAGGCTTGGCCGCATTGCGGACAACTGAGTGTGACAGGCATGACCGTCTCCCGCTTGGATACCGCGTGTACCGGAGTACGTGCCGGATTGTAACGTCTTCTCCCGTTCGAGGCCCTTCGCGGCGCTCAGCGTGACAGAGGGTACGTGGTCTCAAACGGGTTGCAGGGCGAAATCGGCCGCCGCCTCGGCGTGGATGACCGCCGTGTCGAAAAGCGGCACGGGGCTGTCCGTCTGCTTGATTAGCAGGCCGAGCTCCGTGCAGCCGAGGATTACTCCCGCGGCGCCCTCGTCGGCCAGACGCCGAATGATCTGTCGAAAGCGTTGTCTCGATTCGTCGCGGATTTGGCCGCGGCACAGTTCGTTGTAGATCACGTCGTGGACGAGCTGGCGGTCTTCCGCCGGCGGCACGAGCACCTCCAGGCCGTGCTTCTCGATCAGCCGGCCTTTGTAGAAGTCCTGCTCCATCGTGAAGCGTGTGGCAAGCAAGCCGACCGTGCGCAGCCCTTGGGCCTTGATTCTGTCGGCGGTGGTGTCGGCGATGTGCAGCAGTGGGATGCCGATCGCCGCTTCCACGCCCGCGGCCATCATGTGCATCGTGTTGGTACACATCAGGGCGAAGTCGGCCCCGGCCCGTTCGAGCGCGCGGGCGGCGTCGATCATGCGGCGCGTGGCCTCATCCCACGCGCCGCGCTGCTGGAGGGTCTCGATCTCGTCGAAGTCGAACGAGTACATCACGCACCTGGCCGAGTGCAGCCCGCCGAGCCGGTCCCGGACCCGCTCGTTCACGGTGCGGTAATACTCGAGCGACGACTCCCAGCTCATCCCGCCGATGAGTCCGATCGTCTTCATGGGCGACAATGTATCCGGGCGGTTGCGGTGACGCGAGCAGGGGCGAGCGGCTGGGTGATGCTGCGTGACGTGGGTTGGGCGGTCACAGGCGACAAGGCGACCGAGGTCCGGGCGGGCCGATCGCCCGTGGACCGGGCAATCATGCGGGCCGGTTTCTGGAATTTCCCGAGGCGCCCTTCCAACCGCCAGTGGTTATCGGGCGTATAATACAGCGGCACCGCGGCGGTGCTCCGGTACCAAGTCCGTGTTTTGGAGG
>DATKXO010000302.1:0-4633 GCA_035528995.1 Phycisphaerae bacterium | reverse complement strand
GCGATGGTCCCGGACTACAAGCCCACGCTAATCGATCGCCGACCGCTGCCGGAGAAGATCGAGCTGCCCTCCGTGTCCTCGAAGATCTGGCCCGACTTCGGGCTGGCCATCCTGCGCGCGGAGGAGTCTCCGGCCTACTGGAACAGCGATGCGCCGGTGGTGTTCCAGCTCATGACCAAGGGCTACGGCCATGATCACCACGACAAGTTCAGCCTTATCTTCCACGGCGCGGGCCGACTGCTGTACCCGGACTACAACGCGATACAGTACGAGAATGCCAATATCGGCTGGACGCGTAACACCATCGCCCACAATACGCTCATGGTCGATGAAAGGGACACGCGGGCACGGCCTTGCGACGTCCGGCATGCCTTCACGCCAGAGGTGAAGTACCTGGCGACATCGGCGTCCGGCGTCTTCGAGAAGGTCGACCAGACGCGCGTGCTGCTCCTGACCCGAGAGTACCTGCTGGATGTCTTCTACGCCGCCAGTCCGACGCCGCGCACCTACGACTACCTGCTGCACAGCTTCGGCATGCCTCGGCCGGCCCGCCCCGAGCTGTTCAAACCGTCGAATGCACTGGACAGGCGCTTCTGGCTCGTCAGCGATCGGCGGGCGATGACCACCGACAAGCCCTGGTCGCTGGACTTCGTGATCAAAGAGCAGCCGGGCAGTCGGAAGGGCAAGTTCGGCCCCGAGTGGTACGATCACACGGCCGCCGTGCGCGTCACCATGGCCGGCGAACCGAACACAATGGTCACGCACGGCGTCTCCGGCATAGAGCTGGGCAAGCAAGTCGAACGCACGTTCGACCCACTGGGCATGCTGATCGCGCGGCGGGATGGCGTCCGCCAGACGGTCTTCGCTGCCGCCCACAAGCCGTACGCCAACGCGGCGAAGCCACAGGTTACCGCAGTCACCAGGTTGGCGCAATCCGATCGTGCCATGCTGATGCGCGTGGACGCCACCGGCTACACCGACTATGCCGCCGTCTCCTTTGGGCCGCAACCGGGCACGCCGGAGCACGTGCTGGTGGCGGACGATGACCCAAAAACCCGTGTCGCCTTCAAGGACTACGGCTACCTGCGCGTGCGCAGAGACGGCACGGTGGTGGCGCGCGGCGGGTGGACGGCTTTGAGTCTTCCGGGCGCCAAGGCGGCGCTTACCTTGAACGGTCAGCCAGCCCGCGCCAACATCACCGGTGGCTATCTGACCCTCGGCACGCTGCCGGCGACCGCTCGGGCCGACCCACCACCGGTCGAGTGCCCTTTCCCGGTGGCCCCGAATACCACCGTCGCCCGCCTGGAACGGGGAGCACGTCGGGCAGTGACCTTCGCCGTGAAGAACACGCTGCGGCAGGACATTACCGGCGCCCTGGCCTTTGAGCTGCCGGCGGGGGTGACGGTCGAGCCCGCGGCGCCGCAGTTCGGGCCCCTCCCGCCGGGCGCGACGGCGCAAGTGCAAGTCACGTGCATCGCCGGCAGAGATGCGGCGCAAGGCAAATGGCTCATCCCGTACCGCGTCGGCTATCGCACCGAGAAAGCCGCGCAGAAGATCCGCACCGCGGCTCTGCCCTTCCACCTCGTCGTCAATCCCGTCCTGGAATACGTCTACCGGTACCCGGCGCGCAATGTCTTCCGGGTGAGCGCGCCGCGATACATCGCCGAAATGGACATGGATAGCGGAATGACCCGCTACCTGGCCGATGACGACGGCGCCGTACGCCTGAACGGCAGCCCGCTGTTCACCTTCTCCGACGGGAAGAAGCCCTGGCTGTTCGACGGCTGTACGAACAACTACACTTGGCCATCATCTGTCCCCGCGGCCCTGACAGGAGCGCCCAGCGCCTACGGAGACTGCCGATATCGGATGAGCTTCAGGCCCGACCGCATCACCACGCGCATGGACGCCGGGTGGACGCGGTTCGACCCGACACACTTCACCGTGCCGGGCCGGTGGACCTCCCCGCAGGGCGCGCCCACTTGGGCGCGGGTGATTGCGGTGGATGCCAGCGGCAAGGAAGTGGAGGCGAAGCCCGGCACGAAGCTGAAAATCGCCGCCGCCGAGCTGGCCTTCCCCGGCGCGAAGTGGCATCTTGCGTTTGCCTTCACCCCGCCACAGCCGGTGACGTTCAACGGCGCCGGGATGCAATTCCCCATCGGTTCCCTCAATGGGGATGCCTGGTCGGTGGGTTTCTGTAGACCCCGTGGGCTGGACGGCTGGCGTAAAGGACGGTAATCGACCGGCCGACTGACGATCCAGGCGGGATGGGGATCGCGGGCCCTGGAGGGTGTTCTGCGCTCGGACTACCTGCGCCTGGTGGCGGGGGCCAAGTGCAAGGAGCCCGTCACGCTACCTCTGGGCCTGGCCGCCCGAAATGGGCGGCGCCAGATGAAGGGGCGGGGCTCGCCCTTGCCTGCCGGAGTGGCACCGACCGGCATGACGATCTTGTCGGGGTTCCACTCGGTTCGCGCGGGCTCCTCCATGTAGCGCTGGTCCTCCTGGCGGTTGGTGATCCGCGCTAGGCTGCGGATGGGGAAGCGACCTGCGGCCGGTCCGCCAGCATATCGGGTTGGTCTCCAGCCAGGTCTTGATCGTCTCCGGGGGGTGCTTGCCCCGCTCGGCGCTGGCGGCGGTCAGGCAGACGAAGGAGGCGTCCCAGTCACATCGTGCCGACGGACCACCTCCGCCATCGCATGCCGCCCGCTGTCGGCAGGCCCTCCCCCGCTTGCTCGACCGTCAGGGCGCCGGGGTCGACCTTCCCGCCCGGCGGGGCCGTCGCCCGGGGTCCCCCGGGGACCGATGGGCCATCCGCATGGGGTGGCAGATTCGCAGAGGAATCTTCCCTATTCGCCATAAGTGTTTTCTTTTGCGACCCATGCAACGCGCAGGAATCTGCCGGTTTCCCGGGAATGTGGCTTAGCATCCGCGTTGGTCCATGGCCTCATCGTGTCGTGAACGTCAACCACGAGGAGAACACGATGAGGACCAATGGGAAGCAGACCACAGCGCCGACGCGGAAGGTCGGCGGCAAGCGCTGCACGGACTACGACGAGCAGGATCTTGCGGTCCTGGCCGCCGCCCGACGATGGCTGAACGGCCACGGACTGCGGCGGTTCGAGCTGGCCGATGCCGAACGGGCCCGGCGGGTGGAGATCTACCGCAAGCAGCTCGAGGAGGCGGGGCGCATCGAGTACCTGCCCCCGGCGCCCGAGCGGGTGCGGCGACGGCCGACGACGCGGTTCGCCTACGGCGACGCCCTCGGGCGACACCTGGCCGCCTGCGCCGGCTAGCGGGGCACGGCCCCGCCGCACGTCCTCCGCGGGAGGCCAAGCGGCGCGGCCGGCGCTATCCGGCACGAGGAGAGCAGCATGGAACGCAGGAGACCCAAGACCTACGAGGCGGACTCCCGCGGGAAGAGAGTCCGCGTGACCGTGCCGCAGCGCCACGAGACGGTGACCTACGGCGGCGACGCGAAGGACGTGTTGCGCGACGTCCTCCGCGACAACCTCAGCCCGCAGGCCGTGGCGGTGATCGTCGCCCATATCGAATCGATCCGAACGAACAACCACGCTGTCAGCGTCCAGGTCCGGTGGTTCGCCGACACGCTCATCGAGCTGGTCGGCGGCCCGGACCAGCTCAACCGGCTGTACGACGAGCTGGGCATCTGAACGCCCAGGAGAACCACATGGAACAGACGCTGACCATCGAGCAGGCCAATCGCCTCGCACGCGGGACCGTCCGCGTGTCGCCCGACCCGATCGACGTGACGCTCTGGCGGGTCGAGGACGACCAGGCAACCGAAGCACACGAACCCATGACCCGCGACGAGTGGGTCGCATTCCTGAAGGACTGGGCCTCGTAGCAGGCCCACAGCAATGGGCACTTCGGTCACCGGGAAGCGCCCGAAGTTCTACCGGTACTACCGCTGCAACCATGCCGAACGGAACGGGCATGACGCCTGCCCGGTGAAGTCCGTCGCCGCGGGCGAGATCGAAGGCGCCGTCGTGGAACAGCTGCGCCGCATCCTCCGTAGCCCGGATGTCATCGCCCGGACGTACCGGGCGGCACAGGACCAGGAGAAGCAGAAGCGCGAAGCCCTCGGCCGGGAGAAGAAAGCGTCGGACAAACGCCTGGGCGAGCTGCGGAAGATGATCCGCAACCTCGTCGGCGCCGGCGGAGACGGTGACGGCGCCTTGGCCGACGAACTCCGCAAGCTGAACGAGGAGTACGCCGAGGTCGAACGCCAACTCCGAGAGATCGAGACGGGCCTCGAATCCCACGAGCAGACGCCCATCACCGAGGCCGAGGTCGTCGACGCCCTTGGCAAGCTGGACCCGGTGTGGGACGAGCTGTTCCCGGCGGAGCAGGAGCGGGTGGTCCGCCTCCTGGTGAAGGAGGCCGTGCTATCGACCGACGGGCTCGACATCCGGATCCGAACCAATGGCCTGCGATCGGTCGTCGCCGAACTTCGGGATGGCGGGCAGGCGGCCGGGCCCGCAGACGACGATACGCTCAACATTCACGTCCCGATGGAGTTCAAGCGCCGCGGCGGGCGCAAGGAGATCGTTCTCCCGCCAGACGCCCACACGACGCCCGACGTTGGCCCACGCCGGCCGATCGTCGTCGCCTT
>DATKXO010000301.1:0-2501 GCA_035528995.1 Phycisphaerae bacterium | reverse complement strand
GTCATCCCGACCCGAGATCGACAGCCGCCAACTTAGGAGGATGACCCTTGCATCGCCCCGCCCCAGTCGCCCGTGCCATCCGATTCCTGCTCGTGGTGGCCTGTTGCACCGCCGCTGTCCCCAAGGTGATCGCCGATGAGGCCGAGGACCTGGCCGCCGCGATCCAGTTGTTCCAGGAGGGCAAGTACCTCGCCGCGCAGGAGGCGCTGCTTGCCATCGACGTCGAACCCCTGAACGCTGCGGACCGTGCCCGCCGCGACGAGTACGTCGATCGTGTCCAGGTCGCTCTGGCCATGGTCGAGAGGGCTTCGACAGACCTCGAGCAGGCCGAGTTCGCCGAGACCGACCGCCGACTGGACCAGGCCGAGGAACTGGCCCGGAGCGTGCTCGACAACGAGTATGCCCCGGCCCCGGTGCGACGGAACGCCGCCGACCTGCTTCGCCGCGTCGCCGAACTGCGACAGGCCAGCGAAGAACAAGCCGTCGTTCTCCCGGTCTCCAACGTCGATTCGCCGCCCGACGGTTCCGACGTCGCCGAGGTGACATCGACCGTCACGATCAACCAGGAATTCATCGAGCTGCCCCAGAGCGACCAGGCGCCCGTGGACGACACCGGCACCCGCCAGGCCCGCTCTTTCACCGACCAGGGCTACCAGATGCTCGACGCGGGGCGGCTGGCCGAAGCTCGGCGCCTGTTCGAGCAGGCCCTGGCTGCCATGCCCGGCTATCCCGAGGCCGTGAACGGGCTCGGTCTGGTACAAGCACACGAGGGCGTCGAGGCCGGCCCCGCCTCGCTTATCGACCGGATGCGGGCCAGTGACCTGATCAACTGGCAGCGGGCGGTGGCCCGGTATCGCGAAGCCGAACGCCAGGTGCGCGAGCACGTTCTGGCCAACCGTTACGAGGCGGGCCGTCAGGGCGTCCTGCACGCCCGCCAGATCGTGCAATCGGCCCGGCAATACGCCGATCCGCTCACCAAATATGAAAGCCTGGTCAGCGAGGTAAACGCCCTGGCCGCCTACGTCGAGGACGACGAGCGGCACTACAACCAGGCCCGCGTTGCCGAGCAGCGCGACGAGGCCTTCCAACAGCGGCAGAAACGGCTCGACGAAGTCCGTCTCCGGCGACAGGGACAGATCGACGCCCTGATGAACCAGGCCTTCGAGCTGAAGAAGGATCAGCGCCTCGGCGAGGCGATCGAAACGCTCAAGCAGGTAACGGCCATCGATCCGAACAACGAGCGGGCTCGCTGGCTGGTCGTGGACTGGGAAGACCTGCACTCTCTCCGGCAGCAACGCGAGCACCGCAACAACTTCGACCGAGAATCACGCGACGTGCTTCGCGACCTGGATGAGACCTTCATCCCCTGGCACTCCTACGAACCACGCTATCCGCGGGACTGGCCCGAGATTGTCAGTTCCGCCCACCGGGCCGCCACCGGACGGGAGCGTCTCAGCGACCAGGATCTGGCCCTGCACGACCAGCTCGATCAGCCCATGACCGTGGCCTTCGAGGACCAGGCCTTCGAAGAGGTCATCGACGAGCTGTCCCGCGGGCAGAGCGTGAACATCACTGTCATCTGGAACGACCTGGAGATGTACGGCATCGACCGCGACTTCCCGGTCACCCTGCGACTTCCCTCGGAAATCACCTTCAAGGCGGCCCTCGAGCAGATCCTCGAGCTGGTCGGCGGCAGCGAAGTGCAACTCGGCTACGTCATCGGCGACGGCGTCATCAAGATCGCCACCAAGGACCTGCTCGATCGCGACGTGATCACCGACGTCTACGACATCCGCGACCTGCTCATGGTCGTCCCCGACTTCACCGACGCGCCCTCCATTGACCTGAGCGAGACCGGCGGCGGGGGCGGCGGGGGCGGCGGCGGCGGCGGCGGCGGCGGCGAGTCCATCTTCACCGACGACGATGACGACGACGACGGGCAGGACGACCAGGCCCGCGAGGACCGCATCATCGCCCTGCTCGACCTGATCCGCAACACCATCGAGCCGGACAGTTGGCGGGCCAGCGGCGGGCTGGTCGCATCCATCGAGGAACTCAACGGGCAACTGGTGATCACCCAGACCCCCTCGGCCCACGAGGAAATCTCCGACCTGCTCAGCAAGCTGCGCGACCAACAGGCCATTCAGGTGGCGGTCGAGGCACGCTTCATCACGGTCCAGAGCAACTACCTCGAGGAGCTCGGACTGGACCTGGACATCGTGCTGAACAGCGGCAACGCGTCCTTCGATTTCATCCCCTCATCCCTGCAGGGCGCCGGGGGGATCATCGACCCCATCACGGGTACGCGGCTGCTGCTCCCCCGAAGCTTCTCGCGGCTAGGCTTCACCCCGGCGGTCCCCGGAATCGGCAACGCGCTGGCCGCGGGTGTCCCCGGTGAGGGCGCCGGCGGACAGGTCGGACAGGGTGCGTTCTACCAGCCCTTCGGTAGCGTGGGCACCGTGCCCACCCGCGGCGGATCGTTTTCCGGGGGAACCCCGGTG
>DATKXO010000300.1:0-5456 GCA_035528995.1 Phycisphaerae bacterium | reverse complement strand
AATCCGCACCCCCTGAAGGTGATCGGGCGCCAAGTTATAGGGGTAGAGGAACGCACCCCTCAGGCGCGGATGCGCGTAGCCGACGCCACCGGAGGCCGCGACGCCGACAAGAAAAAGGCCACGGGCACGAGACGCGCACGGTAGGCACCCAACGCACGGGTGCGCCCGACCGAAGGGAGGTGCCCCGGACGAATCCGTCCCATGACACAATCGAATAAGGGCCACGGGTGCATACCGGGCACCGGTCAATAACGGGTAGGGCTCGGTCTTGGGAGTCCTTCCGGGTCTCACGGCCGGGTGCCCCTGACATCAAGGTGTATGGCCGCCGGATGTATCCCAGGGCAGGCGTGCCGGCTGCTCCCCGATGAGCCGGCCGGGTGAGTCTTACGGTGTCTCGCCGCTGTCCTCACCGTCTGCGACAGGCGTCGATCCTTCTTTGTCGGCCGCGTCGGCCCTGCCTTCCTTCCGTCGCCTCCAGAGCCAGACGGCGATTAGCAGCACGCCGACCACGCCGAGGAAGCCACCGCCCACCTGGCCCCACGCGGCGAAGAGGATGTTCTTGTGGAGCAGCGCCGCGTGCTCGTCGTCGGTCTTCGGCAGCATGTCGCCGGCTTCGGCTACGTGGTGCAGCAGGCTCACGGCCACCGACCGCTCGGGAATTTCCTGGTGGCAGGCCAGGCAGACGCCGTCGCGATCGGTGTTCCCGCGTTCGGCGTTGTTCATCGGCCGGGACAGGCTCCAATGGTGGCCGACGGTCTGGAGCTGTTTCCCGTCTTCGGTGACGAAACGTGACCAGTCGGCTTCGAGGTTCGGGATGGCTTCGATCTGAGGCTCGGCCTTGTCGGGAATGAGCTGGAAGTCAGCCGTCATCAGGTCGACGTAGACCGGATTCTGCCAGGGCCCGGACAGCCGCCCGCCTTCGATCCCGTACCCCAGTGCCTTCTCTGATGAATGACACGACGTGCAGGACCGCGCCCGGCCGATGGTGTGCGGCTGACCGGGGCTCATGTCGATGGCAAGCTGCCCCTCGGGGCCGGCGCCCTCCGTGTTCGGCGGTGTGCGAAAGATGTGGTTGAGGATGATCGTCTCTCCGTCTTCGCCGATAACGGTAACACTGGGTTGGCACCCGGCCGTGACCGGACAGATCCGCCCTTCACCGCTGACGCCCAACGGCGGATCCTCCCAACGCATGTACGAACGCTGCTCGGACACTTCGCCTGGGATCATCACCTCGTAGTCACCCTCGCGGGTGTCATTGCGGTTCTCCGGTTTCTCGTGCATGTGGCCGGCCTGTACCCAGTCGAAGCACTGCTTGCCTTCGGAGAAGTCGATCCGCAGGTGACAGCCGTAGCACTGCGGCACCCACTTGGCGTGACAGGCGTAGCACTCCATGCGGTCGATGTGCTCTTCCACCTGCTGCATCGCCACTCGGGCTTCGACGGCCGGCTCCCAGGATCGCTCCCGGCTGATGAGCTTGAGCGGGCGCAGTTCGATGTCCTTTCCGCCCGCGGCGTGCACGATGACCCGGTTTCCGCGACGCACGACCTCGGGGAATGGGTTGCCTCGCGCGGTGAGCAGATAGCCGTCCTCGGGCTCGTACGGCGTGCCCTCCGTCAGCGGTTGGGGCAGCGAAGTGGCGACGCCGCGCGGCTCACCGGTCTGAGGCTGCTCGGCGTGTTCATCTCCGTAGCCGAGCGGCAACTCCCACGGATAGCTCTCGGGCGTGCCGTGACAGTCGGGGCACTCGATCTGGATCTGGGCGAGATTGGTCCCGGCGATGAAGCCGTCGCCGTGCACGTCGATCGACGTATGACAGTCCTGACAGATCATGCCCTCCCGCGCGTGAATGTCGGTGTGCATGGCTATGTAGCGTTTGGTGTGCAGGGCGATCTGCCCGCCTCCGCCTTCAGTGTACGGCGTCTCAAACGCGCTTTCCATCAGCCCCTGAAACGAAACACCGATTCGTTTGCCGCGGTTGTGACACGTCTCGCAGGTTTTCAGCGGGATGCCGCTGTAGGCCACGTCGCCGGCGGTGACCTTCGCCTCGCGCGTGGACTGCATGGCGTGCACCAGCAGGTGGCCGGGTTCGTCCTTCGGAATCGTCGGGTCGCCGCCTTCGTACAGCCCGTTGTCGGAATAGGGGATGTGGCACGCCGCGCACCCCATGCCCCGGTAGTCGCCGCGCTTCTGTCGCCCGCGGACGCCCAGGTGACAACGCTGGCACTCGGCGCGGATGTAGGTGAACGCGGCCAGTTCGGGGTTGCCCGCGAGCGCAGCCAGGTCGGTGACCGCCCGTGGCAGCGTGACCTGCTCGTCGGGGAAGACGTTGGGTTCGACCTTCTTGAGCGTCTCCATGTACGATCGATAGGCTGGCGTGCCCACGCGTTTGGCCGGGTCGGCAGGGTTCTTCACGTCGTAGTTGCCCCAGCGATGTTCGTAGCCCTGCAACCCGCCGAACGACCAGGAGGTGCCCTGAATCTTGCCCGACTCGGTCATCATCAGCGAGGTCCACTGCGTTCGGGTATGTCGCGCGTGGCACAAGCCGCAGGTGGATTCGTTGATCCACGGGCTGGTTGGTGATGGATAGAAACCCCCGCCCGCGTGGGCATCCTCGGCCGTCGTCGCCGAGGGGTCGCCGCCGTGACAGACCACGCAGCCGGCCGGATCATCGTAACGCTGACCCTGCGAGAGAATCTGTTGCATCATGGTCGAGCCCGGATCGCGGATCCACTCGATGCCCGCGTGGCAGTCCGCGCAGCCGGATGGGGGCAAACGACGTTGGATGGACTCACCGGGTGCGTCCGCATCGGCCTGCGCCGCAGCGCCGGGTGCGGCAGTGGCCGCAGGAACGGACGCTCCGTCGATGAAAAAGCCCGCAACGAGCATCGCCAGGCAAAGGCGCGATCGCTGCCCGGCTCGCCATAAGCTGGTTTCAGGCGACATGACGCGCTCCCGTAGATTGACCCGGTTTCCGGAAGTCGGGCAGGCCCGCGCTGCTCCCGAGCAGCTCAGGATCGTAAACCGGTTCTGGGGCGGCCACAATCCGCTTGCTGCCCGAACGACCGTACGCGAATGGGCAGAGAACGCGGACTTCCCGAGGTCTGACGTGTTTCTGCACGCAGTCCGCGCAAGCAGGCATGGTGGCATGACGATTCATGCGGCATTCGACCCACAACCAAGAACCGGCGACGCGAACATACTTGCCCAGATCAAGGGTACAGGAGACGTTCAGCGAAGACCTCCGTTTGTCGAGAACGATGCGTTGATTGCCGAGGGTTGATGCCGCCGCAGCCGCCATGCCCAGACGTCACGGCCGACCGGGTTTCGGGTGATGTGAGCAAGAGAGAGGCCAGCCGTAAACGACTGACCCGGCCCAAGTTGCGCACCAGCGCAGGCGGCATATGGGGACCTGGAGACGCGTTTTCGGTGGCGGTATTGTCCTGGGGCCGGGAGACGGATTCTCCGCAAGTGTTTGTTTTTCAGACACTTGAGTGTGTCATCCCCGCGTGGCCCCGACATCGCCGGCAGAGGGGAGTGGCGTGCCCGGACCTCAGGCCAATGGCGGCTCCCAGTCAGCCAGCCGAGACGCGAAGCCACACCTGAAGCGCGGCCATTGCAGCGTCGCCGGAGGCCGTGCCCGCGTGGTTTCGCGAGCGTGCCGGCCCGCCCAGACAGCCGTCAAAACGGCATGTGCTCAGCCCGTTCGGCGTCACCCGCATGGCCCACCGGCCGGGCCTCCCGGAGTCCGGCAGGCGCCCCGACGACCGCGCCGCCGCCCGGCGCCTCCCCTACAATTGCCCCATCGCCCGCCCCGTGTGGGCACGGGTCGGCCCCCCGCGTGCCAACGCCCTGTCGCATGCGCCGCGGGTGCCATTACCCTGTCGCGTTCGCGGCAGCGGATGTCGGCGGCGGCATGCCGAGGCAAGAGGACACGGACCCGATGCGACTGCACGAACGCCTTTCCATCAAGGCCCTGGCCGTCGTCGTCTTCTGGGGCGTGTCGTTCGTGGCCACCAGGATCGCCCTCGAGGTCCTCACGCCGTTCGCCCTGGTGGCCGCCCGCATGATCATCGGCTGCGCCACGATGCTAGCCCTGGCCCGTCTCGTGGGAGGCCGCGTCCGGCCGCACGCTCAGGACCGCTCCCGCTGTGTGCTGCTCGGTGCGATCCTGGCCGCCCACCTGCTCATTCAGGCCGTCGGCCTGCTCAAGACCACGGCGACCAACACCGGTTGGATCATCGCCTTCGCCCCCATCGCCATCGCCGTCGGCGCCCTCGTTTTTCTGGGCGAGCGCCTGCGTGCACGCGCCTGGGGCGGAATCCTGCTCGGCACCTGCGGCGTGCTCATCGTCTCGCTATCGACCGGCGTGCGATTCACCGACGCCAAGCTCGGCGACCTGCTCCAACTGGTCTCCTGCATCACCTGGGCCGCCTACACGCTGCTGGCCGTCAGGGCCGTTACCCGAAGTGGCTCCCTCCCCGTGACCTTTGCGGCCGTGGGTGTCGCCGCATTGGCGACGACGCTCGTGGCCTTCGCACAACCGTGGCAGGTCGGACCCTGGGACCTCAAGACTGTGTCGGCCGTCGTGTTCCTCGGCGTCGTCTGCACCGGCTCGGCCCATTGGCTATGGAACGCGGCCGTCCGCGACGTCGGCTCGACCACCGCCGGCGCCTACCTCTACCTCGAGCCCATCGTCACCTGGATAACGGCCGCGATCGTTCTCGGCGAACGCATCAACGCCGTCGGCCTGCTCGGCGGCGCCACGGTCCTGCTCGGAGTTTGGTTCGTCTGCACCGCCCGCCGGTGATGACATGAACGGTTGCGCCGACGTGACTGACGTGCGTAGGGCCGCCCGATTGCCCGAACGGGGGAAGCTGGCCGCTCGCGCCCATGGATCAGAGCATGTCGCGGTCCATGTCGCTGTCGCAGATCACGTCGACGTTCCATCGCTTGGTGACCCACAGGCCCAGAACACGCACGCCGAGGTTCCACCGGCCGACCACGGCCGCCGCCTGTTTGATCTGCTCGAAGTGGACTTCGTCAGGCACCGGATTGCCGGCGCAATCGTGGTGGCCAATGACGGCCACCGCCCGGCTGCCGTGCGCGTTGATCGAGATCTGCACGCGCTGCTCGATGGAGGCCCACTCGCTGCGGTGTCCGGTGGCCAGCATGACGACCGGGCCTGCCTCGGTGATCATGTCCACGTAGTGGGCCGCCAGCCGACGCGTCATCCATCGGAAGACCGGCTCCTGCACCCGGCCGTCCATGCAGTTGATCGCGGTGACAAAACGGTGTTCCGGCATCGTACCGAGTCCTTACCTTCGCCCGCCCGCCTGGGCATCGCCGTTCCCCGGCGCCCCCACGGGCGGTGTCGATCCATGCCCCATGGTATCCGAAACCGCCCGCCCGGTGAGCGCCCCGCCGGTCACCGCCTTGTCCACCGGGGTGCCCCCCGC